>JAPYWL010000028.1 GCA_028276365.1 Deltaproteobacteria bacterium | reverse complement strand
TAATTCAAGAAGCAAATGAAAATATTAAACAAAAATATATCTATAATCTAAATCTAAAACAAACTAAGGAAACAATCTATTCAAATTTAATTAGAATTGATAAAAACCAATTATCAAATATAGTAAAGAAAATATCCGCTAATAATGATAAAAAATATGTATTGTTATTTTTAGCAAGCAGAAACATATTCTTAGGAGAATATGTAGATGTTAATCTATACCTATTAGAGGATAAATTAATTTTAAAAAAGAATTCAATATTAGGAGAAATAGAAATAATTAATCCTGAAAATGTAGAACAAACTATAACTTTAATAATACAAGAATTAAATAATATTCAACAAGAGCTAATAAAAAAAGGGAAAATACCAACAGATAATACAATAGGTGGCAACATATCACTAGCAGATATAATAAATACAGCTATTGAAGTCAAAAATCAAGCAGAATTAATAAAAAATAAACAAAAATTTAAAATTTTGTTAATAAATGAAAACGATATATATATTGCAAACAAATTTAACTTAAAAATAAAAATAATAGAATATAAATAAATATGGAATATAAATAAATTAAGATAAATTATGAAAAAAAACAGATATATTTTAGGAATAGATCCAGGGAATTATAAAATCGGTATTGCTATCCTTGATACCAAAAATAATACCATTATTTATAAAAATATAACAAAAATTTTTAATTTCTTAGATGTAATACAAACTATGATAAATGAATATGAAATAATTAAAATAGTTTTAGGAAATGGAACAGGATATAAAAAAATATTGTTTTTAATAAATTCCTTAAATTCCCTACAAAATTTCAGTAAAAATTTATCAGTAGAAATAATAAGCGAACATAATACCACTTTTCAAGCTAGAAAATTATATATAAATGAAGCTAAAAACTGGTTAGCAAAATTAATTCGCTTTATAAAATCATTTTTTATAGATATAGATGACTATAGTGCTATTGTTATCCTACAAAAATATTTAGCCAATTTAAACAAAATTAAAAACATAAATAACATACCCAATATTGAAACAAATAAAGATAATTTTTAATAAAAATACATAAAATACTAAAATGTTTATTTCAGGAAAACAATTAAAAGAAATTCTTATTAAATTATCAAATATTAAATCATCAGATAAAAAATTAGTGAAAGACATAAAAAATAATTTAGATAATTCAGAAAATAATAAAGATAATTTTATTTTATTGAATTTAGATTTAAATACTACTCATAAACAATATAGAGTATATTTAGAAAGAAACGGAATATATTTTCCCCAAGTAAATCTCAAATTAGATTATGATACAATAAAGAAATATTCAAAAAAAGAAGAGTTATTATATTTAATAAATGAAGAAGGTTTAATTCCATTAGTATTCTTTGAAAATAGGTTTTATAGAATATTATCAACTATTCCACCATCTTTAGAAATAGATGGTATAAGAATGCATACAACTAATGTAGAAAATGAAATAATCCAAAAAATAGAAACCTTAAAAATAAAACGAGGATATAGGGTTTTAGATACTTGTTGCGGATTTGGATATACAGCAATAAAAGCAGCTCAAAAAGGTGCCAAAGTTATTACTATTGAAATAGATCCTTTCGTTATTAAATTAGCTAAGATTAACCCATATTCCAAAGATCTTTTTACTAATAAAAATATTACTTTAATAATAGGAGATACTACAAAAATCCTTAAAAATAATATAGAAGATTATTTTGACGTTATTATCCATGATCCCCCTAAATTATCCCCCAAAACTGGGAATCTATATTCAAATGAATTATATATCACTTTTTATAAATTACTAAAACCTAAAGGAATACTATTTCATTATGTAGGAGAAGTAGGAAAAAAATACAGAAATAAAGATTTATTACATACAATATCAAAAAGATTATCAGATATAGGGTTTAAAGTTAAAAAAGATAATAATTTAAAATCATTAATAGCCTCTAAAAGTTATTTCTGGATTTAAAAAATTATCCAAAAAAGGAATTTTAATTAAAACTTCTTAAAATAAAAATAGAGACAATATAAAACTAAATCATATTAAATCAAAAAAATTAAAAATGTTAAATTTAGAAAAATATAATAACTTAATAGATAGTATAAATCCGAAGGATTTAGTAAAAGTATATGGAAAAGTTAAGCAGATTGTAGGATTAGTTATAGAAAGCGATGGACCACCTTGTCAAGTAGGAGAAATTTGCTATATCTATCCCTTAAGCTCATATCAAGAACCAATAGTAGCGGAAGTAGTAGGTTTTAAAGATGAAAGAGTATTATTAATGCCAATTGGTTCATTAGTTGGTATTTCACCAGGTAGTGAAGTTAGAGCCACGGGAAAGCAATTAATGGTAAAAGTAGGGCCTAAAATTTTAGGAAGAATATTAGATGGACTAGGTAATCCTATAGACGGTAAAGGCCCTTTAGAATATGAAACAGAATACCCCATATACAATGATCCACCCAATCCATTCTTAAGACCAAGAATAAAAACTCCGCTATCCATGGGAGTAAGAGCAATAGATGGGTTATTAACCTTAGGAAAAGGGCAAAGAGTAGGAATATTTGCAGGATCAGGGGTTGGTAAAAGTACTACTCTATCAATGATAACTAGATTTACTCAAGCAGATTTGACAGTATTATGCCTAGTAGGAGAAAGAGGTAGAGAATTAAGAGATTTCATAGAAAGAGATTTAGGAGAAGAAGGATTAAAAAGATCAGTAGTAGTAGTAGCTACCTCAGATACCCCAGCACTCGTTAGATTAAAAGCTGCCTATGTTGCTACTGCTATAGCTGAATACTTTAGAGATCAAGGAAAAGATGTATTATTAATGATGGATAGTGTTACTCGGTTTGCTATGGCTCAAAGAGAAATAGGATTAGCTATAGGAGAACCACCATCTACTAAAGGATATACTCCTTCAGTATTCGCATTATTACCTAAATTAATGGAACGTCCAGGCACTTCACCTACAGGTAGCATAACTGCTATATACACAGTCCTTGTAGAAGGAGATGATATGAATGAACCTATTGCAGATACAACTAGAGGTATATTAGATGGTCATATAGTTTTATCAAGAGCCCTAGCTCACTTAAATCACTACCCTGCTATAGATGTACTACAATCAGTTAGTAGATTATTTGTAGAAATTACTACTAAAGAACATCAAAAAGCAGCTTCTATTATGAGAGAAATTTTAGGAACTTATAAAAAAAATGAAGATATAATTTCCTTAGGAATGTATAAAAAAGGGAGCGATCCTAGAATAGACTATGCTATAGAAAAAATAGATGAAGTAAATAATTTTTTAAAGCAAGGGGTTTTTGAAGAAGATAACTTGGAAAATGCTATAAATAGAATGATAGAGATAACTTCAGATTATGAAGAAAAAGTAATTAAAAAACTAAAAAAATAAAAAAAATTTTTAAGAAATTATTAAAATGTATTCCAAACCTTTTAAATTTAAATTAGAAAAAATATTACAAATGAAAATAGAAGAAGAGGAAGAACAAAAGAAAGTATTTGCTAAAGCTATGAAAAAATTACAAGATGAAGAAGAAAAATTAAAAAAACTTGAAAACTTATTAGAATATAAAAAAGAAGAATTTAAGATAAAGTTATTACAAGCCAATGAAGCTCATTTCTTTAAATCTTTTAGCGATTACTTAGAAAAACTAAAAAAAGATATAGAACTACAAAAAATAGTTGTAGAAAAATGTAAAGTAGAAGTTGAAATAGAAAAACAAAAATTACAAGAAAAAATGAATGAAAGAAAAAGCTTTGAGAAATTAAAAGAAAAAGAATATCAAAAATATTTAGCTGAACAAAAACTAGCAGAAAATAAGTTCTTAGATGAACTATCAAATATTAGATACACACGTAATAAACAAAATGAATAAATTTAAATTAAATAATATATTTTCTGCCAAGTAAAGGGGCAGAATAAACATACCTTTACTTGCCTTATAAGGTAAAAACTATTTAAAATTATGCAAATAATAGAAAACTTGCCAATAGTTTATAAACCTACAAATGATATAATCTCTAATTCAAATATCACTAAAATATTAAATAAATTTAACTTAAGTTATGAGGAATTTTTAGAAAAATCAATAAAAGATCCCGAATGGTTTTGGACCGAATTCTTTAATGATATAAATTTCAAATGGTTAAAATTTCCAGAAAAAATTTTAGAAAAAGGGGATAAATTATATGATACAAAATGGTTTATTAATGGTAAATTGAATATATCAATTAACTGCTTAGATAATCTTAATAAAGAAGCCATAAGTGTAATAGAAGTAGATGAAAATCTAAATGAATATAAACTAAATTACAAAGAATTAGAAGAAAATGTTAATAAATTAGCTAATTTTTTAGCAAATAATGGTGTAAAAGAAGATGATAAAGTAGCATTATTTATGCCTTTATCTTTAGAGTCTGTTTTATCTATTTTAGCATTAAGTAGAATAGGAGCTAGTATAATACCTTTATTTTCTGGATTCGGGAGTGATGCTGTTAATCTTAGACTTAAAATCAGTAACTCTAAATACATTATTTCATATAAACATAATTTAAGAAGAAATAAACTTATAAATATGGAAGAGATCTTATTTCAATCTTTAAATGATACTTCAGTACAAAAAATTTTTCTTATTGATAAATATAAACTGAATTCCAAAATAAACAATAAATTTAAAAACGTAGAAATAATTAATTTTGAGGATTATAAAAATAGTTCTCCTTATATAAATATCCCTGAGTTTGATAGTTATAAAGAATTAATGATAATATATACATCTGGTACAACTGGTAACCCCAAAGGAATAGTTCATTATCATGCCGGTTTCCCAATAAAATCTGCCCAAGATATGTATCATATATTTGATATAAAAGAAAATGATATAATAACGTGGATAACAGATATAGGGTGGATGATGGGCCCGTGGTTAATATTTGGTGCCCTTATTAACAAAGCTACCATATTTATATATAATGGTTCTCCAGATTACCCTAATATCGATATAATCTGGGAGCTAACTAAAAAATATAATATAAATATAGTAGGCTTATCTCCTTCATATATAAGAGCTATCTCTAATAAATCTAAGGTAAAAGAAATAGATATGCCCTCATTAAAAGCTATAGGATCTACCGGAGAAGTATGGGATTACAACAGCTGGATATGGACCTCTGAAAACGTATGTAAAAACAAACTACCAATAATAAATTATTCAGGTGGTACTGAAATATCAGGAGGAATTTTAGGTAATGTTAATATAAAAGATATAAAACCTCTTAGTTTTAATACTACAGTACCTGGAATTGATGCAGATGTTTTTGATGAAAATGGGAATAGCATAACTAATGAAGAGGGATATTTGGTTATAAAAAACCATAACCCAGGATTAGCTAAAACTTTTTTAAATGAACACCAAAGATATTTAGAGACTTATTGGAGTAAATATGAAAATGTATGGTACCATGGAGATTTAGCTTATAAAGATAATGATGGATTCTTTTTTATACTTGGTAGAGCAGATGATACCTTAAAAATAGCAGGCAAAAGAATAGGTCCTGCTGAGTATGAAACAATATTAAATGAACATCCAGAAGTAAAGGAATCAGCAGTTGTTGGAATCCCCGATGAACTTAAAGGTAATGTACCAGTTGCATTTGTTGTATTGAAAAACAATATACAAGATCAAAATAAAATAAATGAATTAAAAAGAGAATTATTTAGCTCAATAACTACTAAATTAGGGAAACCTTTTTCTTTAAAAGAAATTTATATAGTAAAAGATATACCTAAAACTAGAAATGCTAAACTTATGAGAAGAATTCTAAGAGATATACTAATTTATAAAGAAGTTAAAGGCGATACCACTAATCTAGTTAATCCTGAAATAATACCAGATATTATTAATTCTATAAAGTAATTCTTAAAAAATAAATAATTATTATTTAAATTTCTAAAAATTATCGGTTATCTTTTTTAAATTATTAAATATAGTCTGTTTAAGATCCTCTAAATCAATTTTTCTTAGATTAGAAATATATTCATATATTATTTTAACATGAAAAGGATAATTAGTTTTTCCCCTATAAGGCTCAGGAGTTAAATAAGGGCTATCTGTTTCTAATAAAACGTTAGTTAGATCTATATTTAGCAATATTTCTCTTAGGTAATCGTTTTTTTTATTTTTAAAAGTAATAACCCCACCTACTCCTATATACCAGTTATTATTCAATATTTCGTTTAAAATATCTTTACTATCAGATACAAAACAATGAAAAACTGCTTTAATATGCTTTTTTAATTCGTATTTTTTTAAGATATTTATTACTTCATTTTCAGCAGACCTAGTATGAATACTTAATGGAAAATTATATTCACTAGCTAAATATACAAAATATTCAAATACCTCTGTCTGCTGATTCTTAGTTTCTATTTGATTATATAAATCTATTCCTACTTCCCCTATAAAAATCAATTTTTGATTTTGCTTATATTTTAAGAAACTATTTTTTAGTAAATCTTGATATTTAGAGATAGGGTAATATTTATGAGCTTCATAAGGATGAATTCCAAAACCAAAATAAACATTCTTATTACTCGATAAAATTTCAAGTTTTTCTATTTCATTTAAATCTGTTGCCATTGAAATACAAAAAATATTATCCTCTTGGATTTTTTTTAATATCAATTCCAAATCTTTATCGTTATATTTAGGATCTGTTAAATGGCAATGAGTATCAAAAAACATCTTTTTAATCACTTTTAAAAATTTTACAAATATGATATAAAATAATTACAAATAAAATTATTTCTAAAAGCAAATAAAAACGTTCTTTTACTAAATTTAAATATTTTAGGAAGATACTTCAGTTTGCTGCTGTTTTTTGGTTTCATTAATAACTTGTTGAGCTATATGAGGTGGAGCTTCTTCATAATGGGATAATTTTAAAGTATAATTAGCTTTTCCTTGAGTAGCAGATTTAAGTTCTACAGCGAAATCCCTTATTTCCATCCAAGGTACCTGAGCTTTTATAACTTGCCAACCCTTCCTATAACTTGCTTCCATCCCTATTATTCTAGCTCTTTTAGTATTAAGTAATCCCATAACATCTCCTAAAAAGCTATCAGGTACAAATACTTCCATTTCCATAATAGGTTCTAATAATATCGGATTAGCTTTAGACATAGCTTCTCTAAAAGCCATAGCTCCCGCTATTTGGAATGCTAAATCACTTGAATCTACTTCATGATATTTACCATCAAATAAAATTACTCTAACATCTACCACTTTATTACCAGATAATATACCTTCTTCCATAGCATTCCTTATTCCTTTTTCAACAGAAGGTATAAAATTCTTAGGAATAGCTCCACCAAAGATCTTATCTACAAATTCAAACCCTTGTCCCCTTGGTAAAGGTTCAATTTCTATATGAGCTACTCCGTACTGTCCTCTACCGCCAGATTGCTTTATATACTTACCTAAAGCTTGTGCCTTACCTTTTATAGTCTCTAAATATGGTATCTTCCTTACTGTTAAATCTATATTAACCTTATATTTATTTCTCAATTTAGAGATAATATAATCCAAATGAACATCACCTATAGTAGAAATAACAAATTGTTTAACATCATGATCCCTAAAAGCTTTAAAAGTAGGATCTTCTTCTAAGATCCTAGTAATAGCAGAAGATAACTTTTCTTCATCAGCTTTAGTTTTAGGTTCTAATCCTTTTTCATATAAAGGTTCAGGATATTCAATACTTTTTAGTTTAACAGGATTGCTTAGTGAACTTAATACATCTCCAGATAAAGTTTTCTCTAATTTATAAACAGCACATATATCACCTGCCAAACATTCGTTTATAGGATTATGTTGATCAATAATAACTTCAACCAAAGAACCTATCTTTTCTTTTTCATCCTTATATACATTCAAGACTGTAGAATCTTTAACTAACTTACCTGTAAAAACCCTTATAAACGATACTCTACCTTTATAAGGATCAGAAATAGTTTTAAAAACTAACGCACTCAAATTATCTTTATTTACCACTTTTCCTTCTATATCCTTAATAACTCTTTCATCAGAATTAATTAATATTTTTTCCAAATAAGTATTTAATAATTTAACAGAAGGTAATACTTTAGCACTTATTGTAAGTAAAGGATATAATAATCTTTGATTATAAGCATCTTTTAAACCTTTTATTATTTGATCAAATTGAAGTTCTCCATGTTCTAAATAATAGTTTAGAAGCTCTTCATTAGTTTCAGCAACACTCTCAGCTATCTTTTCATAATAAGAATTAACTAAATTAGATAAATTTGAAGGGACTTCTGTTTCTTTTAATTCCTCATTAAAAAAAGTGTATGCTTTTTTATTTAATACATCAACTAATCCCTTAAAACTATTAGACTCATATATAGGAACAGTTAAAGGAATAATCCTACTTGAAAAATTTTCAGTTAATTGATTTACAATATTTTCAAAATTAAGATTTTCTTTATCAAAATGATTAATAATAAAGATAATAGGTAAATCAGTTTTTTCAGTAGCAATAAACCATGATCTTTCAGTACCTACTTCAATAGGGTTAGAAGCGTTTATAATTATAGCTAAGTTATCAGAAGCAAAAACCCCACCTAAAATCTCTCCAATAAAATCACTAAAACCAGGAGTATCAATTAAATTTAGTTTATAATTTTTAGTTTTAATAGGAAAAACTTTAGTTAAAGTAGTAGTTTTTCTTCTTTTTTCTTCTTCATCTACATCCATCAAACTTGGAGTACCATAAGAATTAGGAATATCTTGTTTATTTGTTTTATTTATAAAAGCTAACGATTCTATTACAGATGATTTTCCACTAGCAGTATGCCCTAACAAAGTTAAATTCCTTATTACCATAATCACTTCCTCCTTATAAGATAATAAAATACTTAAAATTTAATAAAAGTACTACTAAAAATAAATTTCTTCAATTTTATATTTCAGCGTATTCTCTTGGAATTTTTTTACCAGCTTTTAAAGCACATTCTCTATGCCACTTTCTACCACCTATTTTAACAAATTTACCACCTTCTATTAATCCCCTACAATATCTACACTTAGCAGGTCCTGGTTTTTTAGTACTCATCTTCTTTTTACCACCCATACTACCTCTACCTCCTACAATTTACATTAATAATAATTATATTAAAATAAAAATAATAAAAAACACTACTTACTTTATAATTCTATACAAACTAAAAATTAACCTCTAAAAATCAATATAAAAAATATAACAATATAAAAATTTTAGAGATTAATTAATATTTAATATCGTTTTAGTAGTATACTAAATTAAGGTATTTTACTTAAATAAATATTTTTAATTATTTTTGAAACTTTAAAAGAATCATGTCTTATTAAATCAGATTCATCATCTATAAAATCGCCTTCTATTAATACTATTTTATTTTTATTCAAATAATCTAAATCCAAATCATTTTCAATAATTTTATAAAATTTTTCCTTATTAAAATACTTATCCAATATATCTTTTTTTATAGGCTTATTGTTAAACAATATATAATCAAAAGATAATCCATATTTTTTTAGAATTTCTAAATAATTTGATAGCTTATATTGTTTAATTTCATTAGGTTGATTCATAATATTAGAGATATAAATTTTAGTAGCTTTAGAGTTTTTATAAGCATTCAAAATAGGGGTTAATAAAAAATTAGGTAATATACTGGAATACAAACTTCCAGGACCAACTACTATTATATCAGCTGTTAAAATATTATCTATAGCTTGCTCATTAACATCTTCATCAGTTAAATCTTCTAAATATATTTTATCAATACAAACATCAGGATTAGAAGAAATAAACTCATTAATATTAGTTTCTCCCTTTACAACTTGATTATTAGATAAATAAGCTACTAAAATACCTCTTCTCTTAGCAGAAGGTAAAACTACTCCCTTAATTTTAAAAATATTATTAATATATTCCCCCATTAAACTAAGATTATTATTAGATATTTTATATAAAGCTAAAAGTATAAAATTTCCTAAAGCATGTCCCGCCAACTCTCCTCTATCAAATCTATATTGTAATAGTTTTTGTAAAACTTCATTAGAAGATAAACTTGCTAAACAATTTCTTAGATCCCCAACAGGTAAAATATCTTCATAAATTTTTAAAATCTTACCAGTAGACCCCCCATCATCAGTTACTGTAGATATTGAAACAACATAATCAAACTCATTTTTTATTCCCCTTAATATATTAGATATACCACTTCCTCCCCCTATAACTACTACCTTACCCCTCTTTATTAAAAAATTATCACTTATATATTCCTTTAAATTTTCCTCATTTTTAAAAAATTTAACCAAAAAAATATAAAGCCCAAATAAATATATAAAAATTAACAAAAAAAACATGATAATAATAATCAATATTTTCTTAAAGTAATAAAAAATAACTAAAAAAAGAAAAATAAAAGTAATTAAAAATAAGAAAAAACTAAGGATATATCTTTTTAAACCCCGAGCCTTTAAAATTAAAAAAAAAACTTAAAAAAAGAATTAATAATATTAAACATCTTTATTTAAATTAATTTAATTAATCTATACATTTTTATAAAATAGCATTTTTTAGTTGGTGATAATTAACAGAGTAAAGAGGTTCCTTATTTTGTAAAACAAGTAACAAATTATTTACAGCAATTTCAGCCATCTTTTGTCTTGTTTCAAAACTAGCACTACCTATATGAGGTAATAAAACCACATTATCTAATTCTAATAATTCTTTATTTACTTGAGGTTCAAATTCAAAAACATCTAATCCTGCAGAAAAAATTAATCCCTCTTTTAAAGCTCTAACCAAATCATCCTCCTTTATAACAGGTCCTCTAGCAGTATTAACAATCGTAGCCGTTCTTTTCATTAATTTTAATTTTTCATAAGTTATTAAATGATATGTATCTTTATTTAAAGGAGTATTAATAGAAACTATATCAGATTCTTTTAATAAACTCTCCAAATCTCTATATTCTACTTTTAAATTATATTCTTTTAATAAATATTGCTCAGTTTCAGGTTTAGGAGATTTATTATAATAAATAACCTTCATATCAAAGCCTTTAGCTCTTTTAGCAACTGCTGTACCAATCCTACCTAACCCTATTATACCTAAAGTTTTAGAATAAATATCATACCCTAAAAATAAATTAGGATCCCAACCTTTAAACTTGCCTTCCCTTAAAAACTTATCAGCACTAACTATATGTCTCCTTGAAGAGAGTATCAAAGCCCAAACTAAGTCAGCACTCGTTTCAGTCAAAACCCCTGGTGTATTAGTAACTACTATTCCTCTTGAAATAGCATACTCTACATCTATATTATCAAATCCTACTGCATAATTACTTATCACTTTTAACTTATTAGCTTTATCAATTACCTCCTTATCTATTTTATCAGTTAATAAACATAGTATACCATCAACATCCCTTATATTATCTAATAAAAACTCTCTTGAAACTACTTCATCTTTATCCCATAATATAATTTCATAATCTTTAGCAACTAATTTATGATAATCCCCTGGTAATCTCCTAGTTATTAAAACTTTCATAAATTTACCTCCTAATTAACATATTTACTTATAAAATTAACTACAATACTATTTATAAAACTAAAGAAATTATACATATTCTTATTAATATTTTCAAAATTATCCAAAATAACTTTAGAATATTTATTATAATCTGCTATTTTATTTAAATTTAGATATACTAAAGACAATATAAACAATAGAAAAGAAAAATAATAAGTATTAACTTTAAATTTAATCATAAATTCTTTTAATTTCATTAAAACAATTTTAATATCAAATATATTGCTCTCTATTTCTTTTATAGAATCAAAAAACTCTTTCAATGATAAATTTTGCTTAATAAAGTTATCTCGTTCTTCTAAAAATAAATCAAAACTAATTTTATCAACTATTTCTTCTATATTTAGCTTATTTTGTAGTTTAAGTAAATATATTATATAAAATGTATTAATTATAATAACATCATCTAAATTTTTAAGTTTTATTTTATCTAAATTTGATAAATAAAAACCCAATGCTTCCAAATTAACATTTTCAGATTCAAATAAATCACTAATAGATTTTTGAGAAATATTTTCTTCTTGATAATCTTTATTATAATCTTTATTAAGAGTTTCTATTGTTTCAATTAGCTCCTGTTTATCTTCTAATTCAATTTTTTCTTTTATTTCAACTTGTTTTTCTATTTCTTGTATATTTTTTTCTTGTATAGCATTTTCTTGTGTAATATTTTGCTGAGTGGCATTTTCTTGAGTATTATCTTTTAGGTATATTTCAATTGATTCTTTTGATTTCAAATGTTCATCTGATTCTTGAGGTTTAGATATTTCTTTAATTTCATCTAGCATTTGATCTTCATTTAATTTTATTGATTCTGTTAATTCTGTTAATTCTGTTAATTCTCTTAATTCTATTAATTCTATTTCCTTTTCTATTATCATTTGCTTATCTATTTCTTGTGTTTTATTTAAATGTTGTTCTTCAATTAATTTTTCATCTAACTTTTCATCTAATTTTTTTAATTCCAATACTTCCAATGATTCTGGTAAGGAATCTAAATTCAATTCTATATTATCAATTTCAATATCATCAATTTTTTCTTGGTTTAATTTTTGGTCTAATTGATTTGATTCAATTTTTTCTTCAGTTTCCTGTTGAATTTGCTCAATATTTTTTTGTGATAACTTAGATTCAATAGCTTGTTCTTGCTTTGTTAATCGAGTTTGGATTTCAGGTTTAAATAAAGAATTATAATTTATTTGAGCTTTTAATTTTAATTCTTCAAAATCAGATAACTCTGAATAATTATAAAGCTTTTTATCTATAATATCTACTAAAGTATCTAAGTTATTATCTAATGCCCATATTTTAAATAGATTATAATAATAAATAAAATGTTGATAAATTTCCAATTTATCATAAAGAATAGCTTTAATAATAACATTTTCTATCTTAGTATCATCTCGGAGTTCTTCTAAATATTTAAGTAATTCCTCTATCTTCCCTTTTTTTATAAGATTTAAATAAGAAGTAATAATAGATACAATACCTTTAAAATTAGATTCCAAAGTAAATAGAAAATTATTATAATTTTCACGTTCAGTTTTTATAGTAGCTAATAACTTTTGAGCCTCTATTAACAAATTATTAGTTTTAGCTAATTTTATTAGTTTTTTAGCAATAATTTCAGCATCTACAAATTCTTCAACTAAATATAAATAATAAGCTAATAAATAATTAATTCTATAATTATTATTAAACTTTCTTGCTAAATCGTTCAAATACTTAATTAATTTATAAATACTATAGTACTTAGAATAAATTTTAGATAAATATATAACTGTAGATATAATCTGATAATTGTAAGTAAATTTAAATTTATCTTCTATAATAATTTCAAAAGCCTTATCTAAAAGTTTAAAAGCTTCATTTTTATTTTCAAAAACAATAATATTAGCATATAAAGCCATAGCTAATGGATTAAACTCTAAAACTAATTTTTCCAAATCTTCCTTTACAACTTCTTTTAATTCCCCTAAATTAATTAAATTTTTCAATCTAACTAGTTCTATATAACTATCATAAGAAAATCGGGAATAATATCTTTTTATCTCCTCTAAAATTTGATAAGATTTATTTTCTAAATCTAATATATCTATCTTATATCTAATGAAAATCGGATAATTAAAATCGCTAAATAATTCAATAAAATCAATAGCAATATCTATAATTTCATACTCTATTAATATAGGAATCAAATCCTCAAAAACCTTAATTACTAGACTGTTTCTAAAATTAATAAAATCTTTGTGCTTTAAAATATAATCCCTAAAATTATAAACATACGTAACAAAATCAAAATTAATTATTAACATGTAAAACAATATAATACCCTTCAAATTATCTTTATCAATAACAGAAGACAGCATAAATAAAATTAATTTATTATTAATACTTAAATTATCATCCTCTTTTATAAACCAAAAATTAAATGATTTTATTTTTTCAATAATATCTAAATATCTTCTTAAATATTCATCATCTTTATATTCAGCAAATAAAGTAAAAATTATTTTCAAATAAACTAAAAGTAAATCAATATAAATTAAATAAAACTTGTTATTAAAAATTTCTTGATAATCTGTAATTTTAGCTAAATCATTTAGAAATTCAGTTCCAATCTTAGAATTGAAATACTCATAAGCTTGTAAAGTATTAATTTCATATATATTACCTATATATTCAATTTGTAATTTTAAATATACTTCTTGATTTTGATTATGATCAATAAAATTAAAAACTTTAGATAAAAAAGATAAATAAATTTCTTTATCCTTATTTTTTATGAAATTAAATAACTCCATTAAATAATTAATATCATTATATAATTTATTTTCAAAAAATATACTAAAAGCATTCTCATAATCTTTCTTTTCAAAATAAATAAATATTACTCTTTTAATTACTTCAGTATCTTTTACTAAATTCTTAATAGAATCTAAGAATCTTTCAGCTTTAGATAAATCTCTTGTATCAACATATATCTTAAACAAATCTACTATAATTTTAGTATCTTTAGGATTTAATTCATAAGTTTTTTCTAAATAAAACAAAGCTTTTTCTTTATTATTTATAGCAATATAATCCAAATATAATAAATAAAAAGCCTGCCAGTTATTATTAATAATTTTTATATAACTTTCCAAATTATTAATAGATTTTTCATAATTTTTAGTATTATAATAAAATTGACCTAACATAAAATATATTTCCGGATCAATTAGCTTATCAAATATACTCTCTAAAATCTCTATAGCTTTGTTATAATCATTAAGATACGAATATAATTTAGCTACAGAAATTTTAGCTTCCGTAAAATTAGGATCTATTTCTATAGATTTTAAGTACTGCTCAATAGCTAACTCAAATTGAAACTCCTTTTCTAAAGCTTTTCCTAAATAAAAATAGGACCATTTAGAATTAGGGTTAGTATCTATAGAAATTTGTAAAGTCCTTATAGCTTGAGGGATCCTATCCAATTCTAAATATACCTTAGCTAAAGAATTCAGATATCTACTATTATTAGGATCTAATTCTACAGCTTTTTCTAAATTCTTTAAAGCCAATCCATAATTCCCTAAATCTATATAAATTTCCCCCAATAACCAATAACTATCAGCATAATAACTATTTATTAAAATTGATTTTTTTAGGTAATTTATTGCATTTTCATAGTTATTCAATTCTTTATAAGATAAAGCTAAGTAAATATAAACCTCCCAGTTATCAGGCTTTATCTCTATTATTTTTCTAAAATAATTAATTGCAGATTCAAGTTTATGTACATAAAATAAAATCCTCCCCATAACATATAAATTTTCTAAATTATTTGGATTTAATTCTATTTGATCTTGAATAACTTTGATACTACCATTAATTAAATCATCTAAGATTTTTTCTACTTCTCTATCAGATTTAATTTTTAAAAATACTTTTTCATCGATAGTATAAGCTTTCTCTAAGTATTTAAGACCTGTTTTAAATTCTCTATTATATATTACAATAAATCCAATTAAAAATTGAGCTTGTGAAAAATAGGGATTAATTTTAATAGCAGTTTCTAAGGCTTTATAAGCTTGAGCTACATCTTTAACAGATATATAATACACTGCTAAATAAAACCAATGCTTAGGATTATTAGGTTCTAATTTAGTTAAAGCTTCTAATTTTTTTAGATCTAAAGGCATAAAATTTTTTTAATTATGTTATATTACTATTATTTATTTATATAGAAATTAAAGATTCTTTTTAAAATATATTTTTATGCTTACTAAATAAAAAAAGAAGATATTTAAAAAGGAGGGTAGGGTTATGTTAGCGGCTTAGAGCTTACTTACCGTTGCTTCCTTCCGGACCTGGCGGGGTTCGTAAGATAAGCCCTAACAGCCCTACCCTCTTTTTTTACTATTCTATAAATTTTATAAAAAACCTTTAATTTTTTTGTATTTCTTCCTGTGCCCGAGGGGACTTGAACCCCTAACCTTCAGATCCGCAATCTGATGCTCTATCCATTTGAGCTACGGGCACGTGAAAACATTTTTTGATTGATTAACCCACTTTTTTCTTTGCTTTTTGTTTTTTATTTTTCCTAAAATTTCCTTGCTGCTCCTATTTATACTTAATCGGAGAGGGCGGGATTCGAACCCGCGGTGTCACCTATTAAGCGACACTCTCGCTTAGCAGGCGAGCGCCTTAGACCACTCGGCCACCTCTCCTT
>JAPYWL010000092.1 GCA_028276365.1 Deltaproteobacteria bacterium | reverse complement strand
TTATTTTGATAAAATTATTTTTGTTAATTTTGAAGTTGTTAATAAAGATTCTATAATTGATTTAATTAAATATGTTTTTTCTTTTTTGTTTAAATTTTATAATTTAGAAAATATAAAATATAAAGAGTTAATTGATTTTATCTATCAAAATAAATTAAGTAGATGTTTAATTTGTAATTTTAAGGTGGTTTTAAAAGATAATAATTTGTATTATTGTGTAAATTGTGATAAATATTATTGGGAAGGATCTCATCATAGAAATATAAATTTTTTTATTGATTCTGTTATTTATGAGTTATCCGATTTTTATCTAAAGTAGTTTAAAATTAGTTTATTAGTTTATTAGCTTTTTAATTAGATGTAGATTTTTATTTTTCTATATTTTTAACATTTTTTTTACAATTAAACATTATTTTATTTTATTTTTTTTATATTTTATATATAGAGTTATAATGGAGGTGTTTATGATGGTAAATACTTTGAGCAAAAATTGTCAAAGTGATAATTATAAATTACTTTTAAAGGATAAAGCTGGTAATAGTTATAAAATCTATGATGGATTAGAAGATTATAGAGATTTGTTATCTTTGGAAGCTAAGTATGATGATAATTGTAATCCTACTAAAATAAATGTTAAAATCAGTTTTAATAAATACAATTCAAATTTATATAAAGAACAAGATTCTGTAGTATTGTTAATGGATTTTATAAGTGACGATGGTAATTATTTATTACCTTTTGGTATAAAAGGGGCTACTGATCACTGGTGGGACATTGCTTTTAAAATAAATAACTTTAATAAAAAAATAGAAACAATAGATTCACTAAATGAAGAAAATTTAAAAGATTCTCTTGTAGTAGATAAAATTGACGAACAAAATGGTAGCATTTATTTAACTATTGATTTAGAAATATTAAGAAAATATGGTTTTATAGATCAGATGCCTTTGTATATTCAAGTATTAACTGTACATAATACTAAAGAAGGATATAAAATAATAATGGATTCGTTTAATGATCCTAAACCTTGGGAAAATTCTAATTTCTTAATTGGAGCATTACCTGTAAACATTGCTCTTAAATATCCTAAATCATATAAAACGTGTTCTTAATTAAAAAGGAATTTAAAATTTAGTATTAAATAATATCATAGACAATATAATATTAAACTAACTATGAAAGAGAGTAAATTTACTTTATTTATAACTTTTACTTTGCTTATTTTAACTTTACTTTTAGGAATCTATTTTCTTAAAGATTATTTTAAGACTAAGCAAGATATAAAGGAGAAAACGTTTTTAGAAAAAAAATTTGATCCTAAAAAAGTAAGTGATATATATATATATTCTCAAAATGAAAATATAATAATAAAAAGGGAAAAAGATTTTTGGTATTTAATTTCCCCTTTTTACGATTTAGCTTATTCTTATAAAATAGAAGATATAATAAATAATCTTTATCAGCCTACTGTTAATCAAACTCTTAGCTTTTCTGAAGATCTATATAACCAAGTATTTAATCCTAAAAAAGAAGTTTATTTTAAAGTGGATAATTTTTTATATAATATTGAAATAGGACAAAAAAATAATATAACTAATGAGTATTATGTTTATATAAAAAATCCAAAAATAAGTAAGATATTTTTAGTAGATTATTTTAGTTATAATTACTTAGATTCTAATTCTAAGGATCTTAGATTGAATAAAATCCTTAATATTGACCCTAAGGATATATCTAAAGTAATTATTAATTATAATAATAAACAATATATTATTAACAAAAAGGAAATTGATAAGGATAAATTTATATGGTACTTAAATGAAGACAATTTAGCTTCTAAAGAATATATGGATAATTTATTTACTTTTTTAAATAACTATGAAGTTAAGAAATTTATAGATAATATCAATATAATTAAAAATCCGACTAAAGATCTTCTTTTGAGTTTAACTGTTTATTATAAACAAAACCCTGTTGATATTCAAATAATTAAGCTAAATAATAGTGAGCTTTTAGTTAAAAACTCATTAAGGAAATCTTATATGATAATGGATTATAATTATTTTAAAAATTTAGAAGACTTTAAAATAATAGAGGATAAAATTTTTAGTTATGATTTAGAAAATACTAATGATATAGAAAAAATTACATTTAAGACTTCTTCTTACTCTTATAACTTTGAAAAGAAAGATGATAAATGGTTTAATATTAGCTATAAAGATAAGGAGAAAACAGGAGAGATTAATTTATTTCTTAATACCCTAATTAATATAAAATATAAAAATTATTGGAGTTATTATCCGTTAAAAGATAAATATGAAATTTATACTGTTGAATTAAAGATAAAATATTCTGAAAATAATAAAAATAAATACAAACTGTTAAAATTCTTTTTATATAATTCTGATTATCTGGCTAAAGGGAATAAAGTTTATCAAATCGATTCTTTAAAAGAATTTCTTAAAAATCTTATTAAAATAAATTAATAAATTAGAAAATCATTAAATAAATTGGTAAAACTGGTATATTAAGGTTTGTATGAAGATATTAGTAGTAATGGGGGGGCTTTCTTCAGAAGCTGAGATATCTATTAAAACTGGTAAAGAAATATCTAATGCTTTATCTAAAAAATATGAAGTAATTGAATATATCCTTACAGATCTTAAAGAATTCTATAGATTTATTCTAAATAAATCTTTTGATTTTGTATTTTTGGCTTTACATGGGAAATACGGAGAAGATGGAGTTATTCAAGCATTCTTAGATTCACTTAATATTAAGTATTCCTTTGCTAATTTTTATTGTAGCTTTGTAGGGTTTAATAAAATGTTATCTAACTTAATTGTTAAAGATTTTATTTATCAAAATGATATAAAAAATCTTTTTATCCCTAAAAGTATTTATTTAAATATAAATTATATAAAGCAAAAGGGTTATGATTTAGTAAATTATGTATTAGATAGTTTAAAGAAGGAATTTATTATGGATTATGTTATAGTTAAACCAAATAGCTCAGGTAGTAGTGTTGGAGTATCTAAGGTAAATTTAAGTAATTTAGAGGAATTAAATAATGCTATAAATCTTGCGTTATCTGAAGACCCTAATTTTATATGTATCCAAGAATATATAGAGGGAATTGAGTTATCTGTTGGAGTTTTACAAGATAAAAATAATATAATCCCTTTAGAGGTTTGTCAATTAGGAGTTGATAATACTGATATATTTGATTATCAAAAGAAATATATAGTTAATACCAAACATATAATCCCTCCTGATTTAGATGAATCCTTACTAAATTATGTAAAATTTATTTCTAAGGAGTTATTTTTGGTGTTTAATGCTAAAGATGTTGCTAGATTTGATTATAGATTAACTTCTGATAATAGGTTATATTTTCTTGAGGTTAATACTATTCCTGGATTTACTCGAGTATCTATTGTCCCTGATCAAGCTAAACATTCAGGGTTTTCTTTTGAAAATTTACTCGATATTATTATTAATAATAATATTTTTTAAGATATTATGAAAAGGAATTTTTTATCGGATTTTAGTTTCAATTTATTAGAAACCAAGACCTTACCTAATGATTATGAAGCAGAAAAGGCTTTATTATCTTCTATTTTATTAAATCCAAATATAGTATCTACGGTAGTAGATAGGATAGAAGTAGAAGATTTCTATTGGCCTGCTCATAGAGCTATCTT
>JAPYWL010000026.1 GCA_028276365.1 Deltaproteobacteria bacterium | reverse complement strand
GAAGCTAAATAATTTGCCAACTCAAAATTAGCATATACTTCACAATTATACTTTTTTGATAATTCAACTACATCAGCTATATGATCAAAATGCCCATGAGTAACAACAATAAGATTAATATCCAAATCTAATTCTTTTGCTAATGGATTACCTTTAAAAAATGGATCTATTAAAATAGTATAATTATTATCATTAATAGCAAAAGTAGAATGAGCTACGTAATATAATTTCATTATCTTTCACCCCTCCTTTATATTAATTTTTCTTAAACAAATCATCACTTAAAGGAATATTCAATTGATAATTATAAAAATTAGAAATTAAATTAGCTTGGACTTTAGGAAAATCAAAATAAACCTCTTGATAACCTGGCAAATAATACTTTTCTATTTTTATATATTTTTGATCAATAATTATTTTACCCCCATCTTTATAATATATAATTGATTTAGGGATAGTATAGTTAAAAGCATCAACAAACATTAATACATTTTTTATTGCTCTACTTTTAATAGGTTCCATATACAAAACATATACTTTTGTATTTGCAAAATTCCTTACAGAAATAACCTTAGAATTATATTTTTCTTTATATATTTTTGAAACCATCCCGGGTACAGAAGTCTGAGTAAAAGAAAGCCTGTATTTTTCTTGAACATCTTCAGGCAGATCCTTAAGTTTTAAAAATAATTTATCTGGTTCTTTATAATAAACTTCACCATTAAAATTAAAACTTAATCCAAAATTAACAATATTCGCGTTTATTTTAACATCACATTTATAAGTATTCAATCCATATACACTAAGACTCATTCTATCAAAAATTTCGTTAGGATTAATATAATTATTAATATTCTGTCCTAAAATTTTATTAAAACTGAAAAAAATAATATTTCCAAAAAACAAAAGAAAAAATAAAATAAATATAATATTAAAATATTTTCCCTTTTTACTAATTTTATTCCTATAATTTTCCTTATAAATTCTATTTTTATAAATCACCACATTAACCTCTCAACCTATATAAATAATTACGATTCTTGATTATTTTCCTTTATTTTATTTATTTCTTTATTTATTTCTTTTCTTTCTTTTGTGTGTGTATAAAGATGGGGAACTTGTTTTATGGGTGGATTATCTGTTAATTCTTTTACTTTTTTAACAACATAATAAGATTCAGTAAATGGATGAGGAATAATTCTTTCATGAAAGAAATCCTTTCTCAAAGGAAACCCTTCCCATTCATCAGGCATCAATATTCTTCTTAAAGGCCTATCAACTGGTCTATTTTTAAATATTATTCCAAATAAATCATAAGTTTCTCTTTCATGCCAATCTGCAGTGTCAAATATATCAGCTATACTATCAATATTTACATTATCTCTATCTAAAACTACTACAATCCGTATTCTTTTAGTATACTGATTATTTAAAATTAAATTGTCATTAATTTTATATTCAGAATATTCAACAGCTAACTCATCTACATTAGATTTAATAGGAATAGAGGTAAATTCATAAATAACATGCATTAAATTATGTAAAGGATAATCTACTGCCGTTATGTAATTAAGATAATTAAAATTTAATTCATTTTTTAAAAATAAAACTAATTCTCTTAATAGGTCTTTATTTTTAAGAATGATAATAGGATAAACCCTACTTAACCAATCATAACTACCATAAGGAATAACAATATCCTCTTTAAATTTTTCCTCAATTTTCTTAGCCAAATCAACTTTTATTTTTTCTAATATTTCTATCCTATTATCAAACAATTTATTTCTTAATTCCTCTTTTTCTTTATGATTCTTTTCTTTTAATTCCCATAAAAACATAAACATTCCTCCATATATTTATAAAGCAACAATTTTCAAACCTTTACCATTTCATTATAATTAATAAATATGAGCAAAAATTAAAATTTAGATTATAATTAAAATTTAAACTTAATTCCTCCGTTGATTCCTTGGTATTTAAGTGATAGTTTATTACCTAATTCATCTCTTGCTCTAGCATCAGCAAATTTAAATCCTAATTCTAAGTTTAGATTTTCTGTTAATTTAAGATCACCACCTAATTCATATTCAAATATACCAACTCTTTTACCTCCACCACCGACAACTCCTCCATCAACTCTAGCAAATCCTGCTAAATTTTCACTAAAATTATACTTCCCTTCTAATCCCAAAAATCCACTTGCACCATTTATCCTATAAGAATTAGATCCATTTCTACTTCCACTGTAGGTCCAATCAACAGCAAAATTATTAAACCTAAGTCCCGCTAAAACTGCAGCATACCCTTTATCATATTTCCTACCTATATAATAACCATAAACAATATCAAAAGAATTCACTTTAATAACAGTATTTAAATTATCTCCACTGTTTAATCTAACAGTTCCTGTTCCATTTTGATTAAAATAAAAACTAACTGGAGAAGTGAGAATAGTATTTGATTTCCTAGTATCCCCAAAGTAAGCCAAATAACCAAACGAATTATTATTTATCTCTTTCCTTAATTCAAATTGTAAAGAAGTTTTAGTACCTCCAAATCCATATACATCTTTTAAATCATAACTATTTCCTGTAGTATATTCAGTAGTAGAGCCACTTAATCTAGAAGCCCAAACTTTAACCTTGAATTCCATTCCTTTATAACTATAACTATCATCAGTAAAACTATAGGAATATGAAAAATTTATAATACTTATAAAACATAAAACAAACATTAAAGCCTTTAAATAAATTTTCCTTATTATTACATTTAAATTAATACTCATTTTTGAATTACCTCCTTTTTAGCTTTTTTTATTATTTCTTAAATACCCTTAAAATTTAAGATTTATTCCAAAATTAAGCCCTTGTAATTTAAGATCTGCATTTCTATTAAAATCATCTTCAAACTTAGTAGAAAGATATCTATAACCCACTTGTAAATTCCAATTTTCAGTAAATCTATAACCTAAACCTAAATTATATTGGAAAAACTTATTTTTAGAACTAGAATTAAGAGAAACACTTAAGCCACTTATTTCGTAAAAAGCACTTAAGTTAGAACCAATATTAAATTTTCCACCTAATCCTAAAAATAAAGAAGGAACGTTACCTTCAAATGAAGCCAATGGAGTTGTATTACTAGAATAATCAGCTTTGAAATTATTAAACCTTATACCTATCATACCATAAAAATCATAATTTTGTTCAGTATTTAAATATCTTTTATAAAACAAATCAAAAGCACTATTTCTTATATTAGAAAAAACAGTAATACCAGAATTAACATTAACATCTAAGGGCTCAGCAGGTAAAGTTATATTTCTTGTTAAAGTTCTAACAGCTTTATGCTCAACATTAAAATAAGAAAAACCAACCGTATTTAAATTAGATAATTTATAATTAAAATCTACATAAAATCCCGTTTTAGTATTCCCAAACCCTAAATCATCAGCTAAATCAGTAGTGAAATTAGTAGAAGGAGCAAATAAAGTACCTGTTAACTTAGCACTCCATGCCCCCACTTTTATTTCCATCTTTTTATCCTCAACATTATTATAAACATAATAATTCTGTGCATAAGAATATTTTACAACAGATATAGATATTAATATTAAAAGTAACACTATTTTTAAATAGTTATTTATTCTATTCATTTTTTAATACCTCCTTATTTTTATTAATTAATTTTTTAATTGTTTTCATTCTAAAATTTTACACTCTTAAAAAAAATCCTTCTAAAAAATAAAGAAAAAAAAGAAAAAAAATAAAAAAAAATATTAATCTTTACTATCAAATAAACACTGAAAAAAAGGAATATTATTGATAATCCCTAAATTTGAAGATTTTTAAATAAGGGGTATAGCCAAAATCTTTAATTTAATTAAATATATTTATTCAGATTTAGAGAAATTTCTTCTAAAATTTCTATTAGGAGTATTTTTAGAAGAAGAACCTCTTGAAAATCCTCTTGTTCTAAATTTGTTATTAGAAGAAGACCTTAATCCTTCTTCTCTTGGTTTAGCTAATTCTACTCTCATTGGTCTTCCCTTTAATTCTTTACCATTAAGATTTTCTATAGCTTTTTGAGCTTCTTCTGAAGTTTCATATTCTACAAATCCAAATCCCTTATTAGTTAATAATCTTATGCTTTTAATATTACCATAAGGTTGGAAAGTATCTTTGAATTCTTCTTCTGTTAATTGATAACTTAGGTTCCCTACGAACAATTTAGTCACAAACTACCTCCTTAAACTCAAAGAGCTCCCTTTAGCTCCTATAACCTATTAGAGCAACTGGCCTCTTTTAGAGCAACAGGTATGTTTTTTTTGCCCCTGTTAGGCAAATAATATCGGCTATACCCCTTTTTTATATTATACTTTTTTTTTATTAATTCCTATTTTTTTATTAATTCCTACCCAAAAGATTTATTTTTTATCTATTTAAAACCAATTCCTGATTTTGTAATTGTTCAATTAATTTAGAGAAAACATCAAAATTTTCAACTGCTAAAAGCTGCAGATTCTTCCTATCTATTTTAATATTATTTTTTCTTAATAAATTTATAAATTTAGAATAAGATAATCCAAAATTTCTAACAGCAGCATTTATTCTTTCTATCCAAAGTTTCCTAAAATCCCTTTTCCTTTGTTTTCTATCTCTATAAGAATATTTACCTGCATGCATTACTGCTTCATTAGCAGTCTTAAATCTTCTACTTCTAGCTCCTTTATATCCTTTAGCCAATTTTAATATTTTTTTATGGGCTTTCTTTTTTATAACTCCTCTCTTTATTCTCATAAAAAACTACCTCCTTATAATTACCTATTCAACTTAATCACCCCAAATCCTCTATATATATTAACTTATTAATTTTTCCTATTTTTAAACTTAGAAATAAAAAATGCTATTAAAAATACAAATAAAAATAAAATAACAATATGAACTAAGATAATTATAATTAAGTGTTTTTCCGTAAGTATAAGATATAAAATATTTACTGGATCTTTAATTAATTCTCCCTTAATAATTAAATTATATAACTCAACATAAGGACCTATTGTAATGTAGTATATAATAAAGTATATTATCTCTTTCATATTCAAAATCAGATAAATTAAAAAAGATACTATATGACTCATAATCAAAATAAAAATAAACAAATTAAAAATTGCCAAAGGAGTTCTAACGAAAGATATATCTATTATTTTACCTAGCAAAGGGTTATTTAGCTGTAATTTATTTTGTAATAACTCATACTCTTTCTTTGGTATTCCCTAAACATTTTTATAAAATTATCTATTTTTTCTTTTAATTTTATTCTTTTAAAAATACTAACCACTACATCCCTTGATAGTAAAATAATTAACGCAGGTATAAGAATAATAAATGTAAATAAATATTCTTCAAAATTACTAAAATCTTCCGTTAATATTTCCGTTAATACTGATGATAAAAAAAGAAAAGAAAGAATTATTATAATGGATACAATAAAAAGAACCAAAATAGCTACTAATAAATATAATATTCCCCAAATAGAGATCTTCATAAAAAATAAAAATGTATCAAAAAGCGATAATAAATAATTTACTAAATTAAAAGATTCTCTTTTATACATTTAAAATTCACCTCCCTTCAAATTTATTAAAACTTACCATCCCTCTTTTTGAAAAGCTACAGACCAAAAAACTACTATTAAAAAATATACAAATATTGCTACATATACATTATAAATATAAATATTTACTAAATACTCATCATAGATTCCAAATGATATAATTCCACTAAATAAACATATCAAAAGATTACTTAAAGAAAAAAGAACATGTTCTTTTATTAATTTATTTATTTCTTTTTCATTTTTTACTTCATTAATAGTAGTTAATATTAAACTTATAATAAAAGTAAACTTAAAAGTGACAAAAATAGAATTAAAAATCTTTTCTAAAAAACTTTTTACTAATGATTTATCATTTATTATTTCATTTTCATATCTTTGCTCTTTTTTTGTACAATATTTCCCATTATTGATTTTATTCTTTAATTCAGTTTTCATCGTTTTAATAATTTTTGCCAAAAATCGTCTAAAATGATTAAATATTAAATAAACACTCATAATAGTAATTATCATAAATATACCATGTATAAAAATAAAAATATCCTTTGATTTCCCTAAAGAAGCTCTTTATTCCATTAAAGAAGATACTATTACCATAATTACAAAAAATATAAAAAAAAGTAAGCAATTTTCTCTACCCTCCTTTTTATTTATATTAAAAAATTTTTTCTAAATTACCTACATCATTTTAATTTACGCTAAAATTTATAAAAATAAATCAAAAAATTATTAATTTTTGTTCTTATCCTAAATTAAAAAATATTTAGATTAAAATTACGATTGAAATTAAATTGAAATTATTTAGATTTATTTTTTAAAATAAATTTCCATAAAAAAGGAGAAAATAAAAAATATACCAAAAATCCAAAAATAAAGTATATAAAATTACTAAAAATCTTAACCCCTAAAAGCATTACTATAAAAATCAAAGATAACCTAAAAAAACTGTAAAATATATAATCTATCTTTATTTTCCTATAAACAAACCATAAATATAGAAACCTACTAAAAAGATCAATAAATATAAGTAAAACAAGTAATAAAAAACCAATAAAAAAATCTAACATTTTAAAATAAAGTAAATTTAAATAAAATCCAAAAATTATACAATAAATTTTAGTTTTTACTTAGAGAGAAAAAATCTTTAAAAACTCATTATCTTTATTATTAATTAACCCTTAAAAACTTTATTTTTTATTAGAATCTTTATTAGAGTTTCTTATTTTTTCTTGTAGTACAATACATCCATGTAATAAAGCCTCGGGTCTAGGAGGACAACCTGGCACATAAACATCCACAGGAACAATCATATCAGCACCTGGTAAAACAGAATAGGATTGATAAACATATGGTCCCCCTCTTATAGTACAAGTACCCATAGCAATAACATACTTCGGATGTGCCATTTGCTCATATAGTAATCTAACCCTTGGTGCCATCTTCCAAGTAATAGTACCAGCTAAAATCATTAAATCAGCTTGACGTGGTGAAGCTCTAAACGGCATACCTAATCTCTCAAAATCAAATCTACTAGCACCCGTTGCCATTAACTCTATAGCACAACAAGCTAAACCAAATAATAAATACCACAGTGAATTAGCTCTTGACCATGCTAAAAATTCATCTAACTTAGTTAATAATAACTGTCCCCCTGGCAAAGCCTCCAAATAAACTGGTGGTACCTTATCTTTTAAAGAAGGCTCTTTCAAAGAAGGAAATCTCCCTAAATTAGACTCAACTTCTAATCCACTCCTTGGTATAGGTAACTTAGACCTACTAAAATCAGTAACTAAATCAAGGAAATTTTCTTTTTCATACTCTACGTTTCTTTTTATACTTCTTTCCATATAATTACCTCCTCATTATTTTTATTATATATCTAAAAAAAATACCCTTTTTTAGTTATTAAATATTTCCTAATTTAAAGTAAATTTATTTTTTAGATCTAAAAGAATAATCTTACTGTATTAAGAAAAAGTATCATTAAAAAAAGGTATATAATTAATTCTAAAGAAATGTATATTATGTATAGCTTAAAAAAATTGTTATCTTTAATGAACGACAAAGAAATAAATGCTAGTGACTTACATATAAAATCTAATAATAAACCATATTATAGAATAAATAAAAACCTGGTTCCTATAGGGGATAAAATATTAACTGAAAATGATATAATAAACATGATAAAAGAAATAATAGAAGATGAAGAATATCTTAAAGATTTAAATAAAAAAGGATCAGTAGATTATGGTTATTACTTAGATAACACCAGGTATAGGATAAATATATTCAAAACTCAAGGAAAATTAGCTTTATCTGCAAGAAGAATCTTAAATCCACCTGAAAACTTTGAAATACTTAATTTACCATCAGATTTAATTAAAAATATAGTAAACAAAATGAAAGGATTAGTAATAGTATCAGGACCAGCAGGTAGCGGAAAAACCACTACCTGTGCCTCTATTATCCAATATATTAATAAAAACTATTCTAAAAGAATAGTTTCTATAGAAGATCCTATTGAATACGTTTTTAATGATATAAAAAGCTTTATAACTCAAAGAGAAGTAGGGTTAGATACAATTAGTTTTTTACAAGGCTTAAAAGATGCTTTAAGACAAGATCCCGATATAATATTTATAGGAGAATTAAGAGATCCAGAAAGTACCTTAATAGCCTTAAATGCTGCAGAAACTGGACATATGGTTATAACCACTATACATTCCGAAAACACTATTAAAACTATATATAGAATACTTGATATGTTTAAAGAAGAACAAAGAGAAGTCGCTCGAGAAATACTAATGAACTCAATTGCAGCTATAATATCTCAAAAACTTATAACAAGTATTAAAACTAATAGCTTAGTTCCTGTAATAGAAATACTAATAGCAACCCCTACTATAAAAGGATTAATAAGAGATAATGAATTAAATAAAATATATGATTATATCCTAAATGGTGAATACGATGGGATGATAACTTTCGGTAAATCCCTTAAAAACTTAATAAAACAAGGACATATTACTAAAGAAATGGCAATAAAATTAACCGATCATCCCGAAGAACTTTATCAAGTACAAGAATCCTATACAACTGATACATTCACCACAGGTATATCCTCTAATTATTCCTCTAATTATAATTATTCAGATTTAACTAACAATGAAGAAAAGAAAAATGACAATTTCTATAAATCAAGCGAAGGAAGCATATTCTTTTAATTTAAATTAAAAATAAAATTTTAAAATAACTTTATACAAAACATATTCCCAGTTCTGTTGAAAACCCCTAATTGAAAATTCCCCCATCTTATTGGAAAGCTATAGCATTTAACTATATTCCTAATCAGTTTCTAAATTTCTATAAATCCTCTAAAATTTTTAATACAATAAAACTTTTACCACCAGGTAAAGGAGTTCCGCTATATCTCATTAATTTAACTTTTCCATTCTCCATGTAATATTCCAAAATGTTATTAACAACAACTAATTTAACCTTAAGTAAAGAAGCAATAATAAAACTATCATTATTACCTTCTTTAATTAATCTTTTTAAATTACCTAAAAATTCTTCAAAATTGTCAATATAAATTTTATAGTAATTAAACAATAACAAACTTTTAACAATAATAGAAGAAAATATTTCTTCTTTTAGCCATTTAATATCAACGAATTCAGGATTATTCTTAGATAAATCCTTTAAAATCCCAATTATTTTATCTTCACTTAAAGATAACATATTTTTATAATTATCTTGATTATTTTTATAAAAATCAATTAGTTTTCTTACGTTTAAAGTTCTATAAATATTATCATTAACATATACAAATTCACATAATAATTTTAATACAAAAGATTTTTCATCATCAAAATCAAGGATTTTATAGAATTTATTTAAGTTAGGTTGAATAAGAATCTCTTTAACCTTTTGGTGAAACATTCTGTGTTTTTGTAAAGTTTCCATACTAAATTACCCTCTATTCTTCTTGATTTTTATAATAAAATTATATTAACTTTAAAATTATATTAACTTTCTTCAATTAATTCAATATTAGCTCTTGGATATATTATTTCTTCGTTAGTATCAAGTATTTTAATTTTAGCGACTCTAACTTTAGATTCAGTAGGTATAATAGTAGGATCTTCTGGTAAATCTATTATTTGAGCAATTTTGCCAAAATAAGGTTCTCTTATGATTCTAACAAGAGCTCCTTTTTCTAAAGCAGTGGAAAAACTTTTATCTTCAATTTTAGCTAAATCTTGAACTTCATCTAAAAATGGAATAATAATTTCGGGTCTAATAACTCCTGCTCTTATTTGAGTAGCTCCAGAAATAGATGCTTTTTTGTTATTGGCTTCTTTTAGCAAATTAAAAGTTTTAAGAGCCATAGATATTTTTCCAAATCCTTCAGTAACTATTAAAGTAAATGGAATATTTTCAGTGCCAGTTACAGCTACTCCTATTTCATAGCCTAAAATATCCTTTATAGTTTCTGCGTCTATACCACCTGTTATTATACCTACTACCTCTAATTTAATTAATTTATCAATTATTTCCTTAGTGATATAACTACCACCAACAACAATATCCCCTTTTTCCACATCTTTTAAATATTTTTCATCATTTATTTCATCATAAGGGTTTTCGGCTATAACTTTAATTTTTCCAATTTTCTCTCTACCTATCCCAAATATTCCCTGAATATAAGTACCATAAGTTTTAACAATAGCTCCAACTTTTGGTATAGTTTCTTCAATAATTCCATCAACAAAAGCAATAGTTTGGATAGGAGTAGGATCTTTTCGTATTATTATTTGCCCCGTAGAAGTTGAAATAGACTCAATAGTTCCTGTAATAGAAGATTTTATCTCTTGCTTAAATAACCCAAAAAAAGAAGAATATTTAATAATAGTTTCCCCTTCCAATACTCTGTCCCCTTCTTTTTTTAGTAAAAATAAAGGTAATTCCTGAGGATCAATAGCTAATTTATTAGCAGCATTGATTATATCGACAGGACCAGGCAAAAAAGCTTTAGCTACAGCATCCTCTGCTTTAACCTTATCATTAACATTAACAATAACTTCCCCTTCAATAGGTAATTTTCTTTCTTTTTTAATAACTGTTCTTTTTAATACTTTAAGACCAGGTACATATGCGTGAGCCATATAAAAAGAAACGTAGATGACCCTGACGGGATTCGAACCCGTGTCTCCGGCTTGAAGGGCCGGTGTCCTAGTCCACTAGACGACAGGGCCTTTCATTATTAACTTATATTATATTCTTCTATATTTTTTTTTGAAACCCTTCTTAAACTTCATATAAAAATATTATATAAAAAAATCAATAAAATTAAAAAATAAAATTAATTTTTTAAATATTCTTTTAAATTAGAAAAATCACTACGATATTTTAAAAACATAGCTTTATAATAATCCCTAAAAAATAATTCCATTAAATAATCACTGATATAAAAACTTTTGAATTTTTTATATGGATATCTTTCATTTAAAATAAAGTTAATAAAATCATTAAACTTCGTATATATAAACAAATCAAAAATATTTAATTCTTCTTGAGATAATTTATACTTAAAATTAATTAAATTAATGATAACTTTTAAAACATCATTCATATAAATATAAGGAAAAGATAAATTATTATTAAAAACTGGTTTTAAATTAAATTTAAAGAAATAGTTTAAAATTTTTAGCCAAGATGAATTTTCATCTATAACAACTCCTAACCTAAATACAATTTTATAACTATTATTTTTTAATAAATTTAAAAGGTTTTCCCATTTACTAAAATAATCAGAAATCTTAGAATTCGAATAAATCCAAACTGCAGAAGGTAACAAAAAAAATACAGGATAATTATTTACCTCTATAATATTCTCTATTATCCTATTAGTAAAATTTATTCTACTATCCCATATCAATTTATTCTTATATTCATAATTATACAAAGAAAACAAAGCTTTAAATATATTATATCCACTAAAATTTAAAATAACATAATTTCTAAAATTCTTTACAACCTCTTTAAATTCACTATATTTATAAAATCCTAAATTTAAATTCTTATAATTAATATTATTTAATTTAAAAAATTTTAAAATCTTTGAATAATTAGAAGAAAATAAAATTAACGAAATATTTTTATTAGATTCAAATTGATTAAAATAATACTTAATAAAACTAAGTCCTAAATATCCGCTACTACCTAATAAAACTATTTGATTAATATTTTTTTTACTATAGTCAAGCATATTATTATTTTTATTATTTATTTTTACTGTTTATTTTTATTTTGGGTTAATTTAATAATATAAAAGTAAAGGAAAAGATATAAGAAAATAGCCATAAATATATTTGTAATATTAATAGCTAAATAAACTGCATCATATTTTAAATAAGGAACTAATAATTCAGAAATAGGGATCCTCATTATTGAAAAGATAATCATAGCAATAGTTAAAGGTAAAGTAAAGCCTAAAGCTATAAAATAGCCACTGATAACTGCATTAACTACCATAGCTAATCCAAAAATCCCTGTATAAAACAAATATCCACTACCTATTTTTATAGTTATAGGGTCTTTTATAAAAATGTTAAGTAAATTAGATGGGAAAAATGTAAATAAAATAAAAGCTGGAACAAACAAAATAAATCCGATTATGAAAGTCTTATAAGCAATTAAGTTAGCTTGCTCTATCTTTTTAATTAAATTGAAATCTTTTTTATATTCATAACCTAAAGTTCTACCAATAAGGTTAGCACAAGCAACACTTAATCCTCCATCTATCATCCAAATTATAACCTCAAATCTTTGGGAAATAGTTAATCCTGCTACTGCTTGAGATTCATACCCCTCTAACTTACCTATTCCACTTAATATTGAAATTAAAAAGAAATAAACTACCCCAAATACTAAAGCTCCTACTTTAACCGGTATCCCTATATACACTAATTCTAAAAATCTTAAAATAGAATCAGCTATTTTTTTTCTAAAAATATAACTAAAATCAAAATTAACATTATCCTTAGTTAAAAAAAACATACCTATACCCATCCTAATTAATTCTCCAATAAACCATGCCAAATTAATAGCTAAAGGTATATATAAATCAAAATACTTAATAAATACGAAAGTAGAAATAACTTCCCCAATAACAGCAAAAATACTCATATACATTATTACCTTAGTCTTAGCTAATCCTTGAAGAGTTCCAAAAATAACAGCTGCCCATATACTAAAAAACATTACAAAAAGAAAATAATAACTTATATCCTTTGCTATCTTTATCTCATTTTCCCCTAAATTAAGAAACTTAAAAATTAAATCAGATATTAAAAAATTATAAATTAAAAATATAAATAATGCCCAAAAGGTACCAAAAATAAATGAAATAGAAAAAGTATAATTTATTTCTTCATAATTTTTATCACCTAATAATCTAGAAACAACGCTAACTAATCCATTAGAAAATGAAGTAGAAATTCCATATAAAACCCAAATAACATATATACTACTACCTAAAGAAGCAATCAACTTGACATCATTTTTTAAGTATGAGATAATAAAAAGCATAAGGGTAAAAGAAGTAGCTTCAAAAAAAGTAGAAACCATAACAGGAAATGAAATAACTAATATCTCATAAGAAATTTTATCTTTAATAAATTTTTGTAGTAAATTAAGAAATAAATTCCTAAAATAATTTTTCATAAAGCTAAAAAATTCACTTCATTAATTATTTTCAAAATCTTACCTACTTTTTCCTAAAAGAGTTGATCATTAAAGACCTCAAAATTTATTAATTAAATAATTTTGTAATTAAATAATTCTATGTTTTATTAATTTATCTTTTTCATTTTGTAATTTTTAAGGTATAAATTTAAAGTTATAGAATAATAAAAATAATATAAAAAATAGCTCAAAAGGAGATTTTAGAATTATGAACATTTTATTAACAGGTGGCTTAGGATTTATTGGGTTCTTTGTATCTAAATTAATACTAGAAAAAGGTTATAATCTAATTGTAGTTGATAATCTCAATAATTACGCCGGTAAATTTAATATAATATTTAAAAATGAAAGATTAAAAGAATTAATTAGTATATATAATAAAAATAAAACAAAAAACAATAATTATTTTAATTTCTTAAAGCTAGATTTAACCAAAGATTTAAAATTATTAGAAGAAGAGATAAAAAAAGTATCAAAAATAGATATAACAATACATTTAGCTGCATATCCAGGAGTAAAATATAGCTTAAAATATCCTCAAAAATATATTAAAAACAATATAATAGCTACTCAAAAATTATTAGATTTTATAAACAAAAATGAATTAATAGATAAAAAAATTGTATTTTCTTCTACTTCTTCAGTTTATGATGGTAATAAACTTCCTTTTAAAGAAGATAATTGTATAACCAATTTTTTATCCCCTTATTCATATACTAAATTTTGTTGTGAAAATATGTTAAAAACTTATCACAAGATTCATAAGCTAAATGTAATAATCTTAAGGTATTTTACAGTATTTGGACCATATAATAGACCAGATATGGCTACATTTAATTTTTTTTATAATCTCTTAAAATCTAAACCAATATATATAAATGGCAAAGATATAAGTAGAGATTTTACATATGTAGAAAATACAGCTTTAGCTACACTAAATTCTATTAACCTATTAAAAGATAACAGCAATATTTTTGAAATAATAAACATAGGCTCAGATAATCCAATAAAAGTAATAGATTATGTTAAAACAATCTTTAAAGTAGCTAACAAAGAAACAAAGTTAATAATAAGGGACTATAATCCTTATGAAATGAAATCTACATGGGCTGACATAACCAAAGCTAAAAATTTATTAAACTATAATCCAAATACTAATATAGAAGATTCCTTAAAAATTACCTTCGAAAATCTTAAAAAATATATAAAATAACGAATAGAAAATAAAATAAAGGAAACAAAAAAAAATAAGAGAAAAAGTAAATAGAAATATACTAAATATAAGTAATAAAGAAAAATTAAGCAAACATAACTTAAGGGGAAGTGGCGGAACTTGGTAGACGCGTTGGACTCAGGATCCAATGGGGGTTTAACCCCGTGTGGGTTCAAATCCCACCTTCCCCAAATAATAAATATAATATATGAAAAATTCTTCTTCTTCGAAATCCCTTAAATCAATAACTAAAACAAATGATCATATACTAACTGATAAATTTATAAATCCAGCTTTTGTTAAAAATGAAATTGATTACCATTACCCCGTAATGATATCTAATATAACAACAATTCTAAATAACTTAACAAATATTATAGAAAAATTTGTATACATAGATTGTACCTTAGGATTAGGTAATCATTTTATCAATATTTATACAAATTTTAAACAATACATAACAAAAAACATCTTATTAGATAAAGATAGCGATTCTATAAATTTAACTATAGATTTATTAAAACAAAAAAAAATAATAAGTAATGATTACATTATTATTAATGCTAAAAAAGAAAATATTAAAGAAAATGTTAAAGAAAACAATAAAAATAAATTTTATTTTATTAATGATAATTTCAAAAACTTAATAAATTACAAGGAATTATTTAACGAAGAAGATACTTTAGTTATATTAGCTGACTTAGGAGTTTCAATGTATCAAATAAAAAACGGATCAGGATTTAGTTTTAATAGTGATACTTTACTTGATATGAGATATGATAAATCCCAAATACTAACTGCTTACAATGTATTAAATAAATATAATCAAGAAGAATTATCAAATGTTTTTAACAAAATACTAAGTTATAAAGATACTAAAAGATTAATTCAAGCAATAATAAGATATAGACAAAAACAAGAAATAAAAACTACCCAAGATTTAAATAAAATAATTTCAAAAGTATTTAGTTTCAAGTATTTAAAGGATTATCTACAAAAAATATATTTAGCTCTAAGAATAGAAGTTAATAATGAATTAAATGATTTAAAACTTTTCTTAGAAAATTTATTAAAAATAAATAATAATTTTATAGCTTTTATAATAAGCTACCATTCTTTAGAGGGAAAAATAATCAAAAACTTTCTAAAATCAAATAATTTTAAATATATAAAAGAAAAACCAACAAAGGAAGAAATAAAAATAAATAAACCCTCAAGAAGTGCTCTACTTTGGATCTTTGCTAATTTTGATTTTAGTGACCTTTTATTAAAACTTTAAAAACTAAGGAGGATTAAATTATGAAAATAAAAAATCTTAAAACAAAAAAAGAAAATAAGAATACTACAAATAATATAGCAATAAAAAATAATAAACAGCAAATAATAAAGCAATTTATAGATTTTCATTACTCTTTAACATATGTTATAAATGACTTTGATTTTAAGTACATATATAAAAAAGTGGATTATCCGTCTTCGTTTATAGGCTTCTTTACAAGAACAGGTTCATTATATGAAACAGATGAGGAAAAAGGAATAGCTCACTTAATAGAACACTCAGTTTTTAGGGGATCTCAAAATTATCCCACAGATATTCCTAAGTATATTAACTCAATAGGAGGGTACACTAATGCATATACCTCCTATGACCAAACAGTGTATTATATAAAATTACCTACATATAATTTAGATAAAGGAATAGATATATTAACAGATATGGTATTAAATCCATTATTTAAGGAAGAAGACGTAAATTCTGAAAAAAATATAATATATCATGAAATAAATATGAGAGATGATGAGCCAATGGTTATCTTATTCGAAGAAACTATGAAAAAAATCTATCCATTAAGTCCTATTAAACACCCTATAATAGGATATAAAGAAACCTTAGAAAAAATAACCATTAACCAAATAACAGATTTTTTTAAATATTATCAAAATCCCAACAATTCATTCTTTGTCATAGTTAGTAATAAAGAACTAGATGAAATTAAAAACTTAATAAAAAATTCACTAAAAAATAAAGATATAAAAAATAATGGAAAAATCTTAAGTAAAATAGATTACAAATTACAAGATATAACAGAAAAAGAATTAGAAATAAAAGGAAGTGTAAATAAAGCTTATCTATTAATATCTTATTATTGTCCCACAGGATTAGAAACTTATAAAAATATAGAAGAAATATATTATTTAAGCATAATTTGCTCGATGATAGGAGGTTCAAATTATAGTATATTAAACAGGGTATTAAAGAACGAATTAAAATTAGCAGATGCAGTTTCCTTTGAATATTATACCACCAATGAAATACCAGGTATTATATATTTTAGTGCTATTACAGATGAAAACAAATTGAATAACTTAATAGAAAAATATAATGAAATAATAAATGATCCAA
>JAPYWL010000091.1 GCA_028276365.1 Deltaproteobacteria bacterium | reverse complement strand
GTCTTTTTAAAGAAGATCCGCTTATTCAGTTTGGAGGAGATGAAACTACTGGTAAAGGTTTCTTTAGAGTTAAACTTTTTGATAATAAATAAAATAAATAAAAATTAAGGAGGAAAATTATTTATGAATAATATAAAAACTCTTGAGCAAGAAAGAGCAAAATTCTGCTTAGAAAAAGTTAAAAACATTAAATCAAATCAAGATAAATCAAATCAAGATAAATTCAAAACTGCTGCTAGAAATTTACCCTCTTTTATTGTATCTAATGGTTTAATCCCTACATTAGCTTTTTATAAATCCAAAGCAGAAAAGAAAGAAGTTTATGAAATTATAAACGAATGGTTAAAAGAAAGAAAAATAATAGAAAATGATGCCCTAAATTACTTAGTTTATAAAGATTTTAATACTTTAAGGCTTGCTACTATGGAAGCTTTAGCTTTAGCTAATTGGCTTAAAAGAATCGTTGAAATTGAACTAAAAGAAAAAGAATAAAAAATATCAAATTAAACAATAATTTAGTTAATATGATAAAGAATAAAAAAGTTTGGGAAGATTTTGAAATAGAGCTTATAAAAAACGAAAAAATTGATTATAAAAAAAATTTTAAAATATTTAATGAATTATATAAACTTGCTAAATCATTAAATAAATTTAAATTTGATTATCTTGAGGATATAGAGTATGATATAAAGTACGCTTTAGTTATAAATGGGGTAAGAAAAAATGGGGTAAGAAAAAATGAGGTAAAAAAAATGGGGTAAAAAAAAATGGAAGCAACTAAACTCCTCAAAAAAATAGCTAAACATTTATCTTCAGAAGGTATTGAATATATGGTTATTGGTGGGCAAGCTGTTTTGATTTATGGAGAACCTAGACTTACTAAAGATATAGATATAACCCTTAGATTACATATTGATCAATTAGAAAAGATTCTTAAAATCGTAAAAAAATTAAAACTAAAAATACTTGTTTCTGATATTGAAAACTTTGTAAAGGAAACCTTTGTACTTCCTGTTTTAGAGCAAAAAACAGGGTTTAGAATTGACTTTATCTTCTCCTTTAGTGAATATGAAAAAACAGCTATTAAAAGAGTTAATAAAATAGAAATTGATGGAATAAAAATAAATTTTGCATCAATTGAAGATATCATAATCCATAAAATTATTTCAGGAAGAGAAAGAGATTTAGAAGATGTTAAAAAAATTATTTTAAAAAATAAAGAATTTGATTTAGATTATATCCTAAATTGGCTAAAATTTTTTGAAGATATAACAGAACAAAAATTAATTGAAAAATTTTTAAATATAAAAAATTAGAAATACATATAAAAATGAGGGAAAAGATGAAAAAATTACCAATAGGAATAAGTGATTTTAAAGAATTAATAGAAGGTAATTATATTTATGTCGATAAAACTGAATATATATATAAGTTAATTAATCAAGGAAAATACTATTTTTTAAGCAGACCCAGACGTTTTGGTAAATCACTTCTACTTTCTACCATTAGATATCTCTTTCAAGGTTATGAAGATCTATTTAAAGATCTATATATCTACGATAAATGGAATTGGAATGAAACCTATCCCATCTTAAGAATTGATTTTTCTCATTTATCCATAACTAACGAAAAAGAATTTGAAGATCAAATGGAACTATTATTAAAAGAAATAGGAAAAGAATTTAAATATAATTATCAAAAAAAATATAAAGCTAATGGGAATTTTCATTTACTAATAAAAAAATGCTATGAAAACTATAATAAAAAAGTTGTCATATTAATAGATGAATACGATAAAATAATCCTAGATAATATAGAAAATAAAGAAAAAGCAGAGAAAATAAGAGAAAAATTAAAAGGTTTTTATTCTATCTTAAAAGGCTTAGATGAATATATTAAATTCGTTTTTATAACAGGAGTTAGTAAATTCTCTAAAGTATCCCTCTTTAGTGGTTTAAATCAATTAGAAGATATATCATTAAATAAAGAGTTTGGTAATATCTGCGGTTATACTCAAAATGAATTAGAATCCTATTTTAATGATTATCTAAAGGACCTAAATTTAGATCAAATTAAAGATTGGTATAACGGTTATTATTTCCTACAAGATAAACTTTATAACCCCTTTGATATTTTGTTATATTTAAAAAATAAAACATTTAGAAACTATTGGTATGAAACTGGAAAAACTGAATTCCTCTTTAAATTACTTAAAAACCAAAACTACGAACTCCCTTATCTAAATAAATTATATTATACCAGTGATATCCTTGATAAATTTGATTTGGAATATCTATCTATAGAAGCTCTTATGTTTCAAACCGGTTATTTAACTATTAAAGAAGTAAAACAAGTACAATCAGAAGAAATGTATATTCTAAATTATCCAAATAAAGAAGTTCAACAATCTTTTAACAGAGACTTATTATTCTACATTACCCAAAGCTATCATAATGATAAAACCTATAATTTAAAATTAGCTCTTATTCATCAAAATATCCTACAACTTAAACATCAATTAGAAATTTTCTTTAATTCTATTAGCTATCATATCCTTAAAAAGGAATTCGTCTATCAAGCCGCTATTTTTGGTTTAATCTATTCTACTGGATTTAATATTATCTTAGAAGATACCACCTCTAAAGGCAGAATTGATTTAACTATTATCGTTAATAATTCCATTGTTTATATTATTGAATTTAAAGTTATTGAAAATACTCAAGATAAAGGTAAAGCCTTAAATCAAATACTACAAAAAGAATATTTCAAAAAATACCTAAATTATCATAAAATCTATATCATCGGTATAGATTTTGATAAAAATAAAAAACATATTTCTAATTTTGAATACAAAAATATTAAGTAATATCAAAAAATAATAAAAAATAATAAAAAACAGGAGGATTAAATAAATATGAATTATAATTATGATGTATTTTTTGGTAATAAACAATTTAAAGCTTCTGGTATAACTCAAAATCCCAATAGTAAAAAAGAAAATGACGTAAAAGATTTCTTCAAAAAAGCTTGGGAAAACTCTAATATGAAACAATTTCAATCTATTTCATTACTTCTTAATAAATATGTTCCAATAATTTTTAAAAATAGTAATAACACTTTAGAATTTCAAGATATTTCTTTAAAAGGAAGTATAAAAAAATTCTTTTTACAAGAAATTAATAATCAAACCAAAAATGAAATTAATAATCAAACCAAAAATAAAAGTATCATAGAAGAATTTTGTGATAAATTTAAAGAAAGAGTAAAAAAGCAAAAGGAATCACTAAAAAAAATAGGTTATGAAGATATATTTAGTAGTAAATTAAAGACAGCATATAGGTTAGTAGTGGGGCTTGGTAGTGGTAGTGTTTTTGAAACCTCTTTAACTTTACATCATATATTCGGGATTCCATATATCCCTGCCTCCGCTTTAAAAGGAGTAGTTAGATCAGTTAGCTTTTGGGAAATCGCTAAATCTCAAATAGAAAAAAATCAAAATTTGAATATTGAAGAATTTCAAAGAAAACTTTATGATGAAAACATCTCTGATTCTGATACTGAAGAAATAATAATTCATAAAATACTATTTGGTACTCAAGAATTCAAAGGGTTATTAATATTCCTTGATTCTTACCCAGAAATCAACAAAGAAATTAATAAAGAGACTGATAAAGAGAATAATAATTTTGATATTTTTGAGCTTGATGTAATGACTCCACATTATCAGGAATATTATACTCAAACTCAAACTCAACCTCCAGGAGATTGGGAAAACCCTAATCCCATTACTTTCTTAACTGTTAAAAAAGGAATTCCATTTGAATTTAATGTCTTAATTGATAAACATAGATTACAAGAAATCCAAAAAAATAAAATT
>JAPYWL010000090.1 GCA_028276365.1 Deltaproteobacteria bacterium | reverse complement strand
TTTTAAGAGCTATTTTTGATAAATAAGTTATATCTTGATTTTTAGGATAAAAAATATACGTATCATTACCTATATTATTTATCTGATAATCTAATTCATTGTGATTTATTAATTCAATGGTATTAAAAGCGTAATTAAATATAGAAAAAGAAGATTGGACTGGCTTATTTTTAAAAAAGGAGATATTGTTTGGATTAGTAAAAAGAATTTTATTATAAATTAATATAGGGGCATCTTTTTTATTATCCACTTTTGGAAAATTTATTTCTTGATTATTTAGTTTATTAGGATTAATTAATTTAGTAGATAGTATTATACCCTTAAAATTTTCTATGGTATAAGTTATAGTTTTTTTGCCTTGACTTTTTGAATATTCATCTTCTAAGAAAACTTCTATAGCTTCAAAATTTAATTTTTCTAATTCAGGTTCTTGGATTTCTATTATAAGCTCATCTTCTAATCTTATTGATACTCTTCTAGAAAATCCATTAGATAAATAGGATATTGCCTCATTTTTATTTATCCCATTTAATAATAACATTTCGTTTATAAACTTTAGTAAATCATGGTTTATATTTTTAGAGTGTTTTTTAGTAGGAGAGTATTTAATAGTTATTCTTGTGTTATCATTTAAGTTTTCTATTAAGGATGGTAAAGATTGAAATATTAATATTTTTGCCTCTTTTTCCCAAATAAAATTTAAAATACTAATAAGAAAACTTAATATAAGTATTAAAAGAATTACTATAAAAAACAAAAAAAACAAAATTTCTACATAATCTCGTTTTTCGGTTATGTAAATATTATATGATTGATAAGATATAATTAAAATCAAAGAAGAAACAATAATTAAAGTATATAGTTTAAATGATTTTTGAAGATTTTCTAAGTCTTTTAGTATTTTTTTCATAAAACTTTGGTTTATAGTACTAGATAATTCATTTATAATGTGTACTACTTAAATAATTGTATATTTATAAGAAAAAATCCTTTTCTTAATATTTTTTAATTTTTGAATAAGTATTTTGAAATTGAAGAGAAGGGAAAGAAAGGGAAGCAAGGTGAAACCAAAGGAACTAAAGAAACCAAAAGAAACCAAAAGAAACCAAAAGAAACCAAAAGAAACCAAAAGAAACCAAAAGAAACCAAAAGAAACTAAAAGAAACCAAAAGAAACTAAAGGAAACAAGGGAAACAAGGGAAACTAAAGGAAACCAAAGGGAAACAAAGGGAAATAAAAGGAACTGAAGGAAGCAAAGGAAACTAAAGGTAGTAAGAGAAACAGAGATAAAAAAAGAAAAAAAGAGAGGAAAAAGGAGTAATATAAAGGAATTAAAAAAGGGAAAAATAAAAAGGGAGAAATAAAAAAGAGTAGGTAATAAAGGATGAAGAAGTTATTACCGATAGGAATAAGTGATTTTAAGAAACTAAGAGAAGGAGGATACATATATGTAGATAAGACGGAGTATATATATAGGTTAATAAAAGAGGGCTCAGGATATTATTTTTTAAGTCGTCCAAGACGTTTTGGGAAATCGTTATTACTATCAACAATAGAGTATTTATTTAAAGGAGAAAGAGAGTTATTTAAAGGATTGTATATGGAAGAAAAGTGGGAATGGGGAGAAAGTTATCCAGTAATAAGGATAGATTTTGCAAAAGATATAGTAAAAAAAGAGGACTATAAAAGAAGAATAATACAAGAGTTGGAAAAGAACTATATAAATAATGAAATAGAACAAAGAATAGAAAAAGGGGAAGATGAAGTGGGATTATTTGAAAAGCTTATAATATCTATTTATAGGAAATATTCAAAACAAGTAGTGATATTAGTAGATGAATATGATAAGCCGATATTGGATCTAATAGAGAATGCTAAAGAAGCAGAAAAAGTTAGAAAAGAACTAAAAGGATTTTATTCAACATTAAAAGGATTAGATAGGTATATAAGGTTTGTATTAATAACAGGAGTAAGCAAATTTTCAAAAGTATCATTATTTAGTGGATTAAACCAATTAAAGGATATCTCATTAGATGTAAGATATGGGAATATATGTGGATATACCCAAGAGGAATTAGAAAACTATTTTAAAGAATATTTAGAAGGACTAAGGTTAGAAGAAATAAGAGAATGGTATAATGGATATAGTTTTTTAGGAGAAAGATTATATAATCCATTTGATATATTGTTGTATTTAGATAGTAAGAATTTTGATAGTTATTGGTATAAGACAGGAACACCAAGTTTTTTAATAAAGTTAATAAAAGAAAGAGAATACGATGTATCAGAATTAGAGAACAAAATAGTAAAGAAAAATGTATTAGAAAAATTTGACATAGAGGAGATAAGAATAGAAGCATTAATGTATCAAACAGGGTATTTAACAATAAAAGAGGTATATAACAAAGAATATGGACAGGAGTATAAATTAGGGTTTCCGAATAAGGAGGTAAGAATATCGTTTAATGAGGATGTATTACCGTTGGTATTAAAAGATAATATAAGGGAAAACATAGTAGATAAGATAATAGAGATATTAAAGGGAGAAAAATTAGAGGAGTTAAGAGAACAGATAGAAGTGTTAATAAGTAATATAAGTTATGTACATTATAAGGGGGAGTCAAGTTATGTAATAGCGATATTTAGTTTATTATATTCAACAGGGTTAAATGTAATAACGGAAGATAATACTAATAAGGGCAGAATAGATTTAGCAGTAATAGTGGATAGGAGTATAGTGTATATAATAGAGGTAAAGGTAATAGAAAGAGAAGAGGAGAAAGGGGAAGCGATAAGACAAATTCAAGAGAGAGAATACTATAAGAAGTATATGAATTATGAAAAGATCTATATAGTAGGAATAGAGCTAAATAGAAATAAGAAGAGGATAGAGAATTATGAGTATAAGAAGGTAAAATAAGGTTAAATGTGTGAGATTAATTTTTAAAAGGTTTTAGTTTTTTCAGAGTTTTTAATTTTTTTCAAAGGGTTTTAATTGTTTTCAAAGAGGTGGAGAATAATATAGGAGGAAGCAGAAATAATAATAAGTTTTGTATTGTTTTCATTAGCTTTTTTTAAATGGATAATATTATTGATATTGTATTCATATATGGTATAAGAGTCAGGAGATGAATATGCTAAGAATAAAGTATATTTTTCTACTTTTTTTAGGGGGATTTTTTTAATATAGAGATAATTACAACCCAAAATAAAAAGAATAGGAGGAATAAAGGAAAGGAAGGAGTGTGTGTGGGATTGGGAGGTGGTGTTTTTGTTTTTTTTGTTTTTTTTTGATTTTTTTTGATTTTTTAAAATTGAGTAGAATAGCTGGGGTATTAGCCCCAGTAACCCCCAAAAATCCCCTTTGGGGGTTTTTTTGAAATATAGGGCTTGTTTGGGTAGATTTTTAAGTTTTTTGAGATACTTTTATTTATTTTCAGTAAGGTTTAATTTTTCAAGAAGTTTTTCTTTTTTAGAGAAGTTTTGTTTTCTTAAAGGATTTTTTTTAAAGATATTTTACTTTCTCGTTTTATTTTTTTATTTATTTTTTTTCAAAGGTCTTTATTTTTTTTTAATAATTTAGTTTTTTTTCAAAGAGTTTTATTTATTTTTTTTAAGAAATAGAAGATTACGTATAATTAATTTAGAGTGAAAAAAGAAACAATAATATTAAAAGATAGTAAGTATAATATAATCAAATTTTATAATTTTCCTTTTTGATGAGTTTTTTAATACAAATAATAAAAGGATTTAGAAAACTCAAATTCAATAATTAATTAATAAGGGGGATATTAAATTAAATATTATGTATAAATTAGTAAGTAGTTATAGAGAAACTGATGAACAAAGAAGAGTTATAGATGAAATAGTAGATAGCGTAGAAAAAGGTAATAAATTTACTACATTATTAG
>JAPYWL010000025.1 GCA_028276365.1 Deltaproteobacteria bacterium | reverse complement strand
TTGATGGCCATCCACCAGAAGTAAAATAAAAATTAATTTTATTATTGTTAAAAGAAATACCAACAGCATTAGCTGAATCGTTTTTATAAGTATTAGTATTACTTGTAGAGTTACCAAAGAATAGGATAGCTCCGCTATCAGATATACTCTTATTCCTTGGACTTATAATCATAGCAGCCATTATTTTTGAAGTATTATTATTAATAACAAAATTTGAAGCGCTAACAGTACTATCATTACTGATTACACTCCCATCTGATAATCTTACTATAGCTATTTTATAATTATTAGTATTTATCCTTTTTATTATATTAGTATTATCGTTATTAAGTAGGGTACCCAGGTTAACATTGTTAGAGTTAATAGTTAACAAAACGGGATTAGAGGCAATAATAAATGAAGCAATATTGATAGCAGATTCTGCGTTAGTTATTGCTTCGCTTTCTGAGTAAAATGATCTCATATCAGCATAATTAGCTCGGGTTAAAGCAAATAATGCTACCGACATCATTATTAACACTATTATAAAAAATAACGTACTTATTAATAGGATCCCCTTCTTATTAGAACCTTTAATTAATCCCGATCTATCCACTAATATCACCCCCTTTATTATATTATAAAAAAACTTAAAAAAATCCTACATCTTATTTACAATTTTTTTAACCAAAACTTTAAATTAATTTCCAAAATACCATAAATCCAAAAGAGGTACTTGTATTATCAAAGGGAATTAAAATTGTAAAAGAAATTAAGAGTTATTATTAGAATATTCCTTAATAACAAAGGCTAAAGCGATAGCAATAGCATCAGTTATATCATCTATTAGTTTATCTTGGATATCAAAAAAACTCTTTACCTTTTGTGCTATCTCCTGCTTAGTAGCTTTCCCATTATTAGCTACTATCGATTTAACTTGAGTAGGGGTTATATAATCTATAAAAACATTATTTAAAGCAGAAGCTAAAGTAATAACCCCAACAGCTTGGCTAACCTCCATAGCAGTCTTGGCATTTAAATTAAAATACAACCTTTCTACTATAACCCTATTTGGTTTATATTTCTTTAAAAGCTTATTAAATTCTTTATAAATTTGTTTCAATCTTAAATGATGTTCAATTTCAGTAATATCAAGTAATCCAAAAGAAATTAAACTAATACTAAAGTTTTTAGATTTTTTTTTATAAACCCTTAAAATTGAATACCCAATTCTGGTAGTTCCCGCATCTATACCTATTATTATTTCCTCTTTTTTTTTATTGAAGAAAAAAACCATTTTTTACTTAATTTGTTTATATTCAAAATTAACAATCTGTTTTTTATTCTTATTTATCTCTATACCTACTATATATATCTTCTCATAGTTCATATACTTCTTGTAATATTCCCTCTCTTCTATCTGCTTTATTGCTTTCCCTTTCTCCTCTTCTCTTTCTATTACCTTCACCTCTATTATATACACTATCCTCTTATTAACTATTACTGTTAAATCTATTCTACCTTTATGAGTATTATCTTCAGTTATTACATTTAACCCCGTAGAATATAATAAACTAAATATCGCTATTACGTAACTTGATTCCCCTTTATAATGTACATAACTTATATTACTTATTAACACCTCTACCTGTTCTCTTAATTTCTCTATTTCCTCTTTCTTTAATATCTCTATTATCTTATCCGCTATTTTTTCCCTAATTTCATCTTTTAATACCAAAGGTAATATATCCTCATTAAACGATATTCTTACCTCCTTATTCGGAAATCCTAATCTATACTCCTGTCCATACTCTTTGTTATATACCTCTTTTATTGTTAAATACCCTGTTTGATACATTAATGCTTCTATTCTTATCTCTTCTATGTCAAATTTTTCTAATACATTTTTCTTTACTATTTTGTTCTCTAATTCTAATATATCGTATTCTCTTTCTTTTATTAACTTTATTAAAAAACTTGGTGTTCCTGTCTTATACCAATAACTATCAAAATTCTTACTATCTAAATACAACAATATATCAAATGGATTGTATAATCTCTCTCCTAAAAAACTGTATCCGTTATACCATTCCTTTACCTCTTCCAAATTCACTCCTTCTAAATACTCCTTAAAATAAAACTCTAATTCCTCTTGTGTATATCCACAGATATTCCCATATCTTTCATCTAATGAGATATCCTTTAATTGGTTTAATCCACTAAATAATGATACTTTAGCAAACTTACTCACTCCCGTTACTAATACAAACTTTATATATTCATCTAATCCTTTTAATGTTGTATAAAATCCTTTTAATACTTCTCTTATCTTCTCTACTTCTTCCCTTTTCTCTATATTATCCAATATCGGTTTATCATATTCATCTACTAATATCACCACCTGTTTCTTACTTTCTTCATATATTCCCTCTATTAACAATCTTAAATTTCTATTTATTGTATATTCCTTATTATACTCATACCCATATTTTTTACCTGTTTCTATTATTGTTGCTTTTAATTCTTTTTCTAGTTCATCTACATTCTTTACCTGTGCTTCCGCAAAATCTATCCTTATTACTGGATAACTTTCTTCCCAATTCCACCTATCCTCCATATATAATCCTTTAAAGAATTCTCTTTGCCCTTCAAATAGATACCTTATTGTTGATAGCAATAACGATTTACCAAAGCGTCTTGGACGACTTAAAAAATAATATCCTGAGCCCTCCTTTATTAACCTATATATATACTCCGTCTTATCTACATATACATACCCTCCTTCTCTTAGTTTCTTAAAATCGCTTATTCCTATTGGTAATAATTTCATCCTTTACCTCCATATATCTTATTTAACCTGTTTATATTCAAAATTAATAACCTGTTTTTTATTCTTATTTATCTCTATACCTACTATATATACTTTTTCATAATTTAAATACTTCTTATAATACTCTCTCTCTTCTATCTGTTTTATCGATTTCCCTTTTTCCTTCTCCTTTTCTATCAACTTTAGCTCTATTATATATACCTTTTTCCTATTTATCAACACCGTTAGATCTATCCTTCCCTTTATTGTCCTATCTTCTATCTCCACTTCATACCCCATCCCATACATTAACCCGTATATCGCCGCTTGATACACATTCTCATTTTTCAAAACCTCATAACTTATTGTTTCCAAAAATACCTCTATCTGCCTCCTTATTTCTTCCATGTCCTCTTCTATTAATGCTATCTTTAGCTTTGATGTCCTATCACTTTGATACTCCCCTGTTATATAATACAATAATTCCCTATTAAATGATTGTCTTACCTCTCTATTCGGATAATCTAATACATATACCTCCTCTTCTTCTATCCTTTTTACATCTTTTATTGTTAAATACCCCGTTTGATACATCAATGCCTCTATTCCTATATACTCTATATCAAACTTCTCCAATATATCATTTGTATAATATTCCTTTTCTAAAAACGGTAATTTATACTCTTTTTCCTTTAACAACTTAAATAAAAACTCTGTTTTTCCCGTCTCATACCAATAATTCTTAAACATTTTACTCTTTAAATACAACAATATATCAAACGGATTATATACTTTTTCACCTAAAAAATTATATCCATTATACCATTCCTTTACCTCTTCTATATTCACTCCCTCTAAATACTCCTTAAAATAAATCTCTAACTCTTCTTGAGTATATCCACATATATTACCATATTCTTTGCTTAACGATATATCTTCTAACTGATTTAATCCACTAAATAATGATACTTTTGAAAACTTACTCACTCCCGTTATTAACACAAACTTTATATACTCATCCAAATCTTTTAACACTGAATAAAATCTTTTTAGTTCTTTTCTTACCTCTTGAGCTTGTTTTTTATCCTCTATTACATCCAATATCGGCTTATCATATTCATCTACTAATACCACTACTTGTTTTCTTTTTTTCTTATTTATTTTTATCACTAACTTCTCCAATAAGCTTCCCTCATCCTTTTTTCCCTCTTCCATCTCTTCTCCATTTCTTTCATAATTCTTCTCTAATTCCTCTCTTATCCTACCTTTTAAATCCTCCTTTCTTTTTATATCTTTCGCAAAACTTATTCTTATTACTGGATAAATCTCTTCCCAATTCCATTTATCTTCTATATATAATCCTTTAAATAATTCTTTTTGCCCTTCAAACAAATATCTTATTGTTGATAGCAATAACGATTTTCCAAAGCGTCTTGGACGACTTAAAAAATAATATCCCCCTCCCTCCTTTATTAACCTATATATATACTCCGTCTTATCTACATATATGTATCCGCCCTCTCTTAGTTTCTTAAAATCGCTTATTCCTATTGGTAATAATTTCATCCTTTACCTCCATATATCTTATTTAACCTGTTTATATTCAAAATTAATAACCTGTTTTTTATTCTTATTTATCTCTATACCCACTATATATACTTTTTCATAATTTAAATACTTCTTATAATACTCTTTTTCTTCTATTTGCTTTATTGCCTTCCCTTTTTCCTCCTCCTTCTCTATTACCTTAAACTCTATTATATATACCTTCATTCTATTTATCAATATTGTTATATCTATCCTCCCCTTTGATGTGCTATCCTCTATTATTACAATATATCCCATTGAATACATTAATCCATATATCGCCGCTTGATATACATACTCATTCTTTAATATCTCATAACTTATTGATTCCATAAATATCTCTATTTGATTTCTTATCTCTTCTATATCCTCTTTTATAAAAGCCATCTTCAGTTTTGATGTCTTATCAATCTGATATTCCCCCGTTATATAATACAATAACTCCCTATTAAATGATTGTCTTACTTCTTTATTTGGATAATCCAATACATATAATTCCTCTTCCTCTATCTTATTTACCTCTTTTATTGTTAAATATCCCGTTTGGAACATTAACGCTTCTATGCTTATATATTCTATATCAAATTTCTCCAATATTTCATTCGTATAATATAATTTATTTAAGTATGGCAATTGATAATTCCGACTTTTTAACATCTTAAATAAAAATTCTGTTTTTCCCGTCTCATACCAATAATTCTTAAACTTTTTACTCTTTAAATACAACAATATATCAAACGGATTATATAATCTATCCCCTAAAAAATTATATCCATTATACCATTCCCTTACCTCCTCTATATTCACTCCTTCTAAATATTCCTTAAAATTCTTCTTTAGCTCCTCTTGTGTATATCCACATATATTACCATATTCTTTGCTTAACGATATATCTTCTAACTGATTTAATCCACTAAATAATGATACTTTTGAAAACTTACTCACTCCCGTTACTAATACAAACTTTATATATTCATCTAATCCTTTTAATGTTGTATAAAATCCCTTTAATACTTCTCTTATCTTCTCTACTTCTTCCCTTTTCTCTATATTATCCAATATCGGTTTATCATATTCATCTACTAATATCACCACCTGTTTTTTACTTTCTTCATATATTCCCTCTATTAACAATCTTAAATTTCTATTTATTGTATATTCCTTATTATACTCATATCCATATTTTTTACCTGTTTCTATTATTGTTGCTTTTAATTCTTTTTCTAGTTCATCTACATTCTTTACCTGTGCTTCTGCAAAATCTATCCTTATTACTGGATAACTTTCTTTCCAATTCCACCTATCCTCCATATATAATCCCTTAAATAATTCTCTTTGCCCTTCAAACAAATATCTTATTGTTGATAGCAATAACGATTTACCAAAGCGTCTTGGACGACTTAAAAAATAATATCCCCCTCCCTCCTTTATTAACCTATATATATACTCCGTCTTATCTACATATATGTATCCGCCCTCTCTTAGTTTCTTAAAATCGCTTATTCCTATTGGTAATAATTTCATCCTTTACCTCCATATCTTATTTAACCTGTTTATATTCAAAATAAACAATCTGTTTTTTATTCTTATTTATCTCTATACCTACTATATATACTTTTTCATAATTTAAATACTTCTTATAATACTCCCTCTCTTGAATTTGCTTTATCGCTTTACCTTTCTCCTCTTCTCTTTCTATTACCTTCACCTCTATTATATACACTATACTCCTATCCACTATTACCGCTAAATCTATTCTACCTTTATTTGTATTATCTTCTGTTATTACATTTAATCCCGTTGTATACAATAAACTAAATATCGCTATTACATAACTTGACTCCCCCCTATAATGTACATAACTTATATTGCTTATTAACACTTCTACCTGTTCTCTTAGCTCCTCTAATTTCTCTCCCTTTAATATCTCTATTATCTTACCCGATATATTCTCCCTTATTTCATCTTTTAATACCAAAGGTAATATATCCTCATTAAACGATATTCTTACCTCCTTATTCGGAAATCCTAATCTATACTCCTGTCCATACTCTTTGTTATATACCTCTTTTATTGTTAAATACCCTGTTTGATACATTAATGCTTCTATTCTTATCTCTTCTATGTCAAATTTTTCTAATACATTTTTCTTTACTATTTTGTTCTCTAATTCTAATATATCGTATTCTCTTTCTTTTATTAACTTTATTAAAAAACTTGGTGTTCCTGTCTTATACCAATAACTATCAAAATTCTTACTATCTAAATACAACAATATATCAAACGGATTATATAATCTTTCTCCTAAAAAGCTATATCCATTATACCATTCTCTTACCTCTTCTAAATTTACTCCTTCTAAATACTCTTTAAAATAGTTTTCTAATTCCTCTTGCGTATATCCACATATATTCCCATATCTTTCATCTAATGATATATCCTTTAATTGGTTTAATCCACTAAATAATGATACTTTTGAAAACTTACTCACTCCCGTTATTATTACAAACCTTATATACTCGTCCAAATCCTTTAACACTGAATAAAATCCTTTTAGTTCTTTTCTTACTTCCTCTGCTTCTTTTTTATCCTCTATTACATCTAATATCGGCTTATCATATTCATCTATTAATATCACTACCTGTTTTCTTTTTTTCTTATTTATTTTTATTACTAACCTCTCTAATAAGCTTCCCTCATCTCTTTTTCCCTCTTCCATCTCTTCTCCATTTCTTTCATAATTCTTCTCTAATTCCTCTCTTATTCTACCTTTTAAATCCTCCTTTCTTTTTATATCTTTCGCAAAACTTATTCTTATTACTGGATAAGTCTCTTCCCAATTCCATTTATCTTCTATATATAATCCTTTAAATAATTCTCTTTGCCCTTCAAACAAATACCTTATTGTTGATAGCAATAACGATTTTCCAAAGCGTCTTGGACGACTTAAAAAATAATATCCCCCTCCCTCCTTTATTAACCTATATATATACTCCGTCTTATCTACATATACATATCCTCCTTCTCTTAGTTTCTTAAAATCGCTTATTCCTATTGGTAATAACTTCTTCATCCTTTACTTCCTCCTCTTTTCTACTTTCCTACCTCCTCTTTTTACTTTTCCCCTTTTTATTCCTCCATTTTCATTTTTCTCTTTTTTATTTTTTTATATCTCCTCTTTTTTCTCTATTTTTCTCTTTTTTAACTCTTTTTGTTTTTTTCCAATTGTTTTTCTCTTTTTTATTTTTTTCTCTTACTACCTTTAGTTACCTTTTCTTCCTTTTGCTCCTTTTATTTCTCTTTGGTTTCTTTTAATTCCTTTTAGTTTCCTTTATTTACCTTTACTTTTTTTAGTTCCCATTTCCAGAATACTAACTAATATAACTCTAAAATTATTAAAATTTTAAAAAATATAAAAAAAAATACTTCAAATACAACTTAAACCCTTTGATAAATTTTTAACACTTTAAAACACTTCAAAAAAATTTAAATACTAAAAATTTAAACACAAAAAACTTAAATAGTCTGAAACACATTAAAGCTTGATAATTTAAATCTTTTAAAACAACTTAAATCTTTTCTTAACAAGTTAAACTTTTTAAAAATTTAACTCTAACATTTAGCATTATTTTACTCTCATATACTCATAATTCAATACCTACTTCTTTACCTTATTTAGCTCTATCCCACTATTACATCTAAATATCAAATTCTCATATTCATCCACTAATACTACCACTTGCTTCTTCTCCTTTTAACTTACCTTCGATATTAGCTCCTTTAGTAATATACTCTCATCTTTTACTTCCTTTAGTATCTCTTTTTTATTCCATATGTAATTCTTTTATATATAATTAACTTATATATATACTCTGTCTTATCCACATATATATATCCACCTACTATTAGCTCTCTAAAATCACTTATCCCTATTGGTAATAATTTTATCCTATACCTCCATATATCTTATTTAACCTGTTTATATTCAAAATTAACGATCTGTTTTTTTGTTTTATCAAACTCCACTCCTACTATATACACTTTTTCATAATTTAAATACTTCTTATAATACTCTTTTTCCTCTATTTGCTTTACTGCCTTCCCTTTTTCTTTTTCATCTTGAATAACTTTAAATTCCATTATATATACTATACTTCTATTTACCAAGATTGTTAAATCTATTCTTCCTTTAAAAGTAGTATCCTCTAATATGATACTAAATCCTGTAGAATATATTAATCCATATATCGCAGCTTGATATACATACTCATTCCTTAATATCTCATAACTCATTGATTCCATAAATATCTCTATTTGATTTCTTATCTCTTCTATATCCTCTTTTATAAAAGCCATCTTCAGTTTTGATGTCTTATCAATCTGATATTCCCCCGTTATATAATACAATAACTCCCTATTAAATGATTGTCTTACCTCTCTATTCGGATAATCTAATACATATACCTCCTCTTCTTCTATCCTTTTTACATCTTTTATTGTTAAATACCCCGTTTGATACATCAATGCCTCTATTCCTATATACTCTATATCAAACTTCTCCAATATATCATTTGTATAATATTCCTTCTCTAAAAACGGTAATTTATACTCTTTTTCCTTTAACAACTTAAATAAAAACTCCGTTTTTCCCGTCTCATACCAATAATTCTTAAACTTTTTACTATCTAAATACAACAATATATCAAATGGATTATATACTTTTTCACCTAAAAAATTATATCCATTATACCATTCTCTTACTTCTTCTAAATTCACCTCTTCTAAATACTCCTTAAAATAAAACTCTAATTCCTCTTGAGTATATCCACATATATTCCCATATCTTACATCTAATGATATATCCTTCAATTGATTTAATCCACTAAATAATGATACCTTTGAAAATTTGCTTACTCCTGTTATTAATACAAACCTTATATACCTATCTAATCCTTTTAATGTTGAATAAAATCCTTTTAGTTCTTTTCTAACTTTTTCTGCTTCTTTTTTATCCTCTATGACATCTAATATGGGCTTATCATATTCATCTACTAATACTACCACTTGCTTCTTCTCCTTCTCATTTATCCTCATTATTAGCTCCTCTAATAATATACTCTCATCTCTTATTTCCTTTGACATCTCCAATTTATTCCACATATAATTCTTTCTTAATTCCTGATACACCTTCTCCTTTAAATCTTCCTTATTTTTTATATCTTTGGCAAAGTCTATTCTTATCACTGGATAAGTCTCTTCCCATTTCCACTTATCCTCTATATACAATCCTTTATATAACTCCTTTTCTCCTTTAAATAAATACTCAAGCGTAGAAATTAATAACGATTTTCCAAAACGTCTTGGACGACTTAGAAAATAATATTTCCCATTTCTTAATAACTTATATATATACTCTGTCTTATCCACATATATATATCCACCTACTATTAGCTCTCTAAAATCACTTATCCCTATTGGTAATAATTTCATTATACCACCTTCTCTTAAGCCAAAAATTCTTACTAAAATCAATTATCCCTATTCCCAAAATTTTAATACCTTAATATCTCTTAATATATTTATATTTTTTACAGTATAGGTAGTAAAAATAAAAAAAAGTAGCTTCCTTGCTACCTTTAAATATATCCCCAAAAGCAAACTACTCCACCTTGTAAAAGGTGGAGCCTCCTGCTTGAAAGCATGATGGCTTTTTAGGTATCCTGTAAGGAATCCGGTCATCTACTAGAGCATGTTTTAAAAACTTAACTTTGGCCGCTCCAGCTCTAGATCTCTTGATTATCAGGACATCTACGTAGTATAGTTCAACATAAGAATACTGTTAAAATTTTATAAGATCATAAATATTAGCCAAAGTAAAAGCAGATAAAGTTTTAGTATCAGTTATCTCATTTTTTAAAATCATTTCTTTTATCTCTTTTATACTAAAAAACTTAATATCATCTATTTCATTAAAATCCATTTGTTTTAATGAAATATTATCAAAAGAATCCAAAAGATAATAAAAAATATGAATCACTTCATTAGAGAAACCAGGAGTAGTATATATATAACCTAAGTATTTGATTTTATTTTCATCAATAAGAATCCCTGTTTCCTCAAAGGTTTCTCGTTTTATAGTTTCAATCAAATTAGGGTCCTGTTTATCAATTTTACCTGCAGGTAACTCCCATAAAAATTTTTCTATGGGCTTCCTATATTGTTTTACTAAGCAAATTTTTTCTTCATTATTATTTTCTTTATCATTATTATTTTTTCTGTAATGAATAATAATAGCACAAGCTCCAGGATGTTCTACAATTTCATAACCTTCCTCTTTTTTTAATTTCAATAAATTTCCTTCAAAAATGTACAAATCAAAATCACCTCTTTCTAAAACCTTATAAAGTCCTTAGCAATTCATTTTTATTTTATAGAATTTACTTTAAAGCCTTTTTAAGTTCCTCATAAGCATTTTTAACTTCACTAATAGAAGCTTCATCCTCTAACGTAGTGACATCTCCTAATTCTTTACCTAAAAGCACCGCTTTTAATAATCTTCTCATAATCTTTCCGCTTCTTGTCTTTGGTAATTTATCTACTATAAATATTTTATCAATAACAACAACAGGTCCCACAACTTCTCTAACAGTTTGCTTTATTTCACTAAATATATTAGGATCATCTTTATAATTAGCAAATTCTTGCTTAAGAACAACAAAAGCATTAATAACCTCACCTTTAATCTCATCAGGTACTCCAACAACAGCAGCTTCAGCTATTTTATTATTTTCCAAAATAGCACTTTCTACTTCAAAAGTCCCAATTCTATGACCCGCTATTTTTATAACCTCATCCGCTCTACCTAATAACTGTATATATCCATCCTCATCTTTAATAGCATAATCTCCTACATAATACCATCCCTTAAACTTAGACCAATAAACTTGTTCATACATTTCATTATTATTTAATATAGTTTTCATCATTCCCGGCCAAGGCTTCTTAATAACTAAATATCCCTTTTCATTAGGTTTTACACTATTTCCTTGCTCATCAACAACATCAGCAACTACACCAGGTAAAGGTAAGGAAGCAAAACCAGGTTTTAAAGGAATTATCCCCATAAATGGAGCAATCATAAAACCACCTGTCTCAGTTTGCCACCACGTATCTATAATAGGACATAATTTATTTCCAATATTTTCAAAATACCAAACCCAAACCTCTGGATTAATAGGTTCTCCTACACTACCTAACACTCTTAAACTGCTTAAATCATGTTTTTTAATATAATCTAAAGGATATTTCATAAACATCCTCAAAGCAGTAGGAGAAGTATAAAATTCTGTAATTTTATATTTTTCAATTAAAGCCCACCACTTAGAAGGATCAGGATAATCAGGGGCACCTTCATAAATAAAACTAGTAATCCCCAAAGCTAAAGGAGCATACACTACATAAGAATGCCCCGTAATCCATCCTATATCAGCAGTACACCACCACACACTATCATATCCAACATTAAAAGCCCATTTTAATGTATTAGCTACATAAACTAAATAACCACCAGTAGAATGTAAAATCCCCTTAGGCTTACCAGTAGTCCCTGAAGTATATAACACAAATAATGGATCCGTAGATTCCACAATAACAGGATTTATATAATTATATCCATTTAAATCTTTTATAACTACATACTTAGGATCCAATTCTTTTATTTCATAATCTTTTTTCCTATCAAAAAGTAAAACATTTTTTATATCCTTATATTCACTAATAATAAAATCAATATTAGATTTAAGATCAACAACTTTTCCTTTTCTATAAGTATGAGTAGTAGTTATAATATATTTAGCTTTACTATCAATAATTCTATCTAAGATTGCTTTAGTAGAAAAACCAGAAAAAACCACACTATGAATAGCTCCTAATCTAGCAACAGCTAACATAGAAACTATAGCCTCTATATTTAAAGGCATATAAATTAATACTACATCACCTTTAGATACTCCCAAATCACTTAAAACCTTTGCTAAATTATTAACCATTATATATAAATCATAATAACTAACACTCTTAGTTTCTCCTATTTCATTTTCATAATAATAAGCTACTTTATCTTTATTAAAATTATTAAAAATATGTTGATCTAAACAAACATAAGAAGCATTTAATAATCCTCCAACAAACCATTTATAAAAATTACCATCAGATTCCAAAACCCTATCCCACTTTTTAAACCAAGGTATAATATTAGCTTGTAAATTCCAGAATTCTTCTAAATTATTTACACTCCACTCATAAAACTTCAAGTATTTATTTAGATATGGATAATATAAATTTTTCATTTATTAATTCCCCCCTTACTTTTTATTTACCTTATATTTTTTTTATTATTGATTTTATTGGTTTTATTGATTTACTTCTTTAATAGTAATATTAGTTTCAGGATTTTTAAGATTTAGTTTATCTATCTTAGATACTAATTCCATTAAAGAAGTTGGGATAGGTAAAATAATAACAGATCCCTTATTTTGAGATACCTCAGTTAAAACTTGAAGTAACCTTAATTGAATAGTTACTGGTTGAGTAGCCATAAGATTAGCTGCTTCAGTTAATTTCTGTGCTGCTTGATATTCACCCTCAGCATGAATAATTTTAGCTCTTCTTTCTCTTTCAGCTTCTGCTTGCTTAGCCATAGCCCTTTGCATAGATTCAGGTAACTCTATATCCTTAATTTCTACTAAAGTTATTTTTATACCCCATTTTTGAGTAGTTTCATCTACTATCTCCTTTATTTTTAAATTTATCTTTTCTCTATGTTGTAAGATCTCGTCTAACTCAGATTGACCCACTACATTTCTTAAAGTAGTTTGTGCTAATTGGAAGATGGCACTAACATAATCCTGAACCTTTAAAAAAGCATCTTCAGGCTTAACCACCTGAAAATAAACCACTGCACTAACTTTTATAGTAATATTATCAGCAGTTATAACTTCTTGAGAAGGTAAATTCATAGGTACCTCTCTTATATCTATTAATATAATTCTATCAACAATGGGTATTAATATAACCAAACCAGGATCAACAACTCTATTAAACCTTCCTAATCTTAATATTATCCCTCTTTCATATTGATTAACTATTTTAATAATACTAGCTAATAAAGGCAAAATAAAAGCAAAAAATACAATAAAAAGGAAAAATAAAAACGACAAAATACTTACCATTATTTAAAACCTCCTATAATTATTTTTGCTCACTAACTCCTTCCTTTTCTTCTTCATTTTCCAATTCAGATTTCCTTATATATGGATTAGATATATCAATATTAAAAAGCATTACTGCTTTTCTGTAATAATATAATGAGCTTTTTAAATCACCTTTTAATTCATATATTCTTGCTAATTTTACATAATTTTCTAAGGTCGGGTTTTTAATAATTTGATTTTCTAATTTCTTTTGTTCCTCATAAGTAGCATAAGTAGAATTTAAAATAGTAGTAGTTTTAGGGTAAATAATTTTTAAAGCTTCTTTATAACAAGCAATAGCTAAAGAAATTTTAGATAAAGTATTCCTACTCTCACCTAGCATAAACCAACTGGACAAACTACTACTATTATAACTAATATATTCTAATAAATATTTTTCAGCTTTATCAAATTCTTTCAAAATAAAACTTATATAACCTGCATAGAAATAAGCCTCAGGAATTAACTTACCATAGCTCTTAGTAGAAAGCAAAAAGAATTCCCGAGAATACAAATAGTTTTCTTGATTTAAATATTCCTGAGCTTTTCTATAAGCACCTATAGAAGTATATTTTAATTTAATATCATATTTATAAGTATGCTTAGCAAATGCTATAAGCTTTATAAATTCAGAAACATAATTATCATCATAAGATACCCTTATTAAATGTTGCCCTGGCGAAATCTCCTTTCTTAAAGGAGTATTACCTATAAATACATTATCCACATAAACAGAACAACTATTAGGAATAGTATTTATTACAAGTGTAGCTTTTAAATTATTATCATTATAATCATTAGTATTTTTATCTAGATCTTCTTGATCAGAAAAAACTATTTTAAAATAAAATAATATAGAAAAAACAAAAAACAAAAATAAAGATATAAAAAACTGATTAATTCTTTGCTTTTTTAAATCAAACATTATCTTTAAAGATATTTCTCTTAAATCTTATTTTCAAGCACTTCACATCACACTTGTATATAACAATTATCTTATCAATATTTTTTTTTAAAATCTTAGATTATGCTCTTTCCAATCTTGCTATTCTTTTATATTCTTTTCTATCTTTTCTAAAGCTTGTAGTATTTATAATTAATTTTCTTGTTTTTATTTATTTTTGATTATCCTTATTATAAAGGATTTCGATATTGGCATTTTTCCTTAATTTTTGGATATATTCATTAGATTTCTGCTGAGCTAATATCTCCTGAAGCTTAGGCTTAACTTCTTGATAAGATTGTAAAACATTTATGTATTTAATAATATAATATAGTTTTTGACCTTTATAATTTATTTCAATAGGTCCAATAATCTCTCCTTTTTTAGGAGCTTTAAAAATTGCTTCATCAAGAGCTTTAAAAGTAGGAGAAGCATTTGATATATCATTTTTAAGTAAGAATCCAGCATATCCTTTAGTATCCTTAGTTAATGGATCTTGAGAATAAGTTTCAGATAATTTTTCAAAAGAAGCACCCTTCTTTAAATTATCTATTATAGAATTAGCTAAATCTTTATCAGGTACCATTATAAAAGAAACTTCAACCATAGGTAAAGATCCTTTTATATTATCAAAAAAAACTCTTAACTCATCCTCAGATAATTCAGAAATAACTAATTTCCTTAATAATAAATCTAACTTAACCTTTTGTTTATAATCATTAAAATTAACATTTCTAGCTTTTAATTGTTCTTTTAGTTTTTCAATACCTCCCATATTTAAAGCAGTTTTATAAATTTCTTCCTCTATTTCTTTCTCATTGACAGTAATATTTTTTTTCTTAGCCTCCTGAATTACTAATACTTGATTTATCAAATTTTGTAAAGTTTCGTAACCATATTGCTTATTCAATTCTTCATTCAATTGACTTTGAGTTATATTTTCATTATTAACTTTTGCAACTACTTTATCATTAACTTGATTACAAGAACTAAAAATTAAAACTACAAAAACAACTATAATTATACTTATAAAAATATTAATAACTAAGATCTTATTGGACTTCAAATTTAATTTATACATTTCAAAACTCCTTTTTAAAAATAATTTTAATTATTTTATATATTTTTAAACATAATTTCGTTCTCTTAGATAGAATATTTTCTTTCTTCTAGGTTTTCTAAGTGGTTTCTTTACAAATTCCACTTTTTCAACAAGTGGGCTATTTATTTTATAAGTTTTTTCTACTCCAACTCCTTGAACTACTTTTCTAACAGTAAAATATCTATCATCTTTAGGACCATGGATTTCTATAACTATCCCTTCAAATACCTGCGTTCTTACTTTATCTCCTTCTTTTATTTTTTGATAAACTTTAACTGTATCACCCACTTTAAAATTAATCTCTTTAACACCAGGAAGATAAGATTTACTTACTTCCTTTAAAATTTTTTTTCTATCTTTTACTTTTAAAGTTATCATAAACTCTCTTCACTCCTTACTATTTTTATTATTTCTAATAAAGATTAAAACTCCAATTTATATTTTATATTTTTACACTTTCTCTTATAATCCTCTTAAAATTTCAAAATACATTTAATTTAATTTCAATTGTTTCGGAATTATTTATAATTAATTTTACGCTTTGCTTATTTATATTAAAAACTCTAATATTATTTTTATCAATTGTTATATCTTGACCTTCTTTTAAAAAATACTCTTTATCATTAATAGCTAAAACCCCATATTTTTCATTATTTATAAAAATAGCTCCTTTATAAACCATATTTAAATTAGCTGATTTATTTAAATTATCTTCTTTAATTGAATTTTTAAAAATTTTGTTATATACTTCATTTTTGTTATTTATCTCTTTTACATTAGAATACAAAATTAGCTTTTCTAATTCTTCCTTCTTTTTTCTTTCTTCTATTTCTTTTTTAATCATATCTATATATTCCTTTTCATTAAAAAATTTTAAATTAAAAGGATAATAAGATATGTCTTCAACATTAGGTTGCTTATATAAATTTAAGATAACTAAATTAACTAATAACTCATTTAAATTATTATTAACTACATTAAAAGAATCTATTTTTAGGAAATCTTCGTTTTTATAAATATAATCCAAAATTTTTAAAAAGTTTTCACCCTTTAATTTAAAACTGATATTTACATTATTATTAGCACTTTTAACCTGTTCTATTTTTGCTAAATTATATTTCCTTATAAAATTCAAAAAATTTTCATAATTAGAATTGTTAACTTCTTTTGGTATATATGTTTTATTAGCATTTAGCTTCTGGATTTCACTTTGTATTTTACTTTTTTGGATTGCTATAGCTTGTAATTGTTTATTTTTAATATTATAAATAAAGTAAATAAAAATAAAACCCAAAAATATCAAAACAACTATTATTAATAATAATTCACTTTTTTTCATATTACTTTATTACTTACTTTTTTATTTGTATTTCAATAGTACTATCAATTAACTCAACCTGATTTTCATTATCTACAGTAATTGCTTTTTTATTGCTTTGTACATTAGATATAATAGCTATATCTTGTAGATTTTCCTTTAAAGCATTTTGAAATTTTAAAACACTATCATAATTAAAACAAGTAAAATTCAATACAAAAACTCCCTTATTATAAGAAATAGAATTAAAATATATTTCCTTTAGAACTTCCT
>JAPYWL010000024.1 GCA_028276365.1 Deltaproteobacteria bacterium | reverse complement strand
TAATAATAATCCTTAAGCTTATCATTGTTATTAGCAAAAGATAATTTAAAAACAATTAAAAAAACAATAAAGATAAGAAAAATATATTTAACAATATCTATTTTTTTTTGCATAAAAACCTCCTAATTTAAATTAAATTAATTTTTGAATTTGAGAATAATTACTAAAGATTAATAATAAACAAAAAATTAAAAACCTTTAAATAAATTAGATGACATGACAAAAAGTAAGAAAGAAATAATAAAGAATAAAATAGCTAATCTAGTAGCCCAGTTAGTAATTATTTCTTGTTTTGTCATTTTCTTAATACCTTTATCAGCTAAATTTTGATTTCCCCCCATTATTCCACTTAACCCGCTTTTTTCAGTTACATAACTACCCACTAATACTGTAAAAACTATAACTACTGCAATATAGATTACTTTAAGAAAATTGTAAATATTTTCCATCTAAATCTCCTTTCCCCTTAAGACTTTAAGCCCTAGATAAGTAATATTTTTAATAATTTATCTACACTTTATCCAAGATCTATAATTTTTTAGATCTATAATTTTTTAACAGATAAGTTAAACTCTATAACTATCCTTTCCCCCTATTTTTTTACCAATTCTTTAAATTAAATTTTTTTATTACTAAATTTTTAGTATTTTAATTACTAAAGTATCTTAATTACTAACTTAGGCTATTCCAATATGTTGTTTATATTGATTAGCATCAAGTAATTTATCTTTAAAAGAAAAATCAGTTATTCTAACTTTAAAGATATAATTAGTATATGGATCTTCATTAAGTAATTCTGGTTTATCAATTAGCTTAGTGTTAACTTCAAATACCTCACCATTAACGGGACTATATATATCAGATACAGATTTAACGGATTCAATAGAACCACAAACTTTAGAAAATTCTACTTTTTGACCTATATTAGGCATTTCAATAAAAACAATATCCCCCAATTCCTTTTGAGCATAGTCAGTTATCCCCACTACAGCTATATCATTAATTAATTCTACCCATTCATGTTCCTTTGAATATAAAAGATTATCTGGTACTTTATACATCCTAAAAACTCTCCTTTCCTAGACTTAAAAATTATTTTATCATTTTATTAATATTGTTTAACAAAAGCTCTAATAATATCACCAATTAGTATATCATTAAAATCTTTAATTTTAATTCCGCATTCATAACCTTGATTAACTTCTTTAACATCTTCTTGAAATCTCCTTAAAGATTCAATATATCCTTCAAATACTTTTTCATTATTTCTTTCTACAATAACTTTAGAATCCCGAGTAATCTTTCCATTAATGACATAACATCCTGCTACTTTTGAGTTTTTTACTTTAAATACCTGTTTTACTTGAGCTTGGCCTATTTCTATCTCTATTTCTTCAGGCTTTATAGCACCCTCTACTAATTTTTTAAGATTATCTACTAACTCATATATTATGTTATGAATATAGCATTGTATTTCTTCTTTTTCAAGTAATTTTTTAGCTGTAGCTTCTATCTTAATATTAAATCCTAAAATAACAGCGTTAGAAGCTTTTGCTAACAATACATCACCATCTACTATATTACCTACAGCAGCATGTAAAATATTAAATCTAATATTTTCAATATTCATTCTTTCTATAATAGATTTTATAGCTTCTAAACTACCTTGGGTATCTGCTTTTAAAATTATGTTAAAATTCTGTGTTTCTTCTGAAGAGAACTTAGCTAAGATATCATTAATAGAAAATACCTTTTTAGACTGTTTTTTAGAAATTTCTTCAACTTTTTGGTTCTCAAGTGCTAAATTTTTAGCTATTTTCTCATTTTCTACTACAATTAATTTCTCTCCAGCTTCAGGAACCTGAGAAATCCCTATAATCTCAACGGGAGTAGAAGGAGTAGCTTCCTTAACAATCTGGCCCCTTTCATTATACATTGCTCTAATTTTTCCCCAGGTTTTACCGATAACAAATGACATACCAGTTTTTAATATTCCTTTTTGAACTAATATAGTAGCAATAGGTCCCTTGTTTTTATCTAATTTAGATTCAATAACAACTCCCTCAGGATTCCCCGCTATATTAGCTTTTAAATCCATTAATTCCGCTACTAATAATATTACTTCCAATAAATAATCTATATTTTTACCAGTTTTAGCAGATATCTCAACTACAGGAGTATGTCCTCCCCATTCCTCAGGAATTAACCCATATGTAACTAATTGATTTTTAACTCTATCAACATTGGCATTGGGCTTATCTATTTTATTAATAGCAACAATAATAGGGACTCCAGCTGCTTTAGCGTGATTAATAGCTTCTATTGTTTGAGGCATAACCCCATCATCAGCAGCTACCACTAAAATAACAATATCTGTCACTTTAGCACCTCTTGCTCTTAAGGAAGTAAAAGCTTCATGTCCTGGAGTATCTATAAAAGTGATTTTTTTAGAATTATATTCAACTTGATAAGCCCCAATATGTTGGGTAATACCACCGGCTTCTTTAGACACTACATTAGTTTTTCTAATAGTATCAAGTAAAGTAGTTTTACCATGATCAACATGCCCCATAACAGTAACAACAGGAGGTCGTGATACCCAAATTTCTTGCTCTTCTAGTTCTAAAGAAACAAAACTTTTTTTCTCTTTTTCTTTTGATTTTATTAAAATATTATATTCAAAAGCAATTTCTTCAGCTAAAGAAAAATCTATAAAGCTGTTTTTATTTAGTATATGTCCCTTTGATAACAATTTTTGAATTAATTCAGTTAAATTAATATTTAAAGTATTAGCAAATTTTTCAACAGTTATAGGAAACTCTACTTCCACTTCTTTTATAGACTCTTCTAAGTAATCTACTTTTATTTCTTCTTTAATAATATTCAATTCTTTATTAACACTTTTAGGATCTGGGATCTTTTCTTTTTCATCTATATTTTTTTTATATATAGATTCCTTATCTATAACTTCTAATTTAGTATCTATTAATTCATTTTCTATAGGTTCTTTAATAGAATCTTCTTTAAAAGAAGGAGATTCATTAACTTTATTTTCATTCTTATTTTTTGTTTTATTAATGAATTCTTCAATTAAAGAGATTTGTTCATCAGTTAATTTTTGATTAGGTGAATTTATAGAAATAGATAAATTACTTGCTATTTCCTTTAATTCTTTAAATTGCAGTTCTAAAACCTTTGATAATTCATGTGCTTTCATAACTAATTCCTTCTTTCTTATTACTTTATATTATCTTCAAAATTACTTTATATTATTTCCAATAGAGTAATACTCAAAACCAATTTCTCTCATTTCTAATGGATTAACGATATTTCTACCATCAATTATAATAGGAGTTTCCATAAGCTCATAAATATTGTAATAATTTACTCTTTTATATTCATCCCAATCATTAGTTATTAAAATTGCGCTGGAATTAACCGTACTTTCATATATATTTTCTATCAATTTTATACTATTAGAAAAATGGGGATAATTTTTTTGGATATAGCTTTGGAAATTATGTAAACCTTTAGGATCATATACATTAATAAAAGCTCCTTCTTGAACCAGCTTAGGTATAATTTTAAGTGCTGGAGATTCTCTAATATCATCAGTATTAGCTTTAAATGAAACTCCCCAAACCGTTAAGATTTTATTTTTAATATTCCATAAAGCTTTTTTAATTTTATTTATGAAAATATCTATCCGTTCATCATTAATAATCTTAACAGCTTCAAAAAGGATAGGATTAATTTGATAATTATTAAATACAGAAATAAGAGCAGATAAATCTTTAGGTAAGCAAGATCCCCCAAATCCTATTCCTGCTTTTAAAAATTCAGTACCAATTCTTGGATCTAACCCTATACCTAATCTGATATTTTCTATATTAGAATCAAAAACTTCTGCTAAATTAGCTATACTATTAATAAAAGATATTCTCATAGCTAAAAACGCATTAGAAGCTAATTTAATTATCTCTGCTTCTTCTAAACTAACTATTAGAATCGGAGCCCCAAAGTCACTATATAACTCACTAACTTCTTTACCTATATCATAATTATCCGAGCCTATTATAATTCTACTAGGATTAAAGAAATCATATATAGCATTACCCTCTCTTAAAAACTCAGGCATTGATACTACCTCAAAATTAGCTTTCACTCCTCTTCTATATCTTAATATAGCTTTCTTAAACCATCTACCAGTACCTGGTGGAACTGTACTCCTTATTATTATAATCCTAAAATCATTTTTTAAATTATTTGCTATTTCCTTTGCTACTATATCTAAATAATACATATCATAAGTACTATCATCTTTAATAGGAGTGCCTACACATACAAATATATACCTACATTCACTAACTAATTCTGAAATATTTTCTCTAAAAGATAATCTCCCAGATTCAATACCTTCTAATAGATACCTTTGTAAATCAGGTTCATAAAACGGACAAATCCCCTGTTTTATTTTCTTTAATTTTTCTTTATCTTTTTCTACAAGTAAAACATTATACCCCTTATAAGCTAATCCGGCTGCAGTAACTAATCCTACATAACCAGCACCTATTATTCCTACTTTTACCTCTTTTTTTATATTTTCTGTTTGTATTTCTTTTAACTTTTCCTTTAATAATACCATAGCTATATATAATATTTTATATACTTTCAAATTTACCTTTTATTTTTATTTCACTTACAAGTTAATTAACAAATAAAAAGGATAAGTCAAAAAATAGCTAAAAATTTAAAATATAAAACCCTCTAAATAAAGATAGTTTTTTAAAGGAGGTTATAAAAATGCATGATATAAATCTAATAGCTAAAGATCCAGCTAAATATAAATACTATCTTAAAATAAGAAATGAAAAAGAAGAAATAATAGATAATTTACTAAACATAAACCGAGAAAGAAAAGAATTAATATCTAAAATAAATGACTTACGTTCTGCTAAAAATAATATTTCAAGATTAATAGGACATAAAAAATATTCAACTGAACAAGAAAAAGAAAAACTTATAAATGAATCATTAAAAATAGATCAAGAACTACAGGCATTAGAACCCGTTTTAAATGAATTAGAAAATAATTTAAGACACTTACTTATGCTAATTCCAAATGTAGTAGATGAAGATGTACCAATTGGAAAAGACAGTTCTGATAATGTTATAGTTTATCAAGAAGGAGAAGTAATAGAAAAAGAAGTACTTCCTCATTGGGAAATAGGAGAGAAACTAAATATAATAGACTTTGAAAGAGGAGTCAAATTATCTGGCTCAAGATTTTATATATTAAAAGGATATTTAGCTAAACTCCAAAGAGCCCTCATTAACTTTTTTCTTGATTTTCACACAACTTATCATAATTATAAAGAAGTATATTTACCATTTGTAGTAAAAAAATATTGTTTAGAAGGTGCGGGGCAGTTACCCAAATTTGAAGATAATTTATATCATGATTGGGAAGACGATATTTGGTTAGTGCCCACTGCTGAAGTACCCTTAACAAATATGTATAGAGACGAAATACTTCCTATAGATGTATTACCTCTATATTATGTAGCTTATACTCCATGCTTCAGAAAAGAGAAAATAGCAGCAGGCAAAGATGTAAGAGGTATAAAAAGAGGTCATCAGTTTGATAAAGTAGAACTTTATAAATTTACTACTCCAGAAACAAGTGATTATGAATTAGAAAAACTAGTTCAAGATGCTACAGATATCTTAAAAGCCTTGGAATTACCGTTTAGAGTAGTAAAACTTTGTAGTGGAGATTTGGGATTTGCAGCGTCTAAAACTTATGACATAGAAGTATGGGCTCCAGGATCTAAAGAATGGTTAGAAGTTAGTTCCTGTAGCAATACAAGAGATTTTCAAGCAAGACGGGCTAACATTCGATTTAAAAGAACTCAAAATTCCAAACCCGAATTCGTACATACTCTAAATGGCTCAGGTTTAGCACTACCAAGAGTAGTTATAGCCATTTTAGAAAACTATCAACAAAAAGATGGAACAATTCTTATACCTAAAGTACTTCAAAAATATACAGGCTTTGATAAAATAGATTTAAACTGGAAATATTAGTATTTTATAAACAAAAAATAAAATAAATTCTAATTTATTTATCTAATAATCTTCTCTAAAACTTAGATATTTTTTAAATATTTTTCGATAAAAATAAATTATCTCTTTAATTAAATAAAAATATTGTTTAAATCCCAAGTTGTTAAAAACAAAGGTAAGAAATTGTGGTAAATTTCTTAGTTCTTTATTAAAATTAGCTCTATCAAAATCTATTATATAAATTCCCAAAATTTGGTTATTATTCATTTTTAGTATAACATGCTTAAAAGGTCTATTCCATTCGTCTTTAAAGATACCTTCTAAATCTAAAATTATACAGATTTTTATCAAAATCTTATAAGTTTTTATTAATATTTTTTTTACAATTAATTTATTCCTAAAACTTTGTAAATAATCTATAAAATTTTTTAAATTAATACCTTCTATATATTCCATTATTATGAATAATTTTTCTGGGTTATAGTAAATAATTTTAGGGATAAATAAGTATTTAGAAAGCTTATATAAGGATATTACTTCTTTATAAAAATTTGATTTTAAATCCTTAGTTAAAAATTGTTTTTTTATTAATTTTTGAGATATTTTTCTTTCAAAAAAATTATTACAATTAAAAAAATTTTCGTAATTTTTAAGATCAATGAAATATACTCTACTATGCTTACCCTTTAACATAAAATAATATTTTTTATATTTATTTTACTATTACTGTTATCTCTATTATTTAAAGATTTTTTGTAATAGATTTTTTGTAATAGAATTATTAGCATCATTATTTTTCTCTGAATAACCAACATTATTCTTTAGTAAATATCAGGTTTCTTATATCCTATAGCCATAATATTAGTCTTAATATTATATGATTTACATAGCCTGAGGTTTTAAAGCTAATGTTTAATAAACCATATCTGGCAACATAAAAAGTACTATTATCTTTATACCATAAATTCTTTAAGTTAGCTTTTATATTATCACTTTTAATTTCATAATATTTTGAATAATTAAGTGTTAAATCACCATTTATACTAATTAATGCTAATTTGCAGCTAACTTGATCATCCAATCCAGAAATATAATATTTATTAGTAAAAGTTTCAAATAAAACAGAGTTATATATATCATATTAATATATTTGATATTATTAATACCATGATAACCATTGTGATAACACTTAATATTATTATTCTCTTCATTTTTATTTCCTTTTTCTAATTTCTTACTTTTTTGTAATAGCTAAGCTATATATATTATACTTAATATTTTTTAATATTCTTTTTTCTTTTTCACTCTAAATTAATTATACGTAATCTTCTATTTTGTTTTAAAAAAAATAAATCCTTTGAGGAAAATAAAATCTTTCTAAAAAAACAAAACCTTTTTAACAAATCAAAATCTTTTAAAAAGACTAAATTACTTTAAAAAACTAAATCCTTTTAAAAAATTAAATCCTACTAAAAAATAATTTTTTTCTTTTGAAAGAAATAAAATTTTTCGAATAAAATAAAAACCTTTGAAAAAAGATAATTATTTTACTTTCTTATACTTATAATTCACTATTCTCTTCTTTACCTTATCTATTTCTATCCCCACTATATATACCGTTTCATAATCCATATACTTCTTATGGTATTCCTTTTCTAATATATGTTTTATCGCCTTCCCTTTTTCCTCCTCTTTCTTTAGCAATTTTAGCTCTATTATATATACCTTTCTCTTATTTAACAACAGGATTAGATCTATTCCCCCCTTTATTGTACTATCTTCTATTAGCACATCATATCCTACCCCATACATTAATTCGTATATCGCTGCTTGATACACATTCTCATTTTTAAATCTTTTTTTATTTTTTTATTTTTTAATAGAATAAATACAGTATTTATAAAGTTATCTCCAACTTATAGAAAATGAAGTATTATACAGAAATTTTTTATTAAAGGTAGATTTTATTATTTTCAATTTCAGAATTGTTATTAACAAAACCATGAGGAATTTTTTATAAAAAAGTATAATAAAATAAAAAAGGATAATTATGACTTTAAAAGATTTAACCCAAATTAATAACTACAATGAATTTAATTATAATCAATTTGAAAGTAATTTAAAATTTGCTAAAACTAATAGAACTCCAAAAATTAAGGAAATTACTGAAATTATAGAACAATTAGAATATTTAGAAAAAAATATATTTAAAGAAGATTATAAAAACCGTAGGATACTTTTTAATTCAATTTTTATAGTATTTGCTTCTTTGATTTACTTTTTATCTATTTTTAGTTTATCTTATATAATGCTTTTTTTGATTTTCTTATCAGCTTATAAATTATTTTATTTAGTATATTCGTTTTCTATTTTTAAGCTGATTATTCTTATAACTACATTTACTGGTATTACTTTTTCATTTAAAATTTTAATTTTAAAACTTGAAAAACATTTAAATTTAAAATTAAAAGAGTTTATCAATTTATTATTAGAAGAAGTAATTACAATAAAGCAGGAATTATTAAGAAATAACAATAAGCTAAATTTAATTTTATTTTATTTAGTTTTATTTCTTGCTAAAACTTTTGTAATCCTTAATGATTTTATTTTAAAATCCTTAAAATTAAGTTTAATTATAATCTTCATAAATCTTATTTTAGGAATATTTATTATCTTATAAATCGTTTTGTTTAAAACTATTTTCCTTGAAGTTAAAATTAAAAAGCTTTCTATAATTTTTTATGATATTCAATTTTATTGACAAAAATAAATTAAATTGTGTTTTTTTTATATAAACTAAAAAAAGTATTTTTTATGTAATTGTATAATTATATTTTGATAATAAGGAGGTGATAAAATGAAAAAGTTAACTAATTTTTTAAATCTTTTAATCTTAATTACAATCTTATCTATAATAACTGTTTTTATAACTTCTTGTAATAGCTCTAGTGGTAACAATATAATTGGAGGTATTGGAGGTAGCGGAGGTTCCGGAGGTAGTGGAAGTGGAAATGTAATAACCTTATCTCTTAATAGTGGAACAGCTAGTACTCCTGTTTCCCAAGCAAATAATGTTAATAATGGTGCTGCTTCAGAACTTGCTAATGGATTATTAGACTCTAATGGTAATTCTCTTTTTATTTTAGGAAATGATTCTCCATCAGGTGCTGGTGCTAACCCCAACGTATATCTATTTAAATTTAATCCACCTAATACCTTTAATGGTTCTTTAACAATTGATTTTACAAGCGGTACTAATGGACAATTTGGTAATCTTTATATAGATCAAGATACTAATAATATATATGCTATGGGGGGATACAATAATAGTACTGATACTGATATATTCGTTGCTAAAATAGATAAAAATAATTTAAGTTTTGTTAATAGTTTCGGCAATGGTTTTCCTATCCAAGGTGTAGTTGTTTTAGATAGGGGAAATTATGAAACAACTGGAAGATTATTAGTAGATAGCACTAATAATGTACTTTATGTTGCAGGATATAATAATCAAGGCAAAGTTATAATTTTTAAATTAAATACTAATGATGGATCTACTGTAAATACTTTTGGTAGTAGTGGTTATACTGAAATAGATGTTGACAATGATACTAATACTCAAGAATTTGCTACTGATATATTAACAGATGGAACAAACTTAATTATTGTTGGAGAGCAGCAAAATGGTCCTACAATTAATTTAATGTTATTTAAAGTTAATCCAGGCAATGGAAGTGTAGTATCTGGTAGCTTAAAAACAATAAATCCCCCAAGTGGTGATTTATTTATTGCAGCTCCTTTAGATGCTGTTATTTTAAATAATAAAGTCTATTTAGGAGCTAATTTAGCCACAACAGGTCAAAGCGTTTTAGCTGTATTTGACTTAAATAATAATACCGCAAGCTATTTCACGTTTAAAGATAATAGCAACAATGATATAAAAATAGCTATAAATGATGTATATTATCCAGGGACCGGTAATATTATATACCTAAGTAGCATAGATACTAATAACAACGCAGCTTTTATAAAATTTGATACTTCAAATAATACTGGATCATATTTAACTGCTAATTCAACAGCAGGTATTTGGTGGGGTAATGTATTTTATAATAATTACTTATATGTATTCGGAAAATTAAATTCTTCTTCATCAAGCTTTACAGTTCTTCCAATTCAAAATCCATAAAATAGTATAAAAAAACAGAAATAAAGGTTATAAGAGGGAGGGGGAAATCTTTTTCCCCTCTTTTTTATTTTCTTTTAATATAAAAATAGGGATAAAAGCTTTCAATTCCCCTTCTTTTAATTCCCTTAGGGGTAAGCTAAACAGGAGGATGTATATTTTAATCTAATATAATAATTAGGTAAAAAATAAAAAATTCTTCATAATAAAAAAAACTGTTAATGCGAACTAAGCTAATTTTTCTGGGTGGATCAACAGATTCAGTATTACCAAGCAAAAAACATAATTTATAAACAAAAAACAAAAATCCAATATTGACTTTTGTCAATTTTTTAATGCCCAAAAACCGATTGACAAAAATAAAAAAAATTAAAAAAATAAAAAAATCCCCAAAATCTTTTTATAAAATAAATAAAATAAATAAAATAAATTACTAAAATCTAACCCAAAAACTTTCAATTCCTTTATGGGTAAGCATAATAAAATAAGTATGGATTTCAATAAGAAGCCTTTTACAGTTATTTATGAAATTACAAGGGCCTGTGATTTAGTTTGTCTTCATTGTCGTGCAGAAGCTAATACAAACAGAAATCCCTTTGAACTTAAAACTTCTGAAGTCTTTAATTTAATTGAAATGATAAAAGAATTTGAAAAACCGTATCCCATTTTTATAATAACTGGTGGGGATCCAATCAAAAGAGAAGATATTTTTGATATAGTTTATTACGCTTCGAAAAATGATATCAAAGTAGCATTAACACCATCAGCTACTCCATTAATAACTGAAGAAGTAATAAAAAAACTTAAAGAATCCGGATTAAATAGAATAGCACTAAGTTTAGATGGAAGCAACGAAGAAATACATGATAATTTTAGAGGAATAAAAGGAACGTTTAATAAAACCTTTGAAATCCTAAATTATGCTGATAAATATAACTTAGAAACTCAAATCCACACTACCTTAACAGAATTCAATTATCAAGATATCCCTAATATAGTAGAATTAATCAAAAAAATAAACCCTAAACTATGGGCTATTTTCTTATTAATACAAGTAGGAAGAGCTAAAGCTAATAACCTAAAACTAATTAACCCCTTATAAAAAAGAAAAGCAAAAGAATTAAATATAAACGAATACGAATTATTACAAAAAGTAATAAAAGAAAAATTAACTCCAAATGATTTAATAGATAATAAAAAAAGTTTAATAAGAAGAGCACCTTTTGGAGTAAATGATGGAAAAGGGATGATATTTATTAATCATATAGATAAGGTCCAACCAAGCGGATTTATTAACCTAAGTGCTTATAACATTAGAAAACAATCCCTAAAAGATATATACCAAAACTCTAAATTATTAAACAATATTAGAGATTAATAGTAAAATAAAGGGGAAATGCGGAGTTTGTGAATACCGAGAGATCTGCGGAGGTAGTAGAAGCAGAAGTTACGCTTTAACAGGATCATATCATAACAGCGACCCCTATTGTATATATAAACCCTAAAAGTTATTGTTATAAAATATTTTTTACTCTCTTAAATTTTTTTTTCAAATATAAAACTTTCTTTATTATCTTTTTCCTTTGACTTTCTCTTAACTGTTCTATTGTTATTTTCATTTTTTATCCTTTGGTTGTAATTATTTTTATATTAAATAACCCCCAAAATTACTTAAATTAAAAAACATCTTATAAAGTAATTCCTTATTATAGTTTCAATTAAGATTATCTGTATTTTTATTTTTTTAAAGGAAATACTATATAAAAATCAAAATCTTTAAGGGAGTGATAATATAATATTAAGAAGAAAGGGGAAAAACTATGCTAATAAAAAAGGAATTAAGTAAAGAAAAAGTTTATCAAAAAGTAAAGAAATACAATGAATATCTTGCATATTTAAATGGGATATTGAGCTTACTATATTGGGATGATAGAGTAACAATGCCTAAAGCAGCAAGTGAATACCGAGGAAAACAAATAGCAATCTTAACAGAATATATTCATAAATTGAAAACCTCTAAAAAATATGCTAAATTAGTAAATTTACTAAATGAAAATGATTATGAGAAATACAGTGATGAATGGGTTAATGTAAAATGGTGGAAATATGAATATGAAAGATCCTCAAAGATTCCCCCTAAATTAATGGCTAAACTATCAAATTTAGTTCCAATATCTATAAACAGATGGGAACAAGCTAAAAAAAATAAACCCAAATCCCTACAAGATAATACCTTAAAAGAGTACCTTAATTATTTACAAAAAATTATTGAAATTAATAAAGAATTTATAAATTTATTAGGATACAAAGAAGAACCTTATCAAGCTTTATTAGAAAGCTATGAATATAGCTTTACTCCATCTGAAATAGAAAATATATTTAATCATTTGCTCATTAAAACCAAAGAATTAATTAAAAAGTATTATGATAAATCCCAAAAAGTAGAGGATATATTAAAAGGAGAATTTGATATAAAAAAGCAAGAAGAATTTTGTAATTTTTTGGTAAAAAAGATTGGTTTTAGTCAAGATTTCTCAAGATTAGATCCTACTTCTCATCCATTTGCCACTTCAATATCCCCTAAAGACATAAGAATAACGACTAAGTATATACCAAATGATATAGGTAATTCTATTTTTGGGACCTTACATGAATTAGGACACGCAATTTATGAATATAACTTACCAGAAGAATACTACGGACAACCAAGAGGAGCAGCTATATCTTTAAGTTTGCATGAATCGCAATCAAGATTCTGGGAAAACATTATTGGAAGATCTATTGAATTCTGGAACTATTTTTATCCTTACTTAGTTAATTATTTTGAAATTTTTAATAAATATAAGGTTGTTGATTTTGTCAAAGCAGCAAATAAAATAGATTTACAACCTATTAGAGTAGAATCAGATGAATTAACCTATAATCTTCATATAATCCTAAGATTTAATATAGAAAGAAAAATATTTAATGAAAACTTAAAGGTAAAAGAGATCCCTGATTTATGGAACGATTTATTTTATAATTATTTTGGATACAAATTAGATAATTATTCAGATGGATTTTTACAAGATATTCATTGGGCAGAAAGCTTATTTGGATATTTCCCTACTTACACCCTTGGGAATATAGTAGCTGCTCAAATTTATTATCATTCAAAAACTCAATTAAATCTAAAAGAATTAATCCAAAATGGACAATTTAATTTAATAATACAATACTTAAAAGAAAACATTCATCAGCATGGTATGACATATACAACTAAAGAACTAATAAATAAGATAACATCCAAAAATTTAGATCCTACATATTTATATAATTATTTTGAAGAAAAATATTCCTTGCTTTTTAATTAGTATATATGAGTAAATCAAGAAGTGAAAATAAAAAAAATATATCAAACTATAGCATAAGTTCAAAAGCTATTTTTTACATATCCCTAATTTTATCGTTGTTTGGAATATTAATGGTATATTCTGCTACTTTTAATATGAATTTTGTTATAAAACAGATAATAGCTTTTATAATAGGATTGTTTATTTACTTTATTATAACGCTTAATAAAAAGATAACGGTAGATTTTATAAAAAAAAGTGTTCCTTGGTTAGTTTTAATAAATATAGCATTATTGATATTAGTATTTACTCCATTAGGGGTAGAAGTAAATGGAGCAAGAGGATGGATTAATTTAGGGATAATAACTTTTCAACCTTCTGAGTTATCTAAAATAGTTATAATCTTATATACTGCATATTTTATAGAGAATAAAATAGATATAATAAAAGATTTCAAAAAAGGTTTTGTGGCACCATTTGTAATAATGCTAATATTAGCATTTTTAATAGAAATAGAACCTGATTTAGGGAATAGTACAATAGTAGCTTTATTATTTTTAGTTACGATGTTTGTAGGGGGAACCCCTATATGGCACATGTTACCTTTATTTATCTTCTCTTTTATAGCATTTATATTCTTAGTATTAACCAAGAGTTATAGAATAAAGAGATTTTTAGCTTTTATTGATCCATTTAAAGATCCATTAGGTTATGGATATAATATTATTCAGAGTTTAATAGCACATGCTAAGGGAGGAATCTTAGGAGTAGGTTTTGGTAATAGTTTACAAAAACAATATTACTTACCTGAAAAACATACAGACTTCATATACTCTATAATAGGAGAGGAATTAGGATTAATAGGTAATTTATTTATACTATTTTTATTTTTTGCTTTATTTTCAATAGGGATACATAATTCTTTAAGACAAACTAATACATTTAGAAAATTAGTTTTATTTTCATTAAGTTTTATGATATTTTTTCAAGCAGCAGTTAATATGGGGGTAACGTTATCGTTATTACCGGCAACAGGTATAACTCTACCGTTTATAAGTTATGGTGGAACTTCTATGATAATTAATTGGTTAGCAGTAGCATTGATAAATAAAATAATAAATGAACCTGAGAAAGAAGAGTCCTTGGATATCAAAAGAAAACTTCAATTCCCTACTTCAATTCCTTTATAGGTAGGTTTAACTTTTCATTTCTTCTTCTTTCAATTCCTTCTTTAAATTCCCTTTCTTTCAATCCCCTTCCTTTCAATCCCCTTCCTTTCAATTCCCCTATAAGTAAGGTAAACGATATTATTTATATAGATAATCTTAATAATTTAAAGACTTTCAATTCCCCTACGGGTAAGCTAAACAATAATGCTAATGCTAAATTATTAATTTGATTTTTTTACTTTCAATTCCCCTATTGGTAAGCTAAACAAGTTTAGAATTGATTTACACTACAGAGATACTTTTGCTTTCAATTCCCCTATGGGTAAGCTAAACCCTGATGAAGCTAAGATTTATCAATTACTACAAAGCTACTTTCAATTCCCCTATGGGTAAGCTAAACGTGTTAGTATGAGGGAATTTTGGGAAAGAAAAGAAGCTTTCAATTCCCCTATGGGTAAGCTAAACATATAACAATTTATTTACATTTTGTTCATAATTTTGGCTTTCAATTCCCCTATGGGTAAGCTAAACGAAAAGTAGGTTTTCTCTGTTGCAAGTATTTTTACACTTTCAATTCCCCTATGGGTAAGCTAAACATATAACAATTTATTTACATTTTGTTCATAATTTTGGCTTTCAATTCCCCTATGGGTAAGCTAAACACAGAAGAAACCTACTTTTCCACAAGAAGTGGAATAGCTTTCAATTCCCCTATGGGTAAGCTAAACCAGAGGGGGCAACCTACTTTTCCAGCAGAGGAGTAGCTTTCAATTCCCCTATGGGTAAGCTAAACAAATGAAAAACCTTTGGAAAAAACTAATTGAAAAATTCTTTCAATTCCCCTATGGGTAAGCTAAACAAAATTTTTCTTTTCATCTTCAACACTCCCTATCATTCTTTCAATTCCCCTATGGGTAAGCTAAACTAATAAAAGCATCTATAATAAATTTTTTCAATTTTCTTTCAATTCCCCTATGGGTAAGCTAAACTAGAGCAAATTTTTGCTATATTAGAAAGAATATATTCTTTCAATTCCCCTATGGGTAAGCTAAACTACATAAGGAGGTGGTTAATATGAGGGTAGATAAGTTCTTTCAATTCCCCTATGGGTAAGCTAAACGTTTTATTAAATAGCGCTTTTATTTTCTCATTTGCAACTTTCAATTCCCCTATGGGTAAGCTAAACAAAAAAGTAAAGATAATGAAGAAAAAGTATATAACTCTTTCAATTCCCCTATGGGTAAGCTAAACAGAATGGAGATAGTAAAGCTATATCTATTCTTTTGAACTTTCAATTCCCCTATGGGTAAGCTAAACATGAAGAATTAGAATGGGATTTAGCAGAACTAAAAACTTTCAATTCCCCTATGGGTAAGCTAAACGTGTTTAGAATGGATAAGTTAAGAAGTTTATTAAAACTTTCAATTCCCCTATGGGTAAGCTAAACAAGAGAAAGGGATACCCCCTAAAAGAAAAAGGAGGTGCTTTCAATTCCCCTATGGGTAAGCTAAACTCTTTTTCTTCTTTAGGAGCTAACCATCTCTCTACTTGCTTTCAATTCCCCTATGGGTAAGCTAAACAAGTGATGAATTTACATACGTAGATTTTGAAATAAATACTTTCAATTCCCCTATGGGTAAGCTAAACGGGGTTTATATGATGGACTTTGAAGGGTTTATTCTCTTTCAATTCCCCTATGGGTAAGCTAAACGGGTTGAGGAATTAGCTTATACTCGTCCATATATTTGCCTCTTTCAATTCCCCTATGGGTAAGCTAAACTCTCTTATTCCTTCTTTCTTTCTTTCCCTTGATTTTATCTTTCAATTCCCCTATGGGTAAGCTAAACTGATTTAAGAAATACTATAATAGATTTAGAAGCCTACTTTCAATTCCCCTATGGGTAAGCTAAACTCTATTCTTTTATCATTAATAGGTTTATCTAAGGAAACCTTTCAATTCCCCTATGGGTAAGCTAAACAACACGGCACTATTCTTTACAATCCTAACACTACTTTCTTTCAATTCCCCTATGGGTAAGCTAAACTCATTAATGAAGTGTTATAGTATAGGAATTTATCTTCTTTCAATTCCCCTATGGGTAAGCTAAACGGAGTAGATGGATATAAAGATGGAGTAGTATATGAAGTCTTTCAATTCCCCTATGGGTAAGCTAAACAAAATATAGAAATTGAAATAAAATTAAAATTTTCAAAAACTTTCAATTCCCCTATGGGTAAGCTAAACTTAGTGATGGCTCCCCTCCATACTAACCACCTCCTAACTTTCAATTCCCCTATGGGTAAGCTAAACGCACAAGATATATTCATTAGAACTGCAGTTAATGAAACTTTCAATTCCCCTATGGGTAAGCTAAACGTTTTATTGGGAATTATGGCGAACTCCACGAGATATTACTTTCAATTCCCCTATGGGTAAGCTAAACTGCTCTTTTATGTAATTGTCCTAATAAATTATTCTTCTTTCAATTCCCCTATGGGTAAGCTAAACACAAACAATCCAAAACGAAAAAAAGAAGAATTAGTACTTTCAATTCCCCTATGGGTAAGCTAAACATTTTAAAGCTCCCGATAAATATTTTATGAAATTTACACTTTCAATTCCCCTATGGGTAAGCTAAACCTGTGTGCTATATATCTGCTCCAAT
>JAPYWL010000023.1 GCA_028276365.1 Deltaproteobacteria bacterium | reverse complement strand
ATAATCTATTAAATATAAAAGCTTCAATAGTTTCTCCAAAACCTCAAACCACCAGAGTTAATATCTACGGTTATACAATAAAAGAAATTGATAATAAAATCATACAATTAGTATTAATAGATACCCCCGGTTATCATAAACCACTTAATACATTAGGTCAAAACATGATAAAGCATGTAGAATCAGCATTAACTGAAGCTGATGTTATCCTAATGCTTATAGATGCTACTAGTCCATTAGATGATCAGGATTTCTTATTTATTAACTTATTAAAAGAAAAATTTTTAAACAAAAATATAATCTTAGGCATAAACAAAATAGATAAATTAGAAAATAGGAATTTAGCTTTAACAATAATAGAAGAAATGAATAGTTATAACTTATTTAAAGAAATAGTTCCGATATCCGCTATAAAAAATGAAAATATAGATAGATTAATTGAAGTATTAGCTAAATACTTACCTTATAACGAGTATTTAATAGATCCCCAAGATAGTCAGCCGTTTATTGGGAATCTTAGATTTTTTATTGCAGAAGTAATAAGAGAAAAAATCTTATTATTTACCCATCAAGAACTACCATATAAAACTGCAGTATTTGTAGAACAAATAGAGGAAAGAAAAAATAATCTTCTTTATATAGCTGCTACTATTTTTGTAGAAAAAGAATCCCAAAGATCTATAATAATAGGAAAAAACGGGCAAATGATAAAAAAAATAGGAAAAGCTGCTAGAGAAGAACTTGAATTCATCCTTAAAAAGAAAATCTATTTAGATCTTTGGGTTAAAGAAAAAGAAAACTGGACCTCTAAACTAGATTTCATCCAATCCATAGGATACTAATACCTTATTTTTAAACTACCTTTTAAAAAATATACATAAGTTAAAATAGCATATCTACTAAGTAATTTTAAAGATAAATTTTTGTTTTTTAAATTTTATTTTACTAATAATTTTAGCTTAATAATAAATGAACTGACAACAAATTATATATATCGCTATAATAGTAATCTTTAAAGTAATCCATTATCTTTTCAAGTGCACTCTGCTTATTAACTGATATTTCTAAATATCCAAAACTCCCCTTTATAAGAAATAATTCATCATCTAAAGCTTGTGAATATGAATTATAAAATTTATCAATTACTAATTGTTTATCTAAATCATTAAATTTAATTATACATTGCTTAATTTTTTTAATTTTATTATGAGGAATATTAGTTATGACATTTCCAAAATGATCAGCATATAATAATCTACCTTGTATATAATTTTGTTTTTGTTTTATTTTAAATAAGTCTTTAAAAATAAAAGGTTTTAAGGTATGATCTTTAGTTATAAATTTATCTAATAAATTTTTGTTATTTAATTTAGCAAATGTTAAAGCGGCAATAGATGCAAATACTGATTTCCCATGAAAAGTGTTATCTATATCAGTTATAAAACTCTTATAAAATATCCCTTTAGATTTTATATCCTTTAATATATTTTTTACAGAAATTTTATAGATAAATTCAAGTTTATAATTTCTATTATAAAAAGCAGTTAAAATCCCATTGTTTCTTGAGATTATATATAATTCTTTTTTTAGATTATTTTTTGTTTTAGAAAACTTAGCAATTATTGGTTTATTATATATTAAATTTTTGGTATCTCCTACTTGAGGGTCTATAACAACTAAAAAAATTGAATTATTGGGAACAATATCTAAAACACTTTGTAAATTTATTATTCCTTGTATAATATTATGTCGTTCAATATTATGAGTTATACTTAGTAATTCTGTTTTTAGTTTAAGATTATTTAAGAAATTATGAATAACTATTTTTAAAGCACTTACAAAGTAATCCTTAGATCCGTAATCAGTTAATAAATATATCATCAATAACTGAATAATTTAAATAATTTATGATAATTCCTTAATTTAATTTACTTGAACAATTATATAAGATATCATCAATATTATCTTATATATACCTTAAGCTTAGTTTTTAAGAACACCTTTTTTATTTATTACCTACTATATGGGTATAATATTTTAAGCAATCACTTAATTTGGTTATTCTAGAATAATTAAAATATCTCCTTCTTTAACAAAGTCTCCATTATTGGGGATAATCTTTTTAACAACACCATCAAAATCAGAATTAACTTCATTCATTACTTTCATAGCTTCAATAACACAAACAACATCCCCTTTTTTAACATTTTTCCCCAAATTAATAAGCTCATTTCCTGATATATTAGTATAGAAATTTCCACTTAATGGTGCCTTTATAATTTTAGTATATTTTGATATATCACCTTCTTGAGGTGTTTGAATTATATTATTTTCTTCTATTAACTCAGTTTGTATTTTTTCTTGTTCTATACTTATAGGTGTTGAAGTTAATAAATTTGGGTTAATATTTATTAGCCCCTTAAGATCAATTTCTTGTTTAGAAGAAATTTTTATTTCAAAATCTTTTATCTTTAATTCAAACTCCTCCAAATTGTTTTTTTTATAAATTTCTAAAATTTTATCCAATAACTCAAGAATATCATTTTCTTTTTGACCTATAAAAATACTTTCCTTCATAATATCTTATTCTTTTGATTTATCTTTCATTCCTTTTTTAAAGGAAATAATTAAAAATTAAATAAAAATAAATAAAGAATAACTTAAAATAGAAACTTTTTAGTAATTAATAATATTTAATCTATTAATAAAATAGAAAAGTATTGCTAAAATCTTTATAAAACATTTTACATGTTAATATAAAATCTTTAATATGTTAAAAGTAAGTGTTATTATTCCTTTTAAAGATTATAATCAAATATTTTTAAATAATTTGTTAGCATTAAATTACCAGGAATTTAGAGATTTTGAAGTAATAATTGTTGATAATTCCTTTAAATTAAAAGAAATTCTAAAACAAGAAAATATAACGGACAAATTAAACTATGAATTAAGAATAGTAAATGGGGATGGAAATAGTAGAGCTTCTGCAAGAAATATAGGGATACTATATTCTAAAAATGATATAGTATTATTTTTAGATGCAGATATGCTTGCTCATAAAAACTTAATAACAGAACATATCATGATTTACAAAAAATATAAAACTAAAAACATAGCAGTTATAGGCTTAGAACTTAGAATAAATGATTTATTTATACTTAAAAATTTTGATGATTACCTAAATTTTATAAACAATATTTATCTTAAATATCCTAAAAGTAGATTAAATTTAAAAAAAAGGGAAATAAGTTGGTATAAGTTTTTAACTGGTAATTTATCATCATTTAAAGAGAATTTTATAAAAACAGGATTATTTGATAGAAATTTTAAAACCTATGGTTTTGAGGACTTAGAATTAGGATACAGATTCTATAAATTAGGGATAAATTTAATTTTTAATCCTCTTTCAGTTTGCTACCACTTACATCCACTAAATTTTAAAAATCGGACAAAAAACAAAATAGAATCTGTTAAAAATCTAAAACTATTCTATCAAAAATATCAAAACCCAAATATATTAAAAATTTTAGGGATAAATCTATTTTCTAAAATACTATATAAATCAATCCCAAAAACTTTAATAAACCAAATAGAAAAAAAATTAGAAAATTATTATTTTAGTAATTATCATCTTACCAATAATGAAAGTAGATATATAAGATTTATAGAAGATATTTATGTAAATTATCATTTTTATAACTCTTTTGAAAAAAGTTAAAAAAAAATTTATATTAAAAACCCTTCAAATCTAAAAATTTTACAATTAATTAACTTTTTATTAATATATTTTTAACATTTTTTATTTAAATTTGAATTAAAAAGGTAAGTATAAATGGAGGTGAAAAGAAATGAATTTTATGAATGAATTATTTGGAGATCACTATGAGTATATGAGAAAAGCGTTAGATGCAGCTTGGCAAAGACAACAAGTTATAGCAAGTAATATAGCTAATGTATCTAATCCTAATTATGTTGCTAAAGACTTAAATTTTGAACAAGTTTTTGCTGAAATTAGAAAAGAAATAGATAACAAAAATGATCCATTTAACGTCAAATTACAAGCAGATGAAGAAGGTCATATAACCAATGATGTAGAATTAGCAAGTTATAATCCTGAAGCTGAATCTCTAGGTAAAAGACCTGATATTAATGAAGAAATGAATAAAGTCCTTGAAAACCAAATAAAATATCAACTATTATTAAAAGGAGCTTCCTCTCCCTTAAAAAGCTTAACCGAAATATTTGAAAGAATGTAAATTAAATAAAATTAAATAAATAAAAAAGGGGTGATTATATGAATATAAACGATAATTTAACTAACTTTAATATAGTAAAACCAGAAAAAATAGCTAATCCTTTTAAAACTGAAGAATCAAAAGAAACTCAAGGAATAGGCACTTTTAGTCAATTATTTAATAATGTAGTTGGAAATGTTAATAATAAATTATTAGAAGCTGGTGAAATGAGTAGGAAAGTAGCAAGTGGAGAAGTAAAAGATATAAACCAAGTAGTTTTTGCTTGGCAAGAAGCTGGATTATTATTAAAGATGACAAAAGGAATAGCCCAAAAACTTATAGAAGGAGCTAAAACCCTATTCCAAACTAATATATAATTTTTATTTTTTATATAACTTTAAATAGTTTATAAAAAGGAGGGGTATTAAGTATGTTTGATGCTTTAAAAATAGCAGCAACAGGGATGAGTGCTAGTAGACAAATGATGGATGTAGTAGCAGAAAATATAGCTAATGCAAATACCACTATGACCATATCTGGAGAACCTTATAAACGAAAGGATGTAGTCGTAGCCGCTAAGGACCTAAACGAAAATGATGATATACTTACAGTTAGTTTTGATGAAGAATATGAAAAAAAAGTAGCAGGGGTTGAAGTAGTTGGTGTTAAAGAAGCAAATAATGGATTTAGAAAGGTATATGATCCTACTAATCCCAATGCTGATAAAGACGGCTATGTAACTCTACCTAATGTTAATGTAGTAGAAGAGATGGCTAAGATGATACAAGCTTCTAGAATGTATGAAGCTAATACAAGTGTAGTAGAATCAATTAAAAATATGGCTACTAAAGCACTTGAACTTATTCAACAACAATAATAACATTTATTATTATTTTAGTATCTACCGGCTAATTTATATAATCTCTTTATACGCTCTTCAATAGGTGGATGAGTAGAGAATAAATTTAATAAAGATCCAGGATTAACAATAAACAAGTGATTAGTAGCCAAGTTTTGACGTGTTAAAGGTATATTAGAAGCGTAGTAATGTAGCTTTTCTAGTGCTTTAGCAAGCGAAATAGGATCATTTATTATCTTAGCTCCTGTTTCATCTGCTAAATACTCTCTTGTCCTGGAAACTGCCATCTGAATTATTAAAGCAATAATAGGCCCCAAAATTAATATAAGTAAATAAGAAAATATATTTAGATGATTTTCTTCTTCATCTCTCTTAAAAAATAAAGTCCATTGGAAAATATCAATAATAAAATTAATAGCAGAAGCAATCCCAGCTGCTATAGTAGAAATAAGTATATCTCTATTTTTTATATGTGCAATTTCATGAGCTACAACTCCTCTTATTTCATTATAATTTAGTAAATTTATCAATCCTGTAGTAATAGCTACAGCAGAGTTACTCGGATTCCTACCAGTAGCAAATGCATTAGGTTGATCTTCATCTATTATATAAACCCTTGGCATAGGGATTCCTGCTTTAAATGCTATCTCTTTAACTATATCATAAATCTCACCAGAATTAATTTCTTGTGCTTTATAATAACTTAATACGATCTTATCAGAAAAATAGTAGCTAATAAAATTAATAGCTAAAGCTATAATTAAAGCTATATACATTCCTATTTCTCCAGCTATTAACTTACCTAAAAATAAAAATAAACTCGTTAAAACTCCTATTAACAATATAGTTTTAAAATAATACCACATATACCATTAAATCCCCTTTCCTATATATAATTATTTCCAAATAACTAAAATTTTATACATTTCAAAACAAGAATAATAAAATCATTTTCTAATTTTAGACTTTTTTTATTAACTAATTGAGTCTTATACCACTTAATGCCCAATTAAACTCACTTATAGATGGTATCTCTTTTACTAGCTTTTTTGCTTTATTATAAACACTACTTTTAAACAAATTATAAATTTCTCTAAAAAATAATTTTTTATAATCTTTATTAAATAGAAGCATTTTTAGATTATAAATAATGGATTCCTTGAATTCATTAAAGTTTTTAAATAATAAAGAAAAATTGTTAAAATAATTTTCTCTATATAGTGCTGGTAAAGCAGTAGGTCTTATCTTTACTACATCAGAAACTGTAAAATGTATCTCTAAACAAGGGCCCCCTAAACTTATCTAACACCTTAAATTTATCAAAAGTTATAGTTTATTAGTAGTTAATTCTAATTCAATAGGATAAAACAAACCAGGTGTTATAAGAAAATAAATACTTTCATTAATTTCTTCATTAGGTTCTAAGTAAAATGTAAGAAGATTTTTATACATTCCTGAATCCACTCTATAGATATTACCTTTATATAGGAATACAAAAGGGGTATAGCCTGAAACACTTGAAGCATATAAAAAAACCTTCTGCTTATTTAATGTATTATTAACAATATTAATTTTTACCTTATAAAGTACCCCATAATTAGAATAATTGAGGTTATTTTTATTATAATTATTAAAATTAGCTAATTTTAATTCTTCTTCTTTTGATGGTATTCTAATTGAGTAAAAGGGATTAGATACATAAAAAGTTAATTCCTTTTGAATAAAAGGTTTTTCAAATTTCCCTGTAGATCTTGGCGAATTATCGCTAATCAAATAATTTAATTCTTTATTGAATTCAAATTTATTATTTAATGTATAAATTTTAATTTTAAGTATTTTTTTAGATTTTAAGTAAATAAAACCAGTTAAAACATTATCTTTTGAAATATTTTCGCAAACTAAAAATATTCTACTTTTAGGTCTTATATTTAAATTAATAAACCTATTATTATTAATAAAATCAAAAAACGAATAAGAAGCATTAATCCCGCTTTGTATCTCACTATTTGATATACTATAATCTAAATAATAATTTATATTTATTTTATAATCACCCTCATTACTAAGTTCAACAATAAAATTTTTATTATTTAAGAATAAATGATGAAACCAGATAAAATAATTAGCATCTTCTTGTAAATAGTTCTCATATAATATACCTTCAGATGAAATCTTTTCAGGATTATTTGATATTATTAAATAATCGAAATCAATAGGATTATAAATTTTTTGATGCTCAAAATTTAAAACAACTTTTTCCTTATTAAAATAGTAAATCCCATTAATTAGTCTTTCATTACTATTTAATTCTTCAGGAAAAATATAATACTTTAAACTATTATTTTTAAATTTATACTCATATTTCAAATTAGTATCCTTATAATAAATTATATTAGGTAAAATGAGATTATTAAACCAATTTATTTTCTTTAGGTAATTAAAATCAGTAGAATAGGAAATAAAATATTCATTAAAAGGTAATTCAAAAGCAGGGATTTTAGAATCTATAATTATCTCATCTTCAAAAATATTATTATCTTTATTAACAACTAATTTCAAATTATAGTTTCCGGGTTTTTTAGGAATTATTTTGAATAAATTATCACTTATTAAATTTACTTCTAAATTTTCATTAGTTAATATATTAAAGACTATATTATCCTTTTTAATTACCTTTAAATAATAATCTTTATTTACTATAGCTAATAAATAATTTTTTTCAAAGAATACAGGGGGTAGTAAATCAATATATTTCTTTAATAAATTTAAATAACTGTTTAATAATGCTTCTTTAGAATAATATCCACTTAAAAAAGCTAAATCCTTATTAATACCTACTAATTTTCTATTTTTCAGTAAAACATTATAAACTCCGCTATAATCATCATAAGTATATTTTATATCTTTATAAGAGATATTTCCTTGATTAAAATAATTTAAAGTTTCTATTATATTTCTTGAGTAATAATTTTTATGGATATAAAAAACCTTAGTAAGTGTTTTATTAATTTTAGCATAATAAACAATAAAATTACCTTCTTTTTTCTCTATTAGATCAACCCCCGCAAATACATAAGATATACCTAAAACAAAAATAAAAACAAAAACTATTATATAAATAATTAAAGTTCTGAAATTTAGTAGCATATTTTTAAATATGCTATCCATATTAATTTATTATATATTTTTATTAAAATATCCTACTTACAAGCAATAAATCCTTTATCACATACTTTATTTATTTATAAGCAATTTATTTAATTATATCATTAATAATAGTTATTAATCTTTTCATTATGTCTTCATAAAAATGCTTATAACTATCCTCTATGTTACTAAATTCATTTAATAAACTAGATTTGTCTAAGAAAGCAGATTTATTTAATAAATTAGCATCACTAAGTAATAAATATTCTTTTAAAAATCCCAAATTAAACAAGAATAATTTAATCTTTTCTATATTTTGTGTATTAACTTTGTATATTTTTTGTATTAAAATAATACTATCCAAAATTTTACTTATTTTAAATAAATTCAAATTAGATCTACTTAGTAACTTTTGATAAAACAAATTATCATATAAATTATTATTTTTATTATCCTTAAATTCAAACTTATTTTCAAGATTAAATATAAACTCATAAGAATCAATATCGTTTAAAATAATTAGCTCTTCCTTTAATAAATTAAATATATAATTATAAACAACTACAAATACTTCATTAATATTTTTTAGGATATTTTGTAAATCAATATCTTTTAAATCTTCATTATTTTCAAGATAAAAATTTAATTTATGTTTATAAAAAACTAAATAAATTATATTATTTACATAATTACTGTTTTTTATTTTTTTCAGTTTGCTATTAATATAACTTAAAAACTGCTTTTTGTGATTATATTTTTTAAGGTTATTCTTCTTATAATTTTCGTTTTTATTTTTGCTTTTATAAAGGTCACTTAATCTAAATAAGTAATAATCTAATAATTGTATTTTTTTATTTTTTATAAAATAATTTATCTGTAATTTAACTTTTTTTATTTTATCAGTTAATATTTTATTATCTAAAGAGCTTATAGTTTGATGTTTATTATTGAGATATTTATTTTTTTCTTTATTATTGAAAGATGATTTCATAATCTGTTTTATCTTTTTCTTTTACAAAAGCTTCTTTTATTATAATTCTTTTAGCTTTACCCTTATATTTTATTCTGTTATAAATAGCAAATAATAGGTTTTGAGCACTTTTAGATAATTTCTTACCATAGATATCTATAATTTGTTTTTTTATTTCTTCAAATTGTTCTAAAGTGTTTGCTAATACTAATTTTCTATAGAGTATATTTTTATAGGGGCTATCGTCTAAATACATTGGTAAATCGCTTATTATCTCAGGTAAATTCTCATAACTCCCATTTTTATTATTAATATAACTACTAAGCAACTTAAGGTATTGTATTACCCCAATCTTATCAATATATCCTGATTGTTTTTTAGATAATAATGTTCCAGGGCCTCTTAATTCCAAATCCTTTAAAACTACATCATAATTACTTATATTTTCCTTTTCAAAAACACTTATCCTTTCAAATGTCTTAGTATTAACTAAATCTTCGGGAAATAATATATAGCAATATCCTTGAGTACCTTGCCTTGAAACCCTCCCCCTTAACTGATATATTTGACTTAATCCCAATAAATGAGAATTATCTATTATCATAATATCTACATTAGGATTATCCAGCCCAGATTGCATTAATGTAGTTGATAATATTATATCATATTTTCCATTTATAAAATCTATGAACACTTTTTCAATTAATTTTTTTGATAATTTAGAATGTAAAATATTCATTCTTAATTTTATATTGTTTTTATCAAAATTTTCTAAAAGATACCTATAAATTAAATAAAGTTCATCTATATTATTATTAACATAATACATTTGATTTTTATTTGTTTTGCTGTTAAGTAGATGTTTGTAAATAAGAGATAAGATAATATCATAAGCATTTTTTCTATCTTTAAAATAAAATAAAAATACGAATGGTGGTTTATAATTACTTGGTGGAGTAGAGATTATAGTTGTATCTATTAATGAATTAATGGATAAAAATAAAGTCCTTGGAATTGGAGTAGCACTTACTGTTAATATATGAGATCTTATAAATGTTTCTTTTACTTTCTCTTTAAATAATAATCCCAATAAATGTTCTTCATCTATTATAACCAAACCTATTTTATCACTAACATTTTTTAGTTTATCTAAATCCAAATTGGTAGATACTAATACAAGTGAATCAGGATCTTTTAGAAATTCTTTTAAATTCTTTTGTGAATTTTTTTCAATAGAACAATATAGTTTTATGGAATTAGGTAGATATTTGTTAAATCTGTTATATAAGGTATTATAGTGTTGATAAGCTAAGACAGTAGAAGGCACTATAAATAATACTTTATATTTATTACCTATAACTCTTGAGATAGCTCTTATTAAGATTTCTGTTTTTCCGTATCCTGTGTCACCTATTATTAACCTATTAGAAGGTTGTTCTGATTCCAAATCTTTTAACACTTCATTAATCGCTTTTTGCTGGTCTTGGGTTTCTTTATAAATAAAATCATTAGCTACTTTTTCTTCTAAATCAGTTTTAAAAAACCTGAATCCTTTGGTATTTAATCTATTTGCATTTATTTTTAAAATAGTATCAGCTATATCTTTAGTTTGGATATATAGTTCTCTTATTTTTTTATTCCATTCAGATAATGAAGGCTTAGATAATATTTTATCCCTTATTTTATCACTTATCTCTTTAGAAGCAATATATTTATGGATATAAACATTCTCTATATTTAAATAAACTTTTTGATTATTTTTAAATAGAATAGCAGCCATATCTTTATAATAACCTGGTTTTATCTCAATATTCTTTATCCCTAAGTATATTCCAATCCCTAAGTTATCAACAACCACTAAATCCCCTTCCTCAAATCTATCTATATCAATAATAAAATCTCTTTTTAAATTTTTATTAAATAAATCACTAAAAATTAATCCTTTAATATCTGCTTGAGTTATAATAACTATTTTTTTAGTATTATCTATAAACCCACCCGCTACTTCCAAATCATTAATAATCTCAATATTTATCTTATTATTTAAATAATTAGCTTTATTATCTAAATCAAGGAAATCTTTTATATCTTGAGAAATTAAAATAATATTATATCCTTTAAAATTGTTTTTGATATAACTATCTAATATACTCTGTTTTAAAGCTAAATCTGGTAAATTATTAAAATCATTCTTCTTTAGTAAATCATTTATATAAAAAACATTAATATCATTTAGGAAATCCTTAATTAAATCTTGCTCTAATTTATATTCGTTTTTTAATATAAAATAAACTCTGTTTTTAAATGATTCTTGGGATAGATCAGTTATAAAATTAATTCTATTTTTAAAGTGAGTAAATAAATTTTCAAGAGCTATTTGATTATTTTGTTTTTTCTTAATTAAAACAAAGCTATTTATTCTTTTTATACTAATGAATTCTTCTTTATCAAAATACCTAATTGATTCTATGTAATTATCTTCAAATTCAATCCTAATAGGATATTTACTTAAATATGGAAAAACATCAACTATATTCCCTCTTGTATTATACTCAAAATACTGAGTAATTAAGTTAGCTTTATTATATCCAAAATCTTCTAAGATATTAATAAAGTCTTCTAAGGAATATTTATCATTTACAGATATTATTTTCCTGTCTAAAAAATCACTTTGATTATATAAATTTTGTAGAATATAAATTAAATTGTTTAAATTATGATAATTAAAAACAGGTATATTAATTAAATAATCCCTTATAAGGTAATATTTTTTTAAATTTATGAAACTAAATAGATAATTCAAAAATATATGGTAATTCTTAATTTCAGTATTATTATGAAAATTATTTAAAAAATTAATGAGGTTATAATGATTTTGAATTAAATAATCATTAGAAAAAACTAAAATAAAATAACTCCGATTTAGATTTGATTCATTTAAAATTAATTCAAAATTTTTTAAATTATATAAAAAATACATAAAAGTTATTAACTTTAAAAACTATCCAAACATTACAAAATATTTAAATCTTTAATTATCTCTAATTATATCAAATATTTTTAAAAATTTCCAATATCCAATCTAATAGAATTTAAGAAGTAATTAATAGGAGAAGTGTTATTAGGTAGCCTTATAGGAGCTTGCCAAGTATTATTCCTTTTTATCAATAAATCATTACCATTTGTTGGACCTCTTTTTGTGTTTATAGCTATGTAAACATTAATATCATTATCTACTTTTATATCTCCAAAATCCCCAAAACTACTTATATATTCTAAATAATTAATATTTAAATTCTCTACATTTACAGAATTAGTAGAAGTATTAACAAATAAATAATTAGCTGAAGGTGAATTAATAGCTAAAATATGAATATTATTATTTTTATCTTTAAAAGCTCTTAAATAAGTAGCAATAGTAGTAGTAGGTATTGTAGTCCATGTTGAACTCCCAAAATCTCTATAAGTTATTAACACATTATTAGTATTATTTGTATGTATTATATATATTCTATTATTTGTTACCTCTAAATTAATATTTCTAGCATGATCTGAAGTAGAGGTATCTGTATATTCATAGCTCCAGCTTTGTCCTAAATCCCTCGATATTGCTAACTTTAATCTTAAATTACCTGTAGCGGTTGGTTGTCGTTCAGAATAAGCTACATATATCCAATTATTGACTAATTTTACATCATTATAAAATCCACAAGGGTATGAACCTGGTGTATTAAAAATATTAGTATTAGTAGTATTGGTATCAAATCTTCTATGTCCATCTATCCTTGTTACAAAACCATTAATACATAATTTTAAATCAGCTAAACTACCTGTAAGAGGTAAAGAAGGAGTAGTATTTGTATCAAAATCATAGTAACTAATAACCTCATTTAGATTATCTTTATCATAATTAATACTCTTAAAATAAGGATATCCATCATCTATTAATAGTGTATCAAATCTATTAGTATTAGTTAAAGCACCATTAGCATTTAAATAAATAACCTCACCTAAAGAACTATCAGCAACATCATAAGTAATTATATGTAAATTATTATTAGAATCAACAATAATCCCTGGAATCCTTCCATTTTGTTTATTTTCTCCTCGCGCAAAAAGACCTTGATTATTAAGATTATCATCAATTGTAGAATTATTTATTCTACTAAAAGTAACTCCAAGAGATGCAGAAGTTATCCTAAAATAATCCAAATCTCGTAAATCATTATTATAAGCAGCTACATGGATATAAGCAGTATTAGTACCTACACTATAATTAATATCTAAATTAGGAAAAGTATCTGTAGTTAAAGTATTAGTAAAATTAGTAAAAGAATTACTTAAAGCATTGCTATAAGTATTCCTTAAATAAATAATTCTTGAGGATGTAGAAGAATACCCTACAATATGAACTTCGCCTACACTATCCCCTGAATAGGTTGGCTGAGTTAAAATTAGTGAACAATTAGTAAAAATATTACTACTATTATTAGCATCATCAGGATAAAAATTATAATCTGTTCTATTAAAATCAGATTTCCTAAAATAGATAAGTTTATCTCTGTTACCTGCCCATTTCTGCCTTATTGGACTTTCTGGTTTAGCATTACAACTAACTACTATATTAATAGAGTTATTAAAAAAGTAAGCGTCCATATCCCCAAAAGTATTTATGGTTATTGAGTTTGAATTATTTGAATAATAAGCTTGATCATTTAAAGATTGAATACCTGAAAAAGTATTTAAATCATTTGTAGAAAAATAACAGATTCGCATATTATAAGGAGTAGATGTAGTATTATTATAAAATAAAAAGTGTAAAGTATTAGTAGTATTAGAAATATTACCCACTAAAACAATAGGAACAATTGGATACAAATTATTCTCAGTAGCTCCCATTAATTTTTTATCTAAGTTAATAATATTCCAATTGATTCCATCATAACTAGCTGCATAATACATATCATTAACTGAGTTTATATTAACATTGCTTCCACCAATTCTTTCAGTGGAAAAGACAATATGGAATCTATTACCACCAGCTAATCCATAAGCTATTCTTGGATATCTAATAACCATTGTATAACCAGAATATGAAGTAGGAAATCTAAAAACTTCTTTCTTAAGCCAATTCCCTTTATAACTACTATCTAATTTCCTATAAGCAAAATAAACTACATTATATTGTTTAAATTGTCCATCAGTAGGATCATATAAAACTTCATTAGTATTAACATAAGCTGTATATAAATAATTTCCAACAGATAAAATCTTTGTTCTTAATCCCCAATTAGTAGAAGGAAGAGAATAAGAATAAGAGTTAGTATTATCTAAATCTTTGTAATTCCAATTAGAATTAGGATCATTTTTATAAGCTTTAAAAAGGTAATAAAAAGAAGCAGATGAGCCTCTTTTGGGAAAAACAATATTATAAGAGCCTAATTCAGTATCAATATTAAAAGAATTATTAGTATTAGATTGATTTAATGGAGTAAAATTAGTAAATGAATTCTCATTAATACTTATAGCATACTCTATTAAACTAGTAGTAGGATTTATTCCTGAAATAATAAAATAAAAATAGTTTTTATTCTCTTTTCTTAATTTTACTAAGAAAGCGTGCTCCTGTTTAGTATTATTAAACTCTGTATAAAAATAAACATAAACCATAGAAGATTTATTTATAAATTTTATATCTTTAATATTGTAAGCATTAGGAATTGGATAAAAATAATAGCCCCCATCAGTTGATTTATAAAGTTTTTTATTATTAGTATCTAATTTATAAGAGTACAAGTAGTTTCCAATTTGAAGGTAAATAGCTTTATTAGGGTAAGTATCATATATCCTTTTAATAACAGAAGCTTCCCTAATAGCACGAGATAATTCAAAATAAACAGTCCTAAATATAGATATTTCCTTATATTTATCTGATACATTAAAATTATAATAAAAGAAAATAAAAGAACTAACACTAACAGCAAAAAATATTAATATAATAGAAACAGCTACCATCATCTCAAATAAACTAAGACCTTTTAAACTAAAACTCCTAAAAAACCTCATAAAACCACACCCTCTAATATTAAAATTAATCTATAATCCAAAAAAACCTTTAAGATTAAAAGGTTTACTTTTTAAGATATTTATTTTTTAAATGTTTTAATTTTTCTTAAAAAAGTGTTTTTAATTTTTTAAAATTATTTCAAATTGTTGTTTTAGGAAAAACGAATAAAACAAAATATAGAGAAAAGAATTTAGAAGATAAAAAGGAGAACTGATAGGAGGGAATAGTGAAAATAGGAGAAAATATAAAGAAGATAAAGGGGGAATAAAAAATGAAGAAATTATTACCCATAGGTATAAGCGACTTTAACAAACTAATACAAGGAAATTATATATATGTTGATAAGACAGAGTATATATATAAGTTAATAACAGAAGGAGGAGGGTATTACTTTTTAAGTAAGCCTAGACGCTTCGGTAAATCTTTACTAATCTCCACTATTAGATACCTCTTTGAAGGTCAAAAAAACTTATTTAAAGATTTATATATTTATAATAAATGGAATTGGGATGAAATCTATCCCGTAATAAGAATTAGTTTTGCTAAAGATATAGTTAAAAAAGAAGATTATAAAAAAAGAGTAATCCAAGAATTACTAAAAAACTATCTTAATAATGAATTAGATACATTTCAAAAAACAGAAGACGAAGTTGAACTCTTTGAAAATCTTATAATAAATATTTATAGGAAACACAAAAAACCGGTAGTTATACTAATAGATGAATATGATAAGCCTATATTAGATTTAATAGAAAACATTAAAGAAGCTGAACAGGTTCGAAAATATTTAAAAGGTTTTTATTCCGTCTTAAAAGGCTTAGATGAATATATCAAATTCCTTTTAATAACAGGAGTTAGTAAATTTGCTAAAGTCTCTCTCTTTAGTGGATTAAATCAACTAAAAGATATCTCCTTAGATCCTAGATATGGTAATATTTGCGGATATACTCAAAATGAATTAGAACTTTACTTTAAAGATTATTTACAAAACTTAAATTTAGATGAAATTAAAGAATGGTATAATGGCTACTACTTCCTACAAGATACACTTTATAATCCCTTTGATATCTTGTTATATCTAGATAGTAAGAGATTTGATAATTATTGGTATAAGACAGGAACACCCATTTTTTTAATAAAACTAATAAAGAAAAAAGAATATGATGTTTCAGATTTAGAAAACAAAATAGTAAAAAGCAACATATTAGAAAAGTTTGACATAGAAGAAATCAAAATAGAGGCATTAATGTTTCAAACAGGCTATTTAACGATAAAAGAGGAATACCAAAAGGAGTATGGACAAGAATATAAATTAGGATTCCCAAATAAGGAAGTTAGAATATCTTTTAATGAGGATATATTATCTATTTTATTAGCAAAAGATTTAAGAGAAAATATAGCAGATAATATAATAGAGATATTAAAAAAACAAGAAATAGAGAAGCTAAAAGAACAAATTGAAATATTAATAAGTAATATAAGTTATGTTCATTTTAACCAAGAGTCAAGTTATTTAATAGCTGTATTTAGTATGTTATACTCTACTGGTTTAAATGTTATAACAGAAGATAATACCTCTAAAGGTAGAATAGATTTAACTATTATTGTTAATAATTCTATCGTTTATATCCTTGAATTTAAAGTTATTAAAAATTCTAAAGAGAAAGGAAAAGCCTTAAAACAAATAGAACAAAAAGAATATTATAAAAAATATTTAAATTATAAAAAGATTTATCTAATAGGAATAGAAATTGATAAAACTAAAAAACAAATTATTAATTTTGAATATCAACAAGTTAAATAAAGAAAAAAAAATATTTAAAGTATTAAACTCCAAATTTAGTAAATGATACAAAAAATATAGATACAATCGGTATTTATTGATATAACTCAATCCTATTTTACCTTATTGCTTATATAGTATTTATAAGCAATTAAATACTATATTTGTATATTTCAAAAGGATACCAAAAAAGTTTTTAATCTTTTTATTTGTTTAGTTTCTGTCGATCGATTTTTAGGTATTCAAAAAAATTGACAAAAGTCAATATTGAATTTTTGTTTTTTGTTTATAAATTATGTTTTTTGCTTGGTAATACTGAATCTGTCGATCCCCCCAGAAAAATTACCCTATTTCACATCGACAGATATTTTTTATTAAAAATTTATATGAAGGATTTTCCATTTTTTTAGCTAATTATTATATTGGAGCAGATATATAGCATACGAGTTTAGCTTACCCATAGGGGAATTGAAAGGTTTTACAAACATATGAAAT
>JAPYWL010000022.1 GCA_028276365.1 Deltaproteobacteria bacterium | reverse complement strand
CATTTTTTGATTTACTTAGACCTTTTGCTTTATTTATGGGATTATTAAGTTTATTTATTTTAATTAATCATTCTATAGGCTATTTAATAATAAAAACAGAATGTGAGGCTACTACTAAAGCTAAAAAATTATTACCTATTACTAATTCTATTTTTCTTGTTTTATTTATAATATTTTCCATTTGGGCATTCTTCATATTTAAAGATACAATGCTTAATACTGCTTTATATTTAATTTTATCTGTAATTATTATCTTATTAGGTTTAGCTATTTATAAATTTATTAATAGCACTTTTTGGATTACTACATTACAATTACTTTTTAGCTGGGCATTGATAGGTGTTATTATGTATCCTAATGTTGTTAGAGGATTAGAAAATAGTATTACTATATTTAATGCTAGTTCTTCTCCTGTAACTCAAAAAGCATTGATATTTATATTAGTTGTTGGATTACCATTTGTTATAGCTTATACTTATTATAGTTACTTCGTATTTAGGAATAAATTCACCCCTGAAGAAGATTTATATTAAAAATTTATAAAATTTATATTGAGATAAAGAGGGAATTTTATATTTATTAAAAAAATTACCCTATTGTACATCCACAGATTTTTTTTATTAAAAATTTATATGAATGATTTTTTATTTTTTTAGATAATTATTATATTGGAGTAAATATACATCCTTCCTTAGTTTAGCTTACCCCTAAGGGAATTAATTAAAAGAAGGGGAATTGAAAGTTTATTTAATTTTCTTTACCCGAGTTTTTAATTTGATGTAAAGTATAATCAAATGATTCTTTAAGGGTATTTCTAACTTGTTTTGAAGTAATTAACCTTAGTAGGAAAATAAAACTTAATATAATATATGCTATACTTACTTGTAATCTTATATCAGGAATTATTAGTTGAGTAGTAAATAAAATAAATAATAGAATTGCATCTATTATTTTAAATTTCATATCTAATATCATTACTAAAGCAAATAAGCTTTGAGCTGCAGTTAATAATAGTTCATGTTTTTGTAATTCATCTAAAATTAAAGGTTTTCCTGTTTTAGAATTTATTAATAATGAAATAAAAAAAACTAATGGAATAAATCCGACTAATAAAGTCCATTGGTTTATTTTAGAAGATACTACGGTAGAGAAAGCGTCAGGGGCTAAAAGTTTATAGGCAAATATAATAACTACAATTATTTCTGGAGATTCTGAAGCAATAGGTGCTATCCATTGAACCATTAGAAATTTAGTAGTATCTGCATCAAACCCAAAATTGGTTGCTATTTTGCTACCTAATACTAATAGGCTTTCTCCAAAAGGCTCTGCACTTAATAAAAAACCTAACCCTGAAAATGAAAACATAAAAAATATCATAAATTTTTTAAACTTTTCTGGCAGCTGTGAAATAATTAATGGTGGGCCTTCTAACTCCGGTTCCCTTTTACCCATTCTAGTTGCTAAATATATATATATCCCAAAAATTATAAACAATATTAAAGTATCTATTAAATTTAAATTTCCCTTAAAAGGTAATGTAAAACAATATAAAGTAGATATCATTAAGAAAGTAATCTCTAAGATATTTGTTTTATCAAGTTGGATATAGTTAGGTAGGCTTGGAGATTTTTTGGATTTAGCTATTAAATATATAATTAGAATTAGGGGCCAAACTAAACCTATTAGCATCCTATTAGCACCTGTCATATTACTTATTGCATAATGTGTATATTCTTCTTTTATACCTGCCATATATGTAAAGTAAATATCTACAACATATTCAGGTAATATGTTTATTATTGCTAATAAAGCTAAAACAAAATTAGGAGGTAAGTATTCTTGTAATACTTCTGAGGCCCAGCTAACTATAAATGCGCAAGCTATTATTGTTATCCCTGTCATTATAGCACTCATTAAAGCATAATTCTCATAATCCCATTTAAATACCCCTATTAACGTTAAAGATTTTATTATCATCCAAGGTAATGAAACTAAAAACATCATTATTAATAAATTAGTATATTTTCTTTTAGATTCTTGTGATAATTTGTGTTCATTTTTTTCTTCGATATTTGTTAGCATTTTAATTTCCCCTTTTTTATTGATTAACTTTTTTTATATTTTATATTTATTGTCTTATGATATATTCTATTTTAGTTATATCTAAGGAATCTTTGTAATTATCAGGAAAACCTGGAGGTAAGTTGGAATTATCTAAATCACCTTCTTGTTCATTTTGTAATACATATGTTTGATTTATATTAGTATTTGATGTATTTATAGTTATGTTTTGAATAGCTCCTGTACCATAGTAATCTATGGGGTTTTGCCCAAAATTATCTGACATTTGATTATATTCAAAATCTCTTAAAAATACTATTACTATGAAATTATATATGGTAGGGCTACCTATTATATTATCTGGAATAGGGATGTTAAAATTTAGTATATTATTATTTTTATTAGAATTAGTATCAATAATAATGGATGACCATTCGTCAAGTGTACTTGTATTGGGACTAGGAGGATTAATACGGTTAAATCTCTTAAATCCATTTTCAAAAAAATATATATGACTCCATCTATCTATATTTAAATTATTAAAATCTTGATCAAATCTAAAACATAGGGCACAGTAAAAATTATAATTAAAATTTTGATTATTATAAGTATAGGAAAAATTAGATTGTATAGTATTTTTAAAATAAACGCTGATAGTTAGTAATTTGTTAGTAATTGTTGGTGGTTTAAGCATTGGGTTAGGGGTAGCACAAGAACTTAAAAACAAAATTATTATTATAATTACTAATGTAATGAAATTATAATTTCTTTTAATCATCTTTTATTTTTTAGATTTTTTTAGATTTTTGGTTTTTTAGATTAATATTATTATTCTTTTTCTTATTATTTTTCCCTTGCTAATTAAAATATAAGAAAGAGGATAATACCAAGAATGATTCAGGTTTTATTTAAGAAACTATCTAAATTAGTAATGAAAACTTTTAATATAACTCCGATTGAAGTTGATTGCCTTGATTTTTGAGTAGATTTTAGTAATTTATTTTATAAAATTTATTTTCATAAAAGGATTTTGAGGATTTTTTAATTTTGTTTAATTTTTGTTTTTTTTAATTTTTTAATTTTTATTTTTAATTTTTTTAGTTTCTGTCGATCAGTTTTGAGTATTCAAAAAAATTGACAAAAGTCAATATTGAATTTTTGTTTTTTGTTTATAAATTATGCTTTTTGCTTGATAATACTGAATCTGTCGATTCCCCCAGGAAAATTAGGTTTAGCTTACCCATATGGGAATTGAAAGAAAAAATAGAAGAAATTTCAGAAAGTTTAGCTTACTTGTCCACAATATGAATGTTTAGCTTAGCAAATGGGGGAATTGAAAGTTAAAGGAATTGAAAGTTAGAGGAATTGAAAATTAGGAGAATTGAAAGCATTCTTTACAAATACCTTTTAAATATAAAACAGTTTCTTTTATTTTATGCTCATTATTTTGGTATTCAATTTTAATTTCATTTACTGGAATATCATATACTTTTTTACATTTTTCACAAAAGAAATTTATATGTTCTTGTTTAATAAAATCAAATCTTTGTTCATTATTATCCATATTAAAAGATTTAACTATATTGTGTTTAACAAATAGGTTTAAATTTAAATAGATAGTGGTTTTAGATAAAGTAGGGAATATTTGTTTTAGTTCTTGATATATTTCATCTACAGTAGGATGATTTTCTTTTGTTATTAAGTACTCCAATATTTTTAATCTAATATAAGAAGGTTTTATCCCTTTATTTATTAAGATTTTTTTTAAATCTTGCGTATTTGTTATCATTTTTATCACCTTAATAATTTAAAATAATAATTTAATAGCTAATATATAGTTCAATGTTTATTTAAGGTAATCCTTTATGTTAAAATCTATTTTAAATAGGATTTTAAAAAAAAATGTAGAACATTTAAAGTAAAGGGATGATGTAAAGCCCGCTAAGTGGAAGCGGAATAGAAATATCCACTTTAATAAAAACAAAGAGGAGATATGGTAGCAACTATAAAAGATTTATTAGAAAACGGTTGTCATTTTGGTCATCCTACTAAAAAATGGCACCCAAATATGAAAAAATATATATTTACTAGACGTGGGGGAATCTACATAATAGATTTAGCAAAAACTTTAAATCAGTTACAAAAGGCATACAATTATCTAAAAGAGCAAGCTGCAAATGGAGCAGAATTTTTAATAGTTGGTACTAAAAGACACACAAGAGATATAATCAGAAACGAAGCAAAAAGAGCTAATATTCACTTCATTGTAGAAAGATGGATCGGTGGATTATTTACCAATTTTAGTATAATTAGAAGCAGAATAGATTATATGTTACAGCTTGAAAAAATGGCAAATGAAGGAATCTTAGATCAATTACCCAAAAAAACTGCTAAAAAATACCATAAAGAATTACAATATCTACAAACTCAATATGAAGGACTAAGAAATATTTATAGAGTTCCAGATGTTTTAATAATTGTAGATGTTAGAAGAGAAGAGATAGCAATAGCAGAAGCTAATAAAGTAGGAATACCAATTGTCGGGATTGTTGATACTGATGGTAATCCTGATATAGTTAGTTTACCTATACCCGCTAACGATGATGCTCTAAAATCTGTGCAATTCTTAACTTCAAAAATAGCAGATGCAATATTTGAAGGTAAAAACGCTTATAAAAGTACTGTAGCAGTATAAACTACCCCCACTTACTAACACCTTTCCTTTTAATAATAGAATTATCTATATAGAATTTGTTTATAATTTAACTATATAGATCTAGTTTAAAATTCTTTGAGCTTCAGAAGTAATCCTTTTTTCTAATTCTACTCTTATTTTTTCTTTACTTATATTTCTAAAAGTAAATAAATCTCCTATTATAAAAGGAACAATTATCATAGGAATTAAAAAAGCTAAAAAAATGCCACCAAATAAACAAGCATATAAATATTCAAAATTCCACCCAAACATATAAAGAAACATATAAGGATTTCTACAAACAAAAAACCCAATCCCTAAAAATAAACAAGTAAAAATAGATAAAAAAAACAAAACTATTAAACTAGATGGAATTCTAAATCTTCTATTTTTTGAATATAAAATATCCACCAATCTATTTATATTCCTTTCATACAGGCTATTAAATATTTGATAATTTAAATATTGATAATTGTTAATATAATACATTAACTCATTATCTCTTAAATTATTTTCCATCAATAACCTATTTAATACAATTAATTTATTAAATTCCAATTGACTTATAGATAGAGTATTAGAAAAAGTATTTCGCTGATTAATTTTTTGTTGCACTAATTTTCTTCTTAATATTTCGTAATCTTTTATATATATTTCTTTTGATATATTTAAGTCTTTCCTTAAGATTAGATCATCTTTATTTTTGTCTAACCAACTAACTATTTGGATATAATCTTTTATTGAGTAATTTTCTAAATTTTTTACTTCATAAGGCAGTATATAAATTTTATTTAAATATTCTAACTCTTGTTTTTGTAAAAATTTATCTATTAAATCAATATCAGAAACTAAGTGATACTTAAATATATTAAAATTTTTCAATTGGTTTGGGATGATATAATTTTCCTTATTTTTTAATCCTAAAACAAGTATAAATTTTAATATGCTTTCATTATTTAAATTTTTAGTTAAGGGTAATTTAATTTTACTTAGATTGGATAAAAGAGTTTCTAGCTCTATATTCCGTTTATTAGTAAGATTTAGATAAATATTATAATATGTTTCTAAGTTATCTTGTTTTTTTGTAAAAAAGTTATTTAAAAGAGTTAATATTTTATATTCTTCTGGTTTTAATTCTCTTTTTTCTAAGTATTTATCTATTATTGTTAATATATTTTCCGAGTTAATATTTATGTTATAAAGATAAAAAGGTAAATTAAGCTTATAAGCTAAAAATAAACTAAATGCTATTTCATCTGAAATATTACCATAAGAATAAATTTTATTTATTATTTGTTTATCATTATCGTTAAGTAAAGATTGAAATTGTTCAGTTTTAAAAAAAGCTAAACCGTTTAAGAATAAGTTATAATCTTTTATAAATTCAGTTAATAAATTTTCTAAGGAATAGTATTCTTTATTGTTATATCTTATAATCTGTTGATATTGGCTTTGGGGTACTAAATTTTCATTAAAGTATTTTTGTTCTATTTTCTTTAGTTCAGTTTCATCTTTTGCTTGTAATACTTCTTTAACTTGATTATAAGTAAATCTTTTATCAGGATTTGTTTGTAATAATCCCTTAAGTAAAACTCTATATTTTAAGGGTATATTATCAGGAATCTCTATTCCCTTTGTTAATAAAGTATATATTATTAAATTTAGATTAATATTTTCAAAAGGATTAGAATTAGTTAAAAGTTCATAAGTGATTATTCCTAAAGCCCAATAATCTGATTCTTTTTTAATAATATTACTAAATGTTTCGGGAGCTAAATAGCTAATTGTTCCTTTTATATCTTGTGTTATCTTTTTTGTTATATTAGCTTCTATTAAAGTAGATACATTAAAATCAGTAATTATAGTTTCTATATCTATAATTTTATCTTTATACTTTTTAATATTTCTTATTAAGATATTAGTGGGTTTAAGGTCACGATGTATTATCCCATTTGAATGTAATATATTTAACCCTTCATTTAATTTATATATAATTTTATCTACTAGTCCATAATTAAGATCTTTAGAAAGTATATTTTTATTAAAATCTTCTAAATTTCCATAGTCAATATATTCTTGAATTTCATAATATCTTTTTAAATTTGGGTCATAATTTAGTTCATAAATATTTATAAAATACTCGGGATATCTTTTAGATAGCTCTATTACTTTTTTTATAGCTAAATCATTTATTTCTACATTTTTCTTATATAGTTTTAAAACAAATTTTTTATTGTTTATATCTTTAACAAGGAATAAATCTGCTTGTCCCCCAACACTTTCTATTTCATTTATTATTTCATACTTTCCAATTTTTTTTAGATCTTTTATATTAAAAAATAAATCTTGATTTATTAGATTTTCAGTTTGTTGGTTAGATTCTTTTGAAATCTTTATTGTTATATCATCTTGAGTTTTATCATCCATCATAATATTAATTTAATTTTTTAGCTAATAGTTCCTTTATTTAATAAAACTTACATACTTACAAAGGGTTATATAACAATTTAAAGAATATAAATAATAAGAACTACTTACTGACTAAAAATCCCTTTAAACATTTTTAATAAAAACAAATATAGTAAGGGTAATTTATAAATGGATGATAAAGTATTCTGGATAAGTGTTGTTATTTGTAGTATCATTGGATTAATTATAGGGATAATAGTTGGTAATTTTTTACCATTAGTAGCAGGAATTATTATAACTTCAATTATTGGATTATTTTTAGGTATGATTATTGGGATTATCATTGGTACTATTTTGAAACTAAGATCTACTCAATCCAAAAAAGATAAATATAAATTATAAATAGCTTTATGACATTATTAAACAAAAAAACAAATAAGGATAATAGTAATTATACAGGAAAGGATATAAAAGTATTAAAGGGGTTGGATGCTGTAAGACAGCGTCCAGCTATGTATATTGGTTCTACAGATAAAAAAGGTCTACATCATTTAATTAATGAGGTAGTAGATAATAGTATAGACGAAGCAGTTGCTGGATATTGTGATTATATCAAAGTTACTATTACTAAAGAAGGAGAATGTATAGTAGAAGATAATGGTAGGGGGATTCCTGTTGATATAGTAGAATCAGAAGGGAAACCTGCTTTAGAAGTAGTACTTACTACCTTGCATTCTGGTGCTAAATTTTCAAATAAAGTTTATAAAATCTCAGGCGGACTACATGGAGTAGGTGTTTCAGTAGTTAATGCTTTATCATCTTATTTAAAAGCAGAAGTCCATAGAGATAGCTATATTTATTATCAAGAGTATCAAAAAGGAATACCAATTACTCCAGTTATAAAGAAAGGAAAAACTAATAAAACAGGTACAATTATAAAATTCAAGCCTGATCCTGAAATTTTTAAAGTTACCGAATTTGATGATGAATACATACTTGAAAGATTAGAAGAATTAGCTTTTCTTAATCCTTTTATAACTATTGAATTTATTGATGAGAGAAAAAATATTAAAAGGGTAATAAATTATCCAGGCGGTATTGTAGATTTTGTCAAAACTATACTAAAACATAATAACTTACAAGAAATTTATGAAATTGTTTATATAAAAGGAAGTAATCAAGATTTAATAATTGAAGCTTCTTTTGTACATACTGATTCAGAAATAGAACTAATTAAATCATTTGCTAATAATATTAATACGGTAGATGGAGGAGTTCATGTAAGCGCTTTTAAACAAGCTTTTACCAAAGTAGTTAATAATTATTTACCTTACTTTTTAGAAAAACTAAAAGAAAAAGATATAAACTTAACTGGGGATGATATAAGGAACTCAATGGTATATGTTATCTCAGTAAAAGTACCTAATCCTCAATTTGAAGGTCAAACTAAAGCTAAATTGGTTAACAGTGAAATAAGGCCAATATTAGAAAGTATAATTTATAATGAATTAAAAAAGGTATTTGATACCAAACAAGAGATAATAGAGAAAATAATAAATAAAGCGATAATAAGTTATAAAGCTCGTCAAGCAGCTAAACGAGCTAAACAAATAGTATTAACTAAAACTAAGAGCGAATTATTATATACTGTTGCAGGAAAATTAGCTGATTGTATATCCAAAGAATTCGAGAAGCGGGAATTATTTATAGTAGAGGGAGACAGTGCAGGGGGGTCTGCTAAAGCTGGTAGAGATAGAAATACTCAAGCAGTTTTGCCACTAAAAGGTAAAATTATAAACGTTGAAAAATCTAATATTGATAAAATCCTACAAAATAATGAAATAAGGAGCATAATAGCAGCTTTAGGGTGCGGGATCGATTACGAAGACAAACATTTGGATATCTCTAAACTAAGGTACTCAAAGATAATAATAGCTACTGATGCAGACATCGATGGATACCATATTAGAACTCTTTTATTAGCTTTCTTTTTTAAGTATATGAAACAGTTAATATATAAAGGCCATGTTTATTTAGCCCAACCCCCTCTTTATAGAGTTATTACTAATAATGAATCTTTTTACGTATATAATGATAAAGAATTAAATAAAGTTATAAAAAATTTAAATACAAATAATTATAAAGTTCAAAGATTTAAAGGCTTAGGAGAGATGAATCCTAATCAATTATGGGAAACAGTTATGAATCCTAAAACAAGGATCTTAAAAAAAGTTTCATTATTAGATGCTGAAAAAGCTCATAATATCATAAATATATTAATGGGTATAGAAGTTGAAAATAGAAAAAAAATTATATTAGAAAATGCTAATCAATTCTCTATAGAAGAACTTGATCTATAATTTTTTTACAACACTCTAATGATAAACAAAATAGTAAATAAAGTAAGTAGTGAATTTTATAGTGAAAAGTTTTATAATTTATTACAAGAGATAAAAGAAGTTTTTGAAGCAGATGAAGTTTATATTTTAGAGTTTGATGATTTTAGTATCACTTGTGTTATACATTTAGGTTTGGATTCCAATTGCGTTAATTATCATAAATATGTTTCAGATAGTATAGAGAGAGTAGCCTTTGAGGAAAATATTCCAATAGTTATTTGGGATTCTACAAAAGATCCGAGAGTATTAACTACTCCTTTCTCTGTTGATCATTACACTTTATTAGCTATGCCAATTTCTTTTAAAGATAAAAACTTTGGAACTATTACTATTAAAAGAAAAAAGGAAATTACTAACTATGATATTAATTTATTAAAAAAATACATAGATAAATTAGTTTTGTTAATTAGCGAATTTGATGATAAAAATTATAAAAAAACTTTTTATTCTATAATTTCTCAATTTTTTACAAATATTAGAGAATATAGTAGTTATAATATTAACGAGTTTATAGAGTTAATAAAGGAGGTATTTAAAAAGAATGGGCATGAAATAGCAGATTTAGCTGTCTTAAACGAGACAGGTAAACAATATGGAAATTTACCTTGTTATATAGATAATTGGAGTAATTTAAGCAAAATTTGTCCAGCCTTTTATAAGGATTCCCCTTACAGTAGCTTCTTATGTAAACATTCTAAAATTAGAAATTATTATTGTAGATTAATAAAACTAAAAAAAAATAACATTTTATTTTCATTTGTTGATACTACAAATCAATATAATAACACTTCTTTTTTATTAGAGAGAATTTTGGAATTATATGAAATATATAAAAATCAAGCTTATTTTGTAATTTATTACAAATTTTTTGAAGTAATTAACAATTTATTAAGCAAAGATTATATTAGTTTAGATAATGTATTTAATAATTTTGCTTCATTATTCTTTGAGTTATTAAATAGTAGTGCTGTTATTTTTAAAAATATTGATTTAAATAAAAAAGAAATTCTTTCTGAACATGTTGTTATTAATCCAAATTTTACAAATTATTCTAACTTAATTTTTAATTACCAAAATATTTTTAAAAGTTACTTTTACAATAAATTAACAAAAGTAGATACCAATTTATTTAATATCTTTAATAACACTTTTTCAATTATATTTAAAAACAAAAATTCAATTTACTTAATAGATATCGTTTTTATCAATAGAAATATCAAAATAGCTAATGATGAAATTTTTATATTAAAAACTGCTTTATCAGTTATTATATTCATCGTAGATTATATTAATTCTATTTACAGTGAAATAAATAACTTAAAATTGGAGTTAAGGAACTTATATCTAAATAAAAAGAAATTAGAAGATAATTTAAGAATTTATGAAAATAAATTAAGCGATTTAGAATTAAAACTTGAATTTCAGCAATTTATAGAAACTATTTTAAATAGTATAGATGAATGTAATAATTACAACGAATTAGAACAAAAGTTAATAAAAATCTTAGAAGAATTAGATAATATAACAGATTTCAAAATAAATTCTGCCTTAATTATTATATGGAATAAAGTACTTCAAAGATTAGATAAGTTAATTACTTTTAATATTTCTGAGCATTATAAAAATCAAATTATTGAAATTATAGATAATATTTCAAATAGTGATGATTTTATAAAGTATTTTGAGATTTTTAGTGAATTTAAATTAATTAATTCTTCATCTTCTGAATATTTTTTAATAAAGAATCTTGTAAAAGGTAGAGTTAATACTATTATTAACATTCCCATTTACTTTAATAACGAAATTTTAGGTACAATTTTAATAAACTCCATCAATAAAATAGAGGAACTTAACAGAAATGAATACCATATTTTTAAAGCACTATCTAATGAAATAGGTAAATTTATAAACAAACTTAGAAATGAAAGATCTTTGGTAAAATTCAGAGCAATCCAGGGTGTTATAATTGAATTATTTAACTACATTTCTAAATTTGAAAAAAAATTAAATATTTTTGAAGATATTTTTTCATTTATTGATTTAATCTTTAAGAATACAGGTTTTAGATATAGCTTTATTTACTACAGTTATAAACGAGATAATTCTAACGTAGATTTTAAATTAAATAATAATTTATTAGAAAATACTCAAAATCTTAAAATTCTAGATAATTTTTCTATTTCTTTAATAGATTTAGAAAATATATCCCAAAAAAGTAATATTATAATTGATAGGAAAAATATTAATAAATTATCTGATGACTCTTTATCTTTACTTACAAAAAAGATCTTTTATGATAATCCAGAAATAAATAATATTCTTATATTACCTATAGGCAGTTACGAGATTTTTAATAACCATTATGAATATAAATATGTTTTTATTATATCTCTATCCAAAGATTTAAACATATTAGATACTGATATTTTACATTTAGCTTGTAAAATTCCCTCAATAATATACAATAATGCTTTCCTAAGATATATTAATATTAGGGATAAAGAAATATTAGAAGAAATGTTTGAAATAATGAAAGAAGGCATAATTGCTTTTGATTTAGAACGAAATGTCATTTTGATTAACAAAAGTGCTATTAAGATCTTAGAGATAAATTCTAATAATTATAATCAAATTAACTATAGATATAAAATAGATGATTTAATATTAGATAGAAATTCTTTATTATATTCTGATTTAACCCAAATTAATCAAATACTTGACAATTACTTTAATAACAATGAATTTCCTAAAATTATCAACAAAGAAACAACTTATGAAATAGGAAACACTATAAAAAACATCGAATATTTCATTTCTTATATAACTATCGATGATGATATTATAGGTTATTTACTAGTTATTAGAGATATAACAGAAAAAAAGGAAATAGAAAAAGAGAAAGATGATTTTATTGCTTCTATTTCACACGATATTAAAACTCCATTGACTACCATGAAAGGGTATATTACAGCCTTACTTAGATACTCAGATAAAATAACAGATGAGCAACGAGATTCCTATTTAAGAGTTATTAATTCCGAAATAGATAGAATTAACAGAATGCTTAACAATTTGATGGATCTTAGAAAATTAGAAGGTAATGTTTTAAAAGTTAATTTAACCAAATTTGATTTAATTAAAGTTATTAAAAAAGTAGTTAATATATTTGAGTTAAGTTATGTTAGGTATGAATTTGAGTTAATTACAGATGAAGATAGTATTATAGTTAATGCTGATAAAGATAAAATTGAACAAGTTTTACATAATTTACTATCTAATGCTGTTAAATATTCCCCAGCAGGTGGTAAAATTACCATTACTGTTAAAAAAACAAAAAAAGAAATAATAGTAGGAATCTCAGATCAAGGGATGGGGATACCTCCTGATGAAATTAATAAGATCTTTGATAAATACTATAGAACTACAGAAGCTACTAAACAAAAGAAGATATCAGGTAAAGGCTTAGGACTTTATATAACTAAAAAATTAATAGAATTACATAACGGAAAAATCTGGGTTGAAAGTGAGCTAAATAAAGGTACTACTTTCTATTTTTCTTTAAAATTATGATAATCTCCCTAGCTCAACTTACCTTTTCAAATGCTAATATTGAATCTAATTTTAATAAAATCATAGAAAATTTAGATAATTTCCATAATTCTGATATAATTATATTCCCTGAGTTATTCTTAAGCGGCTATATACCAAGTGACATATTATTAATTAGTGAATTTAAAAAAATTATCAATTTTAAAATTAATAATTTAAAAAATATTATTCTAAAAAAAGGATTTAAAGACAAGATTTTTATTTTAGGTTCCCCTTTTTATAAGAATAACAAAATCTATAACTCAGCATTTATTTTTTATAAAAATAAAATATTTGTTTATAATAAGATATTTTTACCTAACTATGGAGTATTTGATGAAAAAAGATATTTTATTTCTGGGAGTTCCTTTATTATTTTTAAAATCAATTATAACAAAAAACTTTATAATTTAAGTTTATTAATATGTGAGGATATTTGGGATAATTTTACACCAGTTTATTATCTAAAATATAAATATAATATTTTGGGTTTTATAGTTATAAATGCTTCACCCTTTGAAATTAATAAACAAAAAAAACGATATGATTTATTAATTAATAAAGCTAAAGAAATTAGTGCTTTTTTTGTATATGTTAATACTGTGGGATTATATGATGATGTTTTATTTGATGGAAACTCCTTTATAGTAGATAACTTAGGTAATATTGTTTATAACTTAGAGCCTTTTAATGAAGAAATTTTTCATTTTGATTTATCCAGTTACCTTAATAATCTCCATAACACTAAAGCTTTTATAAATATTGAAAAAAAAATAGATAATAAAAAATCATATAGGAATATCCTAAAAAAGATTTTTAAATCAAGCTTAAATAATTATCTTAAATTCTACAAAGGTTTTAAAAAGCAGATCATTAAAATTAATTTTAAAAATAAAATCAATATTAAAGATAATGAAAATTCTTATAAAGAAGAAAAAACAAAAATAATTAAAGAAAATGATGAATTAATATATAAAGCTTTAATATTTGGTATTAAAGAGTATTTTAGAAATACGGGTTTTAATAGTGCTGTTATAGGAGTTAGTGGTGGTATTGATTCTGCTGTTTGTTTAGTTTTATTAAAACATTCTATTAATAATGTTATTCCCATTATAATGCCTACTAAATTTAATAAAGATTCTTCTATTAAAGATGCAATTAATCTATGTAAAAACCTAAACTTAAACTATTTTATTGTTAATATAGATGAATTTTATTTTAAATTAAGAGAGTCGTTAATTAAAGAATTTGGGTTTAATAAGGATTTTAATTTAGCGGATGAGAATTTACAATCACGGATACGTGCTATTATTTTGATGTATTACGCCAATAAAACTAATTCTTTAGTTATTGCTACTTCTAATAAAAGTGAGGTTAGTGTTGGATATTTTACTTTGTATGGGGATAGTATCGGAGCTATTGCTCCATTAAAAGATTTATACAAATTCCAAGTATATTCCTTAGCTAATTATATTAATAAAACTTTTAATAATGTAATCCCAAGAGAAATTATTCTTAAAGAACCTTCTGCTGAATTAAGAGATAACCAAAAAGACGAAGACGATATACCACCTTATCATATCCTTGATAAAATCTTATATTACCACTTAGAAAAAAAATTTTCTTTTAAACAAATAAAAAATAAATTGAAAGAAGAAAATATTGATATAACAAAGAATTTGTATTTAGATATAATAAAGAGAATTTATGTAAATGAATATAAAAGGTATCAAACACCAATAGGTTTTAAAATTTCTGAATTCTCATTTACTAAAGAGAGAAGAGTACCTATAATTAATTCCTTTTATAAGGATTTATATAAAAATATATAAAATTTCGGATACCTTAATTTGTTAATATATAACTTTTTCAATTAGCTTAGTTTATGCTGCCTGAAATTTAAAATTTTTCTAAAGATCTATAATTTAATATTATTATTTGTTATTTTACATCTTTAAAGAAATCAGTTACTTTTACTTCATTTATAACTCTTTCCATTAGTATTATATAATCAGGTAATATTAACATATTAGCAATAAAACTATTTACTTGGCCGCTTGCTTGTAATGCTCTTATAATTCCATTTCTAACAAATCCTGGTAATGAACTTAATGAGCTATTTATCAATGGAGCGATTCTGTTATTTACAAGTTCTCTAGCAAATTTAGGTAGAATGTTAGTCATTCTATTTCTAGCTTCAGTTTTTAATTTTTGTTTTACTTCATGTTGTTTGGAATTCCATGCTTTTAGTAAAGCTTTTTTATATAATTCATTTCTTTTATTTTTTATTTCTTGAGCTTTATTTTGTATTTCACTTTTACTTACTTTATTATTTTGTTTTAAGTCGTTTACTGTTTGTTGTTTCATCTGATTTAATTCTTGATTAAATATCTTATCTGCTTCTGATTTTATTTCTTGTTTAGATTGATTAGCTGCTTCATGTAATTGTACTTTACCTGATAAAGATATTCTAAATCCAAACTCCAATATTTTAGCTATTGGACCTGCAACCGGAATAAATTGCAAAATGTCTCCTATATCTAATCCAAAAGCTCCCCCAAATTCTAATAGCCAGTTATTAGTATTTAAAGCTGCTCCCCTTTGTGCTTCAATACCAGCTGACATTCCTGATATACCTTTAGAAAGGTCTACTTCTCCAGTAATAGAGTCATATCCATTATATACACTAACAGCTCCTCTTACCCCAGCAGAAACTCCAGCTCCAGCACTAGCTGAAATCCCCTGTTTATATACTATATAATCATTTCCTTCCTTACTAACACGTCTTGTGCGTCCTAATGAAGCTTCACCTTCTGCCCATACTCCTCCTTCAATATATGCTTCACCTTCTACTTTAATACCACTACCATTCCCTACATCTGCTTGTACTGTTCCCTTAGCTGATACTCTTGCTTTTCCTCCAATCCCATTCTCAACTTCTTCTGCTTTGTCTCCAATTCCCACAGAAACAAAACTATTTCCTCTTTTATATAATATTCTTTGTCCATCTCCATCTTTATCATAATATGTATTTCCTTCTATTTTTGTTCTTTTTCCATGATAATAAGTTTCGTCACTGGTTTCCTTACTACCAGCTCTGTTACTTACACTATTACCACTACCACCACTACTACTACCTCCCCTTCTTACATTACTATCACCTACTCTTTGAGCATTACTATTATGTGTTGTGTTCGGATTATTAACACTATTACTAAATTGAGATGATTGGAAACCATAGTTTAAATCATCGTAATTATAATTACCATAATTATCATAGTAATTAGGATTATAATAATTTTGGTAATCTTGATAATTTTGATCTAAATAATTTTGAGGATAACTACCATATAAAGGATTATAATTATAGGGATTATAGTTGTTTTGAGAGTTATATAAGGAACTAAGAAGTATATTTAACTATAACATTAGGATCAGTCTTAATTCATTATTATTATCAGTAAATATCATTGAATTTCCCAATGAAAGTATAGCATTATTAGCTCCCAAGGCTTGATTATAGATATTTATTAGTTGATTTTGCAATTGTAGTCCTGATCTTATTAAATTTATATCATAAAAATTATTTATAATTTGTATATTATTATTAATTTGAATTCCCGAATTAATCAAATTTATATTATTTATATTATTAAAATTAAAGGAGTTTATATTATTTACGTTAATCATTTTTTACCTCCTTTATTGAATTTTAGATTTTTTATCCATTATCTATATATACAAAAATCTGAAATATAAAGGTTTAATTTTTATTTTTTTACATTTTTTTTACATTTTAAATAAAAATTTTAATTTTTACTTTTTTTTAACAAAAGCATTCCCTTAGTAAAATTAAATAAAATTCTTAATAAACATAAATTAATTTATTTACTTTTTTTTATAGGCAATAAAAAAAATAAAGAAATAAAAAAAATAAGAAGGGGAAAAGTAAAAAAAGTAGAATAAATATAATAGGTTTAATAGGCTTGGGGGCGTAGTTCAGCACGGTTAGAACGTTGGCCTGTCACGCCAAAGGTCGCGGGTTCAAGTCCCGTCGTCCCCGCTTCTTATCTTTATGTCTAACAAAAAAAATAAAAAAGATCAAAATATAAAAGTCTTAAAGGATTTTGTAGAAACTGAAGGCGAAGTTATTGAAGCCCTACCTAATGGGATGTTTAGAGTTAAGTTAGATAATGGGCATATTGTTTTAGTTCACTTATCTGGAAAAATGAGAGTTAATTTTATTAAAGTTTCCGTAGGTGACAGAGTAGTAGTTCAATTATCAATTTATGATCTAACTAAAGGAAGAATAACTTACAGAAAATCCTAATTTCAATTCCCCTAGGGGTAAGCTAGAATTTTTGGGTCTATAGAATACTTTTACTAATTTATTTATCTTTCAATTCCCATCTAAGCTAAACTTTCAAACTTTACAAGAATATTGCTAAATGATATCTACTTTCAATTCCCCTATGGGTAAGCTAAACTGGTACAGCCCTGAAAGATTTTTTGAACTTCTCAGGCTTTCAATTCCCCTATGGGTAAGCTAAAC
>JAPYWL010000089.1 GCA_028276365.1 Deltaproteobacteria bacterium | reverse complement strand
TTATTTTTTGTTCCTTTAATTTTTGTTTTATATTTTTCTTATAAAAAAATAAAAGGATAACTTGCAATATTTAAAGAATTCTAATAGTAAATAAAAATAAAAAGATAGCAAATAAAAAACATTTTGATTAAATAGATTGATTAAATAGGGGGAAAGGGATATGAAAGATTTTTTTAAAGAGATATTAAGAATAAAGCCGGTAGAGGATTTCTTAGAGGATTTAGAGAAGGGGCCGCAATTAAAGAGAGCATTAGGAGCTTTAGGATTAATATCCTTAGGCTTAGGAGCAATAATAGGAGCAGGAATATTTGTTATAACGGGGCAAGCGGCAGCAAATTACGCAGGTCCTGCTGTAGCTATATCCTTTATAATAGCAGGGTTAGGTTGTGCATTTGCAGGGTTAGCTTACGCTGAATTTGCTGCTATGGTACCTATAGCAGGTAGTGCTTATACTTATGCCTATACTACCTTAGGAGAATTCTGGGCTTGGTTTATTGCATGGAATTTAGTATTAGAATATTTAATTGCAGGATCTACAGTAGCAGTTGGATGGAGCGGATATTTTACCAGCTTACTAAAAGATTTTGGAATAATTATACCTAAAGAAATAGCTTCTGCTCCTGTAGATGTAATAGACTCCGAAACTAAAAGAGCTATATTATCAAATAATTCAGCTAATTTAATAGAGAAATTTCTAGCTTTTTTAAATTTAAAATTAACAGGTAGTTATTTTAACTTTCCTGCAGTACTAATTGTTTTTATAGTTGGAATTGTTTTATTAATAGGAATAAGTGAATCAGCAATAGTTAATAATATAATAGTGATAATAAAGGTTTTAGTATTATTAATTTTTTTAGTAGTAGGATTTGGGAAAATAGATCCTTCAAATTGGACACCATTTATCCCGCCTTCAGAAGGATTTGGAGAATACGGAATAACAGGGATATTAAGAGCAGCTGGAGTAGTATTCTTTGCTTATATAGGGTTTGATGCAGTTTCCACTGCTGCTCAAGAAGCAAAAAATCCTCAAAAAACACTACCTATAGGGATCTTAGGATCCTTAGCTATCTCTACTATTTTATATATCTCAGTTAGTTTAGTTTTAACAGGTGTAGTAAATTATAAAGAACTAAATGTACCAGATCCTATTGCTGTGGGTATTGATAAAATTGGGATACCATTTTTAAAATTATTAGTAAAATTAGGAGCGTTAGCAGGATTAACTTCTGTTATAATGGTTACTTTATTAGGTCAAACAAGAATATTTTTTTCTATATCCCGAGATGGATTAGTACCTCCATTTTTTTCAAAAGTACATCCTACCTTTAAAACCCCTTATATTTCTACTATAATAGTAGTTTTATCAGCAATGCTAGTAGCAGCAATATTTCCCATAAGATTATTAGGGGAATTAGTATCAATTGGTACCTTATTAGCTTTTGCAATAGTAAGTATAGCAGTATTAATATTAAGGATAACAAGACCTGATATAAACAGGCCATTTAAAACCCCTGCGGTTTGGATAGTAGCACCTTTAGGAGCTATATTTTCCTTAGTTCAAATGGTTTTCTTACCTGGAGATACTTGGATAAGATTAATAATATGGACTATAATAGGAGTAAGTATATATTTACTTTATGGATTTAAGAATAGCAGATTAGCTAAAAAACAAAATAACAATGAACAATAAATGAGAGGTTAGATGAAATGAGATATAGTAAAGCTTTTATATATACTTTAAAAGAGAATCCTTCAGATACCACTTCTTTAAGTCATTCCTTACTAATTAGAGGATGTTATATATATCAACATGCTTCAGGAATATATAATTTTCTACCTTTAGGTTTTAGAGTTTTATCAAAAATATGGAAGATAATCCAAGAGGAAATGGATAAAATAGGGGCACAAGAACTATTAATGCCTGCTTTACATACTTCCAATTTATGGCTAAAAACTAATAGATATTATACAATGGATAATGTTTTATTTAAATTTAAAGATAAGAAAGGTGTAGATATGCTATTAGGACCTACTCATGAAGAAATAATAACTGATATAGTAGCTCACTTTGTTAAAAGTTATAAAAATCTTCCATTATTGCTATATCAAATACAAGTAAAATTTAGAGATGAACTAAGACCTAAAGGTGGATTAATAAGAGGTAGAGAGTTTATAATGAAAGATCTATATAGTTTCCATGCTTCCTTAGAATGCTTAGATAAAACTTATAACGATGTTTATAAAGCTTATACTAATATATTTGAAAGATTAAACTTACCGTTTGAAGTAGTAGAAGCTCATTCAGGAGCAATTGGTGGAGATGTTTCTCATGAATTCATGTTAATTACCCCTAATGGAGAAGATAAATTTATAAAATGTATGAATTGTGGATATACTGCAAGTACTGAAATTGCTAAAATAAATAAACCTTCCTTTTCATATTCTTATAAACCTATTGATCTTAAAATTTTAGAAGAAAAACATTTAATACATACTCCTAATACCTCAACTATAGAAGCCTTAGTTAAACATCTTAATAAAACTGAAAAAGATTTTGTTAAAAGTATCCTATATAAAGATAATGAAAATAATTTTTACTTAGTTTTAATTAGAGGAGATAAAGAAGTAAATGAAATAAAACTAAATAAGTATTTAGGTAAAGAAGTATTTTTAGCTGATGAAAGTGATTTTAAAAGTAATAATTGGGTATTAGGGTATATTGGTCCAGTTAATCTAAATAATAGACATAAGATAAAAATAATAGCAGATTATTCTATTGTAAATTTAAAAGATATAATAGTAGGTGCAAATAAAAAGGATTATCATTTTATTAATTTAAGTTTTGAGAATTTAGAGGTAAATGAATTTGCTGATATTTCTGTAGCTACTGATAATGATGAATGTTTTAGATGTTCAGGTAAGTATAAGGTTTATCAAGCATTAGAATTAGGACATATATTCAAATTAGGAACTAAATATTCTGAAGCATTACAAGCTTATTTTATGGACGAAAATAATAAATTAAAACCAATAATAATGGGATGTTATGGGATAGGTGTTAGTAGATTAGTTTCAGCTATAGTAGAAGCCTATTCTTTAGAGAATTCTATCACCTGGACATTTAATTCTGCACCTTATAAAATACATATAATCACTATAAATACTGACGACAAAATTCAATTTGAAAAATCCCTAAATTTATATAATGAACTAATTTCTAAGGGAATAGAAGTTTTATGGGATGATAGGAAAGAATCAGCAGGTGTTAAATTTAAAGATTGGGAACTATTAGGAATACCTTTTTTAGTAGTTATAGGTAATAAAATAAAAGATAATATGGTAGAACTTAAATTTAATCCAAATTTTTATAAAACTCTGAAAAACGAAATTTTTGAAAAAATTGCTAATTACCAAAACCTATCAGTAGAATATAATCAAATTGCTTTAATAGTAAATGATATAATCGAATTCTTAAATAAAAATATAAATTTAAAATGAAATATAAATTCAAAATGAATTATTGATAAATTATGGAAACAATATTAGAAAAATTTAAAAATACAAAAGACTTATTAGCAATTATAATATTTGATCTAAATTTAGAAATTAAAAATTTGAATAATTTATTTAATACTTCACAAGAAGAACTAAACTCTTTAATAGAACTTTTAAAAAAGATACTATTAAATAAAATAGATAGGAATTCCTTAAAAGCTGATTTTAATTATATTTCATTTAATTACAAAGAAAACATAGTTATTATTTTTAAGCATAAAGATTTAATAGTAGTTTTATTAGGTAATAAAAACCTAAAAGAGCCGCTAATAAGAAGTACTATAAAATCTTTATAAACTTTATTTTTATTATCAGGGTGAAAATAAATGGGAAAAATAAAAAGTAAAGATAAGGAAGAAGGAAAAGAAATTAAAGCTGGTTATGTAGCCATAGTAGGGAAACCCAATGTAGGAAAATCTACTTTAATTAATAATCTATTAAATATAAAAGCTTCAATAGTTTCTCCAAAACCTCAAACCACCAGAGTTAATATCTACGGTTATACAATAAAAGAAATTGATAATAAAATCATACAATTAGTATTAATAGATACCCC
>JAPYWL010000021.1 GCA_028276365.1 Deltaproteobacteria bacterium | reverse complement strand
AATTCTTTTGCTGAAATAAACAGATTAAATATAATTTTTGAAAAAAAGTTAAATAAAATAGAAAAACAATACGTTTTAATTAATCTAAAAGATATTCCTAATATAAAATCCGCTTTCTTTTTGATAAATAAAAATATAAGTATTGATAATAAAAATGACATTGAAATTCTTGTTCTTGTCTTTGACCAAACTATATTAAACAAAAATTTATATTCAATATTAAATCCCTTATTAAATATATCTTCTAATTTAAAATTACAAAATATAAAATTACTTTTTTATTTTAATAAGGAAATAATTTGCAAAGAATGTATAAATTCAATAATTAATCATCTTAGTTCTATTACTTTTAGTTTAAATTTTGAGATAAATAAAAATTTACTTTTAATAACTCCTAAAAACTATAAGCTAACAGATACTAATTTAAAATTTGAAGAAATAGTTAATGAAATTTATAAATGTTCATATGAAATCTATACACCTTATTAAAAAAGCATTTTATGAAACTAAAAAAAATAAACCCAATAAACGATATATTAAATAAGCATTTTTATTTTAAAATTTCTGATTTCTCGAATAATAGCATTTTAAAAATTACAGATGAATTTAATTTAAATAATTTTAAAGATTACTATATTTTATTCCCTTACTCAATTAATACTGATACAAGGATTTTTCAAGAAAACTTAAATTTAATAGATGATTTAAATAAAGCCCTAATTGAAGATAAATTAAAATTTATAAAGATTTTTGTATGTATCAAGGGAGAAAATTTTGATAGTCATAATTTCATTAATGAACTTTTAGAAAAAAATATTGATTTAGTTATAATTGAACAAAATTTTTATCAATTAAACAAAGAAAACCTTCTAAATTTATTTAAAAAATATAATAAAGCTTTTATAGTAGTTAATGATAGTATAAGGTTTATAGGATTAACTTCAAAGATTTTTATAAAAAAAGTAAAAGCTATAAGTGATTTGAAAGTAATAGGGATAACAGGTTCAGCAGGTAAAACAACAACTAAAAATATCCTATATAATTTATTATCTTTTTTCTTTAAGGACCAAATTATTTATAGTAAAAAAAGTTTTAACAATGAATTAGGAGTCCCTTTTAGTATTTTTTCAATTAATAAATATACAAAGTACGCTATATTAGAAATGGGGATGAGGGGATTTGGCCAAATAGAATATTTAGCTAATATAGCTGACATAGATTATGGGATTATAACTTCAATAGGTCCAGCTCATATTTTACAAGTAGGTAATATAATGGGGGTTAATAAAGCTAAAGGAGAATTACTAAAGTATTTAATTAATAACAACAAAGAGTTTTTTATTATACCTACAGAATATAAAATAAAAAAACATGTAAAAAATCCTAAATCATTTATCCTACCTAATAAAAATTACTACATTTTTAATTACAAAATAATCAATAAAAATAATACTTTTTTTACTATATTTAATTTAAAATTTGGAAAGTTAAGTAAAAAATTTGAAATAAATTCCATATTATCTAAAGGTATTCTAAGAAACTTTTTAATGGCTTTATTCTTTGTTAATAAATTAATAAATTTAAAACTAAATAAAGCAAAAGAAATAAAAAATGAAGTTTTACTAAATTTTTTTAATTTTATTGAAAAAGATTTATTTAATAAATCCTTAGAAGAAAATAGATTTAATTTTAAAAGAAATGGTAATTTATATATATTAGATGATTGCTATAACAGTAATCCTTTATCTATGAAGGAAAATTTAAATGTAGTTTTTAAGATATCCAACTATTTTGATAAGATTCATTTAATTTTTGGAGATATGTTAGAATTAGGTAAATTTTCTAAATTTTATCATTTACTTATATTTAACAAGATCTTAAATTTATTAAATAAGAGTAAATATAAAATTAAGGTTTTCTTAGTAGGCTCTGAATTTAATAAAATATTTAATAAAATTAGTAAAAACGATATTTTAAATAATGATATTTTAAATGATGTTTTATCCTTTAAAAATGTAGATGATTTAATAGATCATATAAAACAATTAAAAATTAGGGATAATAAAGAAAAAATTTTAATAGATATAAAAGGTTCAAGAGCTATACACTTAGAAAAAGTTGTAAATATTTTATTAAGTGATCTTTAATGAATTATAGAGATAAAGAATCAAATACAAGTGTATTAATTAATTTAATATATGCTCCTGTGTTAACATTAGGGCCAGGTATAAGGATAGGTGTTTGGTTTCAAGGATGTAGTATAAGATGTAAAGGTTGTATATCTAAGCATACTTGGGAATTTGATAAAAAATATAAAAAAACAATAGCACAAGTAATAGATCAAATTAATTATTATTCAGAGATTTATAATACTAAATCAATAACGATAAGTGGTGGGGAACCTTTTGATCAAAGCACATCACTTTATACTTTACTAAAAAAACTTAAAGAATTAAAATTTAACGATATTCTTTTATACAGTGGGTATAAATTTAATTATTTACAAAAAAATTATGGAGATATCTTAAAATATATAGATGTTTTAATAGACGGTCCATTTATTGAAAGCAAAAAAACAAATAAAATTTATAAAGGATCCAATAATCAAAGAATGTATATACTAAATAAATCTTTAAGCCAAATTTATCAAGAATATAAAAAACAATTAAAAAATAAGAAACTACAACTAATAACTAAGGATAATGAAACTTATTTAATAGGAATTCCCGACATAGACTTTAGTAAAAAATTTAGTAAAAATTTAATAAAAAAATTATAAAAAATTAATTATAAAAAAAGGTATCTTCTAAATTTACTCCGCTCTTAGATTTTATTTTAATTTATTCTTTAATTATTTTAAATTGTTTAGAGTTATTTAAGATAATGGATATACATTTGGCAGTAAGGATAGCATCTTCTAAGGCATTATGGACTTTAGAAGTTCTTTTTAAGTTAAAGAAATTAGCAATAGAATCTAAACTTAAACTTTTAGGAACTTCTATACTGTTATTCTGTAATATAGTAAAATAGTAAAAAGCTAAGATTTTTAGATCTAATATTTTGTGAGAAAATGGATAAGGTAGTTGGTTTTGTTTATAAGCGTACTGTAAAAAGATAATATCAAAATAAACGCTTTGCCCTGCTAAAATTAGCTGTTTTAAATCTTTTTTAGTTTTTAATTTTAAGGATTTAATAATCCAATTTTCAAATTCGGGGATTAGTTCATATATAGCTGGAGAATTTTTTAGATCTAAGAAGGATAAGTAATGAACTTTTTGTGCTTCTTTTGAGAATCGGTTTTCATATATAGGGCAAACATTACTAAAGAAAGTAGATATTTCGTTAAAATTTTGGTCCAATAAAACTGCTCCTATTTGAATTATTTCGTGATATCCTACTTCAGTACCAGTTGTTTCCAAATCCAAAACCAGATACAATTTAAATTTCCTCCTTTCTATATTATATTTTAATAAATCTTAAATAAAATCCTTAAGAAGGGAAAAAAAAATATAAATCTAAATAATAATCAAAGATATTAAAAAGAGGTAAAAAAATATCGCTGGGGTAGCTCAGAGGTAGAGCAGCTCACTCGTAATGAGCAGGTCGTGGGTTCAAATCCCATCCCCAGCTAATTAAACAACTATGAATAAAAAATATAAAACTAAAATCCATCTTAAACTTGCTAAAATATTTATAACTATATTTTTATTACTAATAAATCCAGTATTATCCAATACTACAATAAGTTATAACCAAAAATTTTTAAGTTATTTATCTCCATATGGAAAATATTTCCTATGGGATTTAGAAAATAAAAAATTAATAAAAACTAAAGATATTCCTCTTTCAATAAAAAGTATTTTTTATATTGATAATGATAACTTAGCTTTATTATCTGATAATTCTATTTCTATTGCTAACAATATAATTCTAAGACTTGACAAACAGTTTAATATTAATTATGAGCCATTATTTTTATATTCTTTAAATGCTTTGGAAAATTATTATAAATTTTTATTATTAACAAATAAAACTATTAATATATGCGAAATAAAAAATGATAAATTAATATACTTAAAGAATGACACAATCTTAAAGCCTTCAAATTTAGTATATCTTTCAAATAATAGTTTTTTAATTAGTGCTAACAGATTTGTTTATTTGTATAACATATCTAATTTTTTATGGTTTAACTTTATAAATAAAAAGAAAAAGTTAGACTTTGATAGAATAGTTAATTATATAGATGTAGATAATAAAAAAAATAAGTTTTTAGTTTTAACAAGTGATGGGAAATTAAATTTATATACACTTAATTTTCAAAACCTAAAAGAAATTCAGCTAAATCCGGAAGATAAAATCGCTTTATATGCACTAAATAATTCAGATATAATAATAACTGATAAAAGTACTAATATTAGGATATACTCTATTGGTGGCAATCTAAAAAACACTTTAAACTTACCTAATCAGGTTATTGATATAATAAAAACTGATAATTATTTAGTAATAATTTATGGAGATTCAGAAAACCCTACTTTAAGATTAATAGATAAAGAATATAATACAATAACAGAAATCTAAAAATAAATCTAAAAATAATAAATAAAAATGTTATTTTTTATTTTTATATTAGTTTTTTCTTTATTACTCTTAGCTCCATTTATTATTGTATTTTTTTTATATTTTTTTAGAAAAAACTCTAAGTTAAAAATCAGCTTAAACAAAGTATTTTTAATAAACTATATAGAAGCAGCTAAAGAGAAAAAAGCAATTATATTTGAAGTTTTATTGAAAAATGAAGGTTTATTTCATGCGATAATATTAGATATAATCCCATCTCTTAATCCTCCTTCTTTAAATTATTTTAAATTATCTATAAATAATTTTTCAAATACTTACTTTGATACTTTAATTTTAAAAAAGGATAAAGAGCATAAAGTTTATTTTATTTTTATATTAAAAGATTTTTATAATTTTGATATCCAAGATTTAAAGAATTTTTATTTAAGTTTAAATATTTTGTATTATGATCTAAAACCCATAAGAAATTTATATAAAGAGTTTAATTTAAAAGATTTCAATAAAATAGATACTAATTTACCGAAGGAATTAGAAAATATTTTTAAATCATTTTATTATCAAGAAAAAGAAAAATTAGAAATAATAGATAAATCAAATGATAAGATCAAAATATATTGTTTAAAAACCCCGATAATAACACATTTTGAAAATGAAGAATATCTTATTAATTTAATAACAGAAGGAATTAAATTATTAAAATCAAGAAATAATGGGCTAAATAATAATAAAGTGTTAATATCAATAGCTGAGAGTTTAGTAGCGATAATTCAAAAAAGAGCTTTTAATGTATTTTCAATAGAAACCAATTTTATATCTGAGTTATTCAATCATTATTTTAATGAAGATAGTTCATTATCAAGTGGCTATGCTTTAACAAAAGTTATTCAAGAAATAGGGTTTATAAGGTTTTATATAGGAATAATAGCAGGTATAATTGGGAAGTTTTTAAAAAAGAGTGGTTGGTTTTATGTTATAGCAGGTAGAAAAGCAGCAGCAGTAGATGATGCTGGAGGTACAATTAGACCGTATGATAAGTATGTAGTTTTAGCACCTGATAATCCTAAGGAGTGGGCCATTAATTTCAAAAATAAATTAATATCTAATTTAGCTGAAAATGGGATAAAAGATATTCAAATAGATATATTTGTTGTAGATGCTAATGATTTAGGGAAAGTAGATATCTTAGGTTCCAGTAATAAAGAATTAAATAATTTGGTAATTACTAATTTAAGAAGTAATCCTCAAGGGAATGATGATCAGCAAACTCCTATTGTTTTCCTATCTAATTAATTTATTTAAAATAAAAAACTATAAAAAATTATAAAAAGGGAAAATAACTAAAATATAGAAATAAAATAATATAAAATATGGAAGTAGGTTTTTTACTAGGTATTAGTGTAAATATTTCCACAGATGTATTTGTATGGGTTTACGCTTTATTAGTTTTATTTATATATAGTTTTTTATATAAAGATAATATTTTTTACAAATTTGCTGAACACTTATTTATAGGGGTATCTGCAGGATACTGGGTAGTTTATACCTATTGGAGTTATTTTTATCCCAATATAGTTATTAACCTAGAAAAAATACTATACACAAATTATCTACATAACACTATTGCTAAAGAACAAATAATTCCATACTTTAATTTTAATTTATTATTACCAATAGTAGGGGATTATAAGTATAGTATAGGAATTCCTTCATTGGCTAATAATTTTTTAGCTCTTTTAAATATAATTATTCCAACTATATTAGGGTTAATGGTTTTGGCAAAACTATTCCCTAAGATAGGGTGGGTTAGCAGAATATCTATTGCTTTTATAATAGGGGTAACTGCAGGTATAAATATATATTCTACTGGTATAGCTGATGTGGTAAAACAAATAAATTCTACAATAAACCCCATATTTAGTATTTCAACAGGAAATATAGATTGGATTTCAACAATTATAATGATAATAGGAGTTTTATCTACTTTATTATATTTTTATTTTGCAGTAGAGTTTAAAGGAGCAGTATTGAATATAGTAAAGATAGGGATAATATTTTTGATGATAGGATTTGGAACAGCTTTTGGATTTACTGTTATGGCTCGCGCTTCTTTAGCTATCCAAATATTTAATTTCTTAATAAACCAATGGCTCGGTATCAAAATTAATTAAATTAATTAAATTAATTAACTAAAAAGATATCTATAAATAATTTATAAAAAGATGGATAGTACTATAAATAATAATAACCTTGATTTAGAGAAAATCCAAAAAATTTATGAATTAATAAAAAAATATGAATTAGAGAATATAGCTTCTTTTTTATTAGAAATAGTTTATCCGTTTAGAAGGATAATAGGTAGCGCTGTCTTAGTAAGTGAACCCTTTTTATCCATTTTTATTAATCCAATTGAAATAGAGTTCTTTTATAAATTATTTTACGAAAAAGATAACCTAAACAAACTAAAAGAATTATTAAAAAAAGAAGAACCATTACAAGAGGAGAACTAAAGTATGTATAGTTTAGAAATAAAAAATAAAATAAATGATTTAATAAAAAGAGTTTTAAATAAAGATACAAGTGTTTGGATAAAAGATCAAGAAATAGAGAATAGAATAGATTGGATAGATTTAAATATTGAACAAGTTATACAAAATATAGAAAACAAATTAAAAGATTATAAACATTTTGATAATTATATTTTATTAGGGATGGGAGGATCAAGTTTATCAGCTTTAGCTTACTCCAAAATACTACCCAATAATAATAAATTAATAGTTATAGATACCGTTAATCCCGATTATATCTATAAAATAGAAGAATTCATTTATAATAAAAATAATCTATTTATAGTATCAAGTAAATCAGGAACTACTATTGAAACTGATACCCTATTTAGATATTTTTTTAAAAAATATTTTAATAGCAATAATTTTATTTTTATAACAGATAAAAATACTCTTTTGGATTTAGAGATAAGAAATAATTATAAAGATTTGGTAGTTATTAATCCAAACGAAAACATAGGTGGTAGATATTCTGCTTTTACAGAATTCGGATTAGTTCCCGCCTATTTAATAGATATTAATTTAAAAGATATACCTTACATAATAAATCAAACCAAACAGAATATTAATGATTTAGTAGATTATGAATTATTTAATATTCTACTTTCTAAAGTAGACAAAAATTATTTTGAAATAGTTTTTTATTATAATTCTCAAAATAAAAAATATATGGGTTACTGGTTAGAACAATTAATAGCTGAGAGTACAGGTAAAAACAATAAAGGAGTATTACCTATTATTTACCCCATAAAATATAACTATAATACAAATGAATATACTTTAAAGGAATATAATTTAGAAAAAATAGATAATATATTTTCATATATGTATCTTTGGTTTATTCAAACGGTTTTAATAGCCTCATTAATAGGAGTTAATCCATTTAACCAGCCCGATGTTAAATTATCTAAGGATATCACAAATGAAATCTTAAAAAATAAAATGAATTACAATCTTAAAGATTATTATTTAAAATTAGAAGACTTTGATTCAATAAAAAATAAGATATTTGATTTTATTAAACAAAATATAAACAAAGATATAACTTATATATCTATTCAATTTTATGGGGATTATGAAGAAGTGGATAATTTAGAAGAATTAAGGGAAGAATTAATAAAAGAGTTTAGAATTTCAGTAGTATTGAGTTTAGGGCCAAGGTATCTTCATTCTATTGGTCAACTATATAAAGGTGGCCCTAAAAAAGGACTATTTATTCAAATTCTCAATTATCCCCAAAAACAAGTATCACTACAGATTAATGATTTATTTGTATATCAAGCATTAGGGGATTTAATTACTACTAAAAAACTTAATTTACCTATCTTAGGAATCCTTATATAATATTATGTTAAAACCTAAAATAAAACATAAAGCAGCTGAAATAAGTGAACAACAAAAAGTAGAATCTAAAAAATCCTTACGAAATTTTATTTTAATTATTGTTTTATTGTATATAGTTTTATCAATTGTAAATAATGTATATAATTCAAAAACTTTATCTAAAAAAGATAAGGTAATTTTAGATGGGTTAGAAATAAGCTTTTATACTAATAAAGATAAGTACGATATAGGGGAAAAAGTAATATTGTATTTAATAATAAAGAATACTACTTCTTCAAAAAAGGAAATAAAATTCAACTCTCCAGATATAGCATATATAACTGTTTTAAGGCCAATGAGCTTAGGATTAACTAAATATTATATAACAGTTTGGACAAATAAACCTAAAACAAAACAAGTTCCTAATCCTTATTCTATAACATTAAAACCTTTTGAAAAACTTGTTTTCCCTACTGTATGGGAACAAGTTGATATGAATGGGCAACCAGTTAAAACAGGTAGATACAGATTTATTGTGGAATTAAACACTCCAAAAGAAATAAAGCTCCAAAAAGTAAACTGAAACTTGATTATCTATTCTCAAAGTTTATAGAAAATCTATATTTCTTGTAAAGATTAGTTAAAAACAAATAAAAATTAGTTAAAAACTAAAATAAATTGATAATATTCTGATTAAACCTGGCATTTTTTAAAGCGCTATGGGCTTCATCTTGGTAAGTAATATCTATATTTTTTATAACATTAATTAATAATTTTTTTAGTTTTTCTTGATTTTTAATGAAATTTTGGACAGCTAATTCATGAGATACAGGTTCAATAGATGGGTCATCTTCTAAACCTACATCATAATCAGTAATCAAAGCGATACCAGCAAAGGATATTTCTAATTCTCGTGCTAAGATAGCTTCTGGCATTTGAGTCATATTTATAACTTCAAATCCCATCTTAGTGTAATATCTACTTTCAGCTTTAGTAGAGAACCTTGGCCCTTCAATAACAACGACTGTACCTTTAGGATGATAAGATAATCCTAAATTCTGTGCTTCTTTTATTATAATTTTTCTTAAGTATTCTGAATAGGGGTAAGCAAACGATACATGTGTAGTAACAGGTCCTTCATAAAAAGAGCTAGCTCTTTTAGTAGTTCTATCAAATATTTGATCTAAGATAACTATATCCCCAGGTTTTATGTAAGGTTGTAGAGATCCTGCAGCACAAGGACTTAATATAAATTTAACCCCTAATTTTTTCAATGCCCAGATATTAGCTCTATAAGGTACTAAAGATGGTGGGTATTTATGATCTTTCCCATGTCTGGGGATAAAAGCTACTTTTTTAGAGTCTATTTCTGCTATAGCTATTTTATCTGAGGTAGGCCCGTAAGGAGTTTCTACATTAATTTCTACAGCATCTAAAAATGAATAGAATCCAGTACCTCCTATAACTCCTATATCTGCTTTAATTGTTTTTTCCATTTTTTAACTCCTTTCTATATTATTTACTTCTATTTTTTTGTTGTTTCTTAATAATATTGTTTTTTAATATTAATCTTTTTCTTCTTCCCCTTCCTTAAAATACCTAAGGAAGTCAGTAGGTTTAATTTTATCAAGGAACTGTTTAAACCTTTGTTTTTCTTCATCTTCTGGTAAATTAGAGATACTTTTAACTTCATTACTTTTTTCGGTATATTCTACAATTGGTACATTTTCTAATAAACTCTCATTTACATAAATAGGTGCGTTAATTCTAACAGCAATGGCTATGCTATCACTTGGTCTTGCATCTATTTCATAGATTTTATCCCTATAATTTAGATATATTTTAGCATAATAAGTGGATCCCTTTAGTTCAGTAATAACTATTTTTTCTACGGTTATTCCTAAGGATTCGAATATATTTTTAATTAAGTCATGAGTCATAGGTCTTTCTATTTTAAGTTTTTCTAAAGCTATAGCAATACTCGATGCTTCAAAATGCCCTATAACAATAGGTAAGATATTTTTATTTTCTTCATCTTTTAGAATAACTACAGCATCATCAGTGACTATATCCGTAGCTAATTGATAAATTTTCACTTTCTTTAACTTCATAATTTTATTTTTATTAAGGTACTGGGCTATTTATATACCGCCTTAATTTTGGTAGCGTTCTTAACCCAGCAGGCGGTAGTAAGAACGCTATATTGCCGGAGGCGGGACTCGAACCCGCACGCCCGTTAAAGGGCGGGAGATTTTGAGTCTCCTGCGTCTGCCAATTCCGCCACTCCGGCTTTTATATTATTATATTTCTTACTTTATAAAGTTTTCCCCTCTTATAATCCTACCCACATCATTAAAAGATACCAATACTACAAATACTAATAAAATTACTAATCCTACTTTATGAAAAATTTCTTCCTTATCAGGAGTTATAACAATATTTTTAGTATAAATCCCAACTTTCTTTAGTATTAAAGATATTCCAATTAATATGTAATTAAATATAATAAATAATAATCTTCCACCATCTAAGGCTGGAAAAGGAAATAAATTAAATAAACCTATTATCACATTTATCAAACCCACTAATATTAAATAATCATAAATCCCCTGATTAGCAAAATCATACATTATTTTAGTTATTCCAATAGGTCCTGCACTTTGTTCGTAAACAGTTTTTAATGGTATATGTCCCGTAAATATACTTATTATAACATTTAAGTATTTAGCAGTTACATCATAAATAGTAGTTATTGATTTATTAAAACCTCTTATAAAATTTAGTTCAAAAAATACTTTTGATTTAGGATTAAAACCTATATACGCAAAATTATTTACTTTATCCCATAAAGTTTTTATTTTAAACTCTTTTATTTCACTTCCCCTTTTTATTTTTATGTATAATTCTTTATCTTTTGCTTGATGAATGTAATCTATCATTTTTTGACCATCCTTATAATCTAAAACTAAATTATCTACTTGTAAGATAATGTCTCCTGTTTTTAAATAAGAATAGGCAGGTGTATTTGGTTTTAGCATAAAAACTTCAGTCGTTACAGTAGGATTAAAAAAAGCAAAAGCAAGAAAGAATATAACAAAAGCTAATATATAATTAAAAAATGGCCCTAAAAATATAATAAGAAATCTAGAGTATAAAGGTTTTGCATAGAAATTCGTTGGACTTACATTATTAGGGTCATAATTTTCTCCTTCAGGTAAAACATACCCTCCTAACGGTAATAATCTAAAACTATATTTTGTGCCGTTTATAATCTTAGACCATAATTCTTTTCCTAAACCTATTGAAAATTCCTCTACTTTAACTCCCGTTATTTTACATCCCAAGTAATGACCATATTCATGAAATAATATAATAAAAAAGAATGCAAAAACAACTAATAATATGCTAAAAACATTTGATAATATATTAAATGCTATTTCCATCTTTATTCCTCCTAACGAAAATTAATGACAATTTTTCATTTATTTTCCTAAATTTTTATCAATATATTAATTTTAAAAAATTAATTAATTACTTTTAGTTTAAAGAGTTTAGAAGAATACTGAACAAATGGCAAATTTTCAGCATATATTTCTTCTACCTTAACATCAAAATCAAGTTTAATATAATAATATATATTAAGTATTTCAATATACCCTAAAATAGTGTTAGCTTTAACAATAGATCCCTTGGTAATTTTGATATCTTTATTATTAGCTAAGTAAAACCTACCTACTAAAGTAGAAACAATATCTACATATTTTTCATTATTCTCTTCATAAAATATTATCTTATATCCATCTTCTATTCTTTCTTTTAAAGTAGATAAATTAATTTCAGAAAGTTTACTATTATTTTGATTATTTTTATCTTTATATTCTTTAGTATAACTTTTATTTCGGTTTTCTTTTAGATTTTTATTGTTTATTTTAACCTTTAGATAGAAATCATTATTATTTATTTCAAACGAATTTATTTTATTTTGGTTTATTTTTTCTATAATTTTATCTATAAGATTTAAGTAATTATAGGTTATTCTAAAATTTTCCATTAAAAATTAAATCCTTTCTTGAAATTTATACTTTATTTTTATTGCTTTCTATTATTCTTTTTTATTATTCTTTAATTGATTTATTGATTTTGTATTATAATAGTATCTGCAATCAATTGTCCATTGTAGTTTTTAACATATACTTGGATATTTTTATTTAAAACTTCATTTAAAGCCATATTATTATTTAATAAAATATATTTTCCATCTTTTTTAACGAAAATATTTGTAGTCTCGTCTAATTTTAAAGCTATTTTACTATTATCGTAAGTATAGATATTCATATTATTATTATCCATATAAACAACTTTACCATAAAGTAAAGAATTATTAGGATTAATGTTACTAATATTATTAATATTTTTGTTAAAATTATTAGCTATATAGTAATCGTTATTTTGGATATTATTCTTATTTGGATTTTCTAAATACTTAGGTTGAAATTGTGCTAAATAGTAATAGTTAGGTATATTATTATTAAATTCGCTTGACTTAAGTTCGTAATATACTCTACTTGATGGATTATTAACCAACATCATGTTATCGTATGCTAAATAATCTTTATAAGTTTTTAATTCAGGAGAAGCATACGCATAATTAGTTACTGGAGTATAATTATAATAAGGATAATTTACATTATTTGGATCAATTTTATAAGCATAAATATACTGGTAATCAACTGGGAGATATCCTACATAAGAAATTTTAACAGGTATACTATAACCATCGTTTTTATAAATAGGGGTATTTTGATAATTTTTTAGTAATATTTGATATTCAGGTTTATTATTATTATTTATATTTTGATTAACTAAATTAAAGTTATCTACACTAATAAAAAAGACATATCCGTTTTCATAATTTACTGTTACATTAGCACCTTCGTATAATGAAGCTGCACTTATTATATTTCCATTCATATCAATTACTTTTAGATCCTGAGAAATAGGTAGATTTAAAACTTCATTATCAGTCTTAATAACAATGCTATCTACTCCAAATCTAACAAATTTACCATTTATAACTTGAGCATATGAAAAATTAATTATGTTTAATACAATTAGTAATGTTATGCTTATTATTGTTATTATTTTGTTTAACTTTTTCATTTTTATTTCCCCCCTATTTTAAGTTTTCTAATTTCACTTTATCTAATATAGATTTCTCTTTATTATTAATATTCCCTTTTTGCTTGATTTTTATACACCTTATTTTAATAGTATTTTAAAAAAAAATATATAATCCATTTTATTTGTTAAAAAAATGTTAAAAATAGAATAAAAAAATAGAGAATAAATTAACTTAGAATTTAAAGATATCTAATAATGTGGGTATTAATGTTTAGTTTTTTTGTGTAGGGGGGTCAGGGATTTCAGGAGTTAAAGATAGAGTTGCGGGAGTGGGATTCGAACCCACGACCTTTGGGTTATGAGCCCAACGAGCTGCCACTGCTCCATCCCGCGATCCTTTTATAATATTCTATAACCTTACCCCAATCCCTTCTTTTTTATTTAGTCTCTATTAAATTCTATTTCCTATTTTACTTCTAAATAACCTCTAAAAATATAGGTTAAAAATTATTTAGTTTGATTAATTAGTTTTTTGTTTTTATTACTCTATAAATTCTTTTCCTTCTAAAATTATCATACTAGATCTTTTTAATTCTTGTTTTCTTATAGGTTCATATTTTCCTTGTAAGTATTTAGCTAAAAATTTTTCCATAATAGAATAAAAAGCTATTTTATTTTCAGGTTTTATAAATCCATGTCCTTCGTCAGGGAATAAAATATATATAACAGGTAATCCTCTCTCTTTCATTGCTTTAACTATTTGATCAGATTCAGTTTTTTTAACCCTTACATCATTTGCCCCTTGCGCTACTAGAAGCGGCTTTTTAATATTATCAACAAAATAAATCGGAGACCTTGACATTAAAAGCTTTCTATCTTCTTCTTTTGTTAAATCTCCTATACTTTTTTTAAAAAAATTAATAAATGGTTTCCAATAAGATGGCATAGATTCATAGAAACTTAAAAGATTAGATGGACCAAATAAATCAACCCCGCAAGCAAAAAGATCCGGAGTAAATGTTAAACCTACTAAAGTAGCATATCCTCCATAGCTTGTTCCAAAAATTGCTATTCTCTTAGGGTCTGCTATATTATTTTCAATTGCCCATTTAACGGCATCAACAAGATCATTATGCATCTTCCCTCCCCATTCTTTATAACTGGCACTTATAAAACTTTTACCAAATCCTGTAGATCCTCTATAATTAACCTCTAAAACAGCATATCCTCTATTTGCTAACCATTGGTTTAGTCTATTAAATCCCCATGTGTCTCTATACCATGGTCCTCCATGTACAGATAAAACCATAGGTAAAGGTCTTAAAGGTTTTCCTCCTTTATCCTCCAATATAGGTAATGTTAAATAGGAAACTAATTTTAAACCGTCTCGGGATTCTATAACAACAGGGTAAGTCTTAGCTAACGGTATATTTTCTAAAGCTTTTTTAGCACTAAACAAAAAGTTAACCTCTTTTTTCTTTCTATTATAAATATAATATCTTTTAGGTTTATCATCAAAATCATAAGAAATAATCCAATATTGATCATCTTCACTTCTGCTTAATATATCCATTTCTCCATTTTCTAAAGACAATAAATATTCAAAATCTTTTTTTATTTTTTCATCTAGGATAACCCATTTTTTTCTATCATAAGTATATGCCACTGCTTGGGGAATATTACTAACCGGTTCAAATAAAACATCTGAAATATCTGCTATATCAGTTCCAAATATAATATTTTTTTTAAAAGAAATTAGATCAATTTCTGCTAATGCTCTGGTATCCCTGTTTGTACTATCAAAAAAGTATAGCTTATTGTTAGAAGCATCAAATTCATAATAAGATTGTCCTAAAGCTGTTAAGGTATCTTCTACATTTATTCCAAAAATGAAAATCACCTTAGCATCTTTGTATAGAAAAAAATCCACTCCACCATCTTCTCTAACTTTTGATAATAATATCAAATTATAATCTTCGTTTGTTGTTATAGGAAAAAAATTCTCCTTATTTTCAAAAACTGTTTTTAGTTCTTTTGTTTTTAAATTTAATCTATATATATCATAAGCACTTTTATCTTTAGCATTTGCCATTATTAGAATTTCATTTGGAATAGATCTACTTACTTTTAGGATTTGTGCTTGTATATTCTCTTGGGAAAATAAGGTTTTATTTTCTCCTGTTAATGGATTTACACTAAAAATCCCCCAATTTTCATCTCCTTTATTATCTTTCATGTAAATAATTTCTCCTGTATAGGACCATACTAAGCTAGGAAATTCAGTAATTCCTCTTTCATTTTCCTTAGTTATAGGTTTAGCAGAATTTATATCATTAACAGGTGCAACCCAAATATTTGACACTCCATTATATGGGGCTAAAAATGATATATACTTACCATCAGAGCTTATTTCAACGTAGCTCTTATCAAAATCACTAAATAAAATTTCTCTTGGAATTAGCTCAACCATCTTATCATTCACTCCCTTAAGACTCTTTTTTATATTACTATTTTCTATATTACTAATATATTTTTCTTTCTCATTTGAAAGGACAAATTTAAAATTGCTAGCTACAATCATCACTAATAAATATATAAAATTAACCTTGCTTTAAATATTTTTGTATTCATAGTTTTCCTCCTTTTCTTTCTTTTCTAACCTACTTAAAATATTTCCTATTGTTTATATTTTCTATTTTACTTTTAAATTATAAAAATCCTTTAGTTTATAATTGAATATAAAAACTACAAAAGAGATTATTAACTTTAATGATTCCCTTTTTAAGTAATATCAATATATTAAATACTCTAAATATCAAATACTCTAAAAATATTGATAAAATTCAATAAAAATACCTTTTTGTTTTTTTGATATACTTTTTTTTAAAAAAGAGGATTTTTGATAAAAATATATAAAATAATAATCCTTAGGCAAAAATATAAAATTAATAAAATTAAAAAGGAGATCTTAAGGAAATATACCTTAGTATGAGATTGAAATTTACTTTTTACTCAGATAAAGAAATTAAATTATCTTTTCATTATAATTATATCTTACAATCTTTTATTTATAACAGTATTAAAAGTAAGAAGTTATCTAATTTTTTACATAATGAAGGATTTAGATTTAACAATAGGGTTTATAAATTATTTGTTTTTTCTAAAATATACCCTAAACCAAGTATTTCTAATAATAAGTTTAATTTTGGAAAAGAAATATTTTTTTATCTATCTTCTGTTTTAGATGAATTTTTAGTTGATATTTCTAATTCATTTATAAAGAAAAGCTCCTTTGAATTAGAGGATAACATTTTATATTTGAAATCTGTAGAAGTTATTAAACTTCCTAATTTTAATCAAAAAGAAAATATTATATATCTTTTGTCTCCAATAACAGTTTATAGTACTATAGATAACAAAACTTATTTTTATTCTCCTAATGAAAATAAGTTTTATGAATTAATAAAACAAAATTTATTAAAAAAATACAGAGCATATAACAAGGATTATAATGTGGATAATTTTGATTTTGATATTGAGCTTCTTAAATTTGATAATAAAAGGGATAAAAAAGTTATAGTTTATAAAAATAACTGTATAATTTCATATGAAGGTATATATAAAATAAGTGGGAATGAAGAAATATTAAAATTTGCTTGGAGTACTGGTTTGGGATCAAAAAATTCGCAAGGCTTTGGTATGTTTGAAGTTAAAGGATAAAGAGATTGTTTTATATATGCTATAATAGCATAGGAGATTTTTATTAAATTTTTATTAAATTTTCGTTAAATTTAGATTAAATAAAGCTATCTACTACAATTAAATTAAAGAAATTTAATAGGAATGTGTCTTTTTGGGAACATAATTAGATTAGAATTGTTTAAGATTCAAAAACATTTAATTTATAATTAATTTTTGATGAGGAATATAGTCCTTTTGTTATTGAGTATTAATTAAAGTTTTTATTTTTTTCTTTTTTACTTTTTTATTTTTTTTATTTTTTTTTTATTTTTTTTTATTTTTTAATTTCTGTCGATCGGTTTTTGGGTATTCAAAAAAATTGACAAAAGTCAATATTGGATTTTTGTTTTTTGTTTATAAATTATGCTTTTTGCTTGGTAATACTGAATCTGTCGATCCCCCCAGGAAAATTACCCTACTGCACATCGACGGATATTTTTTATTAAAAATTTATATGAAGGATTTTCCATTTTTTTAGATAATTATTATATTGGAGCAGATATATAGCATACGAGTTTAGCTTACCCATAGGGGAATTGAAAGATGAAGATAATATCACTGTA
>JAPYWL010000087.1 GCA_028276365.1 Deltaproteobacteria bacterium | reverse complement strand
AAGGAGATAAAACTGATGCTTTTGTTGTTTATCTAACCCCTGAACAACAAGAATTATTGAAACAAGGAAAATATGATCAAATTAAATTAGATGGGAAAAATCTAATGACTGAAACTGGTATTAATGGAGAACAAAATAAATATAAAAGTGGATGGGAAAAAGTTAGAGATCTATGGGATAAAAACGGAGATGGAAAGATAACAGGTGATGAACTTAAAACTGTTTATATATGGCAGGATAAAAACGGTGACGGAAAAGTAGATAAAGATGAACTTAAACCTGCTTCAGCTTGGAATATTAAAGAACTTGATACTACAAAGGAAACTTATTCTAGAAAAGTTGGAGAACAAATAAACTATAGACAAGAATTAGCAGGTTATAACTATAATATCTTTAATTATAATATGGGCTTTGGAGGCTTTGGTTTAGGATTTGCTGGATTTGGCTTTGGTTTAGGATTTCCTGGATATGGATATTTAATAGCTTAATTAAATGTAGCTGGAATTTTAATATAGGGGAAGGGAGGGTAAAAACCTCCCTTTTGTATTTATTAAATTATTAAAAAAAATGTATAAAATCTGTCCAAGTTGTAGAACTAAAAATCCTATAGATGAAATTTTATGTATAAATTGTATGGCTGATATTTCTTCTGTTAGTATTGATGAAGATGTTGATACTATTGATACTACTCAAAATTTAATAGAAACTAATCAAAATTTTAACATAAATCAAGAAAAACAAGAAAAAAATAAATTAGAGCTTGTTTTAGTAGAAAATAAAGAATTAAAAATTGAGATTGTTAATAATGCTATAATAGGTAGATATCATTTAGGAAAAGAAATATTCCAAAAACTGCCTAATCCTAAACTAATCTCAAGAGAACATGCTAATATTTTTTTTAAGAACAATAAATGGTATATTAGAGACCTTAATTCTACTAATGGAACTTATCTATTAAGTAAAAATCAGAATACCAATGATAATGTAAATGAGATTAAACTTGAACCCTATAAAGATTATGAAATTTCAAAAGGAATGATATTAAATATAGCTAAATTAATTAGTTTTTATATAGAAATTTGAATTAATTTTATGAAATTTAAAGTTTAAAATTTAAATAAGGAGGAGGAAAATATGAAATTATATTATTTAGGGCATTCCTCTTTTTTAATTGAATCTAAAAAAGGATTTAAAATAGTTATTGATCCTTATCATTTAAAGGTAAATAAAAAATTTCCTGAGGTTAGTGCTGAAGTGGTTTTAATTACTCATGAGCATCCTGATCATAATGGATATTGGCTTATTAAACCTTTTAAAATAGAGGATAAAGAAATACAGCCTAAAACATTAAAAAGAACTACTAATTTTGTTTCTTCTTTTGAAATAAAAACTACTACTAATGATATAATAGAATTTACTGCTGTTCCTTCTTTTCATGATAAATTAGAGGGTAAAAAATTAGGGCCTAATACCATATGGACTTTTTATATAGATGGGGTCAAAATAACTCATGTAGGAGATTTGGGACATTTACTTAAAGATCAAGACCTTAAAATAATAGGTACTACTGATGTTTTAATCGCTCCTATTGGCGGTGGAGATTATACTATTAATTTTAAAGAATTTTTGATTTTAATGGATCAATTAAAATCTATTGTATCTATTCCTGTTCATTATAAAACTAAATATACCCCTTGGATAAGTGATTCTTTAGATATAGTTGATTTCCCAGCTGTAGAAAAATTGGAGGATTATATTTTAAATTTATTTACTATTCCCCCTATCCCTAAAATATATCTATTTCCTGAAGAAGTCTGGGATAAAATACCTGAAAAAATAAGTTAAAATTAAAATAAAATTAGAATAAATTAAAATAATATTTAATCAATGCGAATGGTATTTTATAATTGAAATATAATAAGCAAGTATTTTTTTATCTAAGTTCCTATACTTTTTGGCATATTTATTATATACATAAAAACTAACTTCTATTACCTTAGGATTTAAATTATATTCTTTTAAAACCATATATATTTCTTTTGAAAGATTTTTTTCTATTCTTGTATTTATTACATTATCATATATTACAACTTTATTATATTTAGAAGTAAAATTATTAATATACCAGATTTTAGCTATATCAGGATCTGGAGTTTTTGTTTCAGTGTAACAATCTATAATATAAATATATCCGTTTAAATTTCTTTGGGTAATATCTATGGTTTTAGCTTGTAGCATATATCTTTCTATTTTTATACCTATTTCTTTGGCATCTAAGGTAGCAGTGGTTAAAAATCCCGTTTCTCTTTGAACCCTATTATAAAGTAATATTATTTGTACCATTACACCTATTAGTATAGATAAAATAGCAATACTTGTTAGCGTTTCTGTTAAACTTAACCCTTTCCTATTTCTCATTGATTTTAACTATCTTGCTTTTATTTTTTTTATTTTTTTAGGAGTTTTTTAGATTTTTTTATAATAAGTTAAAAGCTTGTTGTTATAGTTGTGGTACATGTACCGCTTGAACCGCCTGAACTACCTGAACTACCTGAACTACCTGAACCACGTGGAAGTGTAGTATTTACTATAACTGGTATATATATTTCTGTAGTTTTTTTAGCTTTTGTTTTTTTTATTTCATATCCTATAGTTATAATGTACCCTGTTTTAGTTTTTTGGAAATTATATCCATTTTGTTCTTTGTTTGCACCTATTTCTGTTATATATGGGCTATGGTTAATTACACTTATTTCATATACTTCTATATATTTATTTAAATCTTCATCGTTATTTAGAGGATCTTTTATAAGGTAAATATCTAGATTAGTAGGATATATTTTGGTAAAGAAGATTGTTTCTGCTTTTCTCTGTAAAAGAGTATCATATATTGCTTTATTTTGGAGTTTATAAATCGAGTAATAAGTAGAAAGTAAAGCCATAATGCATAAGGTTAATACTGCTATAGCTGTTACCACTTCTACTAATGAAAATCCCTTCCTATAAAAAATAAAATTCATTCCTTTCATTAACCATCCCTCCTATTAAATATTTTTTTATTTAAAAGTTTAATTTATTTTATTTTCTTTATTTCAAATTTTGTTAAATTAGAGGAGGAATTTAAAGTAGCTGTTATATACATTGATATATCATTATTGTAATGATATGTAGTATGTTGTTCATATTGTCCAGTACTTGAGTTATAAATAGTTTCAGTGGTGGAAGAAGTATGTTCTATGTATGACGGGAAAGTAACTTCTACATTCCCTGCTATTGATACTTTATATTCTAAAGTTATTTCATATTTTTGTTTTATTTCTTTTTCTTTTTTACCTTGTATTTTTTTTATGTTTTTTTGGATTATTACAGTATATTTTAAATAACCTTCTTGACCTTTTTTATTTTTTTAATTTCGTTATCATTATTGCTATCTTGTGCAAATTTTAAAATTTCTATGTTATTTCCTAAGTAGTATTTTAAATCTCCTTCTATTTCATTTTTTACGTCATCTGTGTTTAGTCTATCTGCTATCTTATCTCTTTCTTCTTTTAATTCTTTTGAAGGTAAAGGATATGGCCTGTTTATTGGAGGGTTTGGAGGGGGTTCATCTCTTGAAGAAGATAAATAGAAAATATCATCCTTAATATCAATATTACCAGAAAGTTTTATTGTTTGATTGGATGAACTTCCTTTATAGTGGTCAGTAAGTGAAGAATTTCTTATTAAATTTGTAGAAATAAAACTTAAGTCTTTTATATGTTCTGGTTGCCATCCCAGATCTATTAAATCTACTATATATAAATTAGCAAACATGTCATCAAATTGTTTTTTAAATACTTTATAATTATCTCTTTCTTGTTTAGCTAATTGGAATATTCGTTTATTATATGAATATATAATCCCAATAATAGAAGAGATAAAAAATATAAGAAATAAAGATAATAAAATTATTGTAGCTTTTTGAGATTTAATATTTTTATTAAATTTTAAAAAAGTATTCATCAAATAATCCCCCCTCTAATTAATTAAGTTTCAATTTCCCCCTATATTATATTAATTAAGATTAAAAAAAAATCCTAAGAAGATCAAAGAAAATTAACAAAAAATTTACAAAGTTTTTTATAAAATTATTATTTTAAAAGGGATTAAGTTTTATATAAAAAATAGTAAAAAAGAAGGGGGATAAATTTTATGAATATAAAAAATAATCAAAATGAAAACAATCAAAAGAATTTTAAAAATAAATGG
>JAPYWL010000019.1 GCA_028276365.1 Deltaproteobacteria bacterium | reverse complement strand
TGGAATCTGTAAATTTTTATATAATTCTTTCTTATTTTTTTGGTATATATAATTTAAAAAATCTTGATATTCTTTAATTGTAAAATTATTTAAAACATTATAATCAATTTTAGGAAGTTTGGAGATAACGGTGTAAGTTATACCTTTAACTAATGGATAATCATTAAAGAAATTATAATCTTTAGTTAAGAGATTTTCACTTGGAATATAAACTTGAGATGGAATAGGTATATGATATAATATATCTGGCATATCTTCTTGGATAATAAAATATACAGTTATTTCATTGTAATTACTAACTAAATAGATATCATTAGAAGCTTCTATATCAAAAATTGAATTTTCATAAGAAGTTATGTAAGATTCTTTATTTTCTGCGTATTTCCATTTTTTTCCATCATAATAACTATAATGTACCCCTTTTATATATGTTAGAACAGGGGATTTAACTTTCATTAAAAGTATATGTGGTAATAATCCTCTATTATTTAGATCTACTTCTCCTTTGAAAGCTTTATATGTGTATTCTTTATTTAGTATTTGATTATTTAGTTTATTAGATTCTTCTTTTTTTTCAAATAAATTTTTATTTTCTTTTTGTGGTAAATCTTTGGGTGCTAAAACTGTTTTAAAGTAATATCCAGCTTGGGGTTTAGGTAATATAAAATAAAATAATAACGAAGCTAAAAAAAATATAACCCCTAATACCGTATTAATATTAAAATTAAATAAAAATTTCTGAATATCTTTGATATTTAAATTAATTGAATTTATTGAAATAAAAGTTAATACAGTTATCCCTAAAACGAGGATAATAAATATTGGATTAGTACTTATAACTGATAGGCTTATAAATACAATAATAGATGATAATAAAGAATATAATAGATCTCTTTTTCTTGGTAAATCATAACTATGAATTACTAATAATGTAATTAGTAAGTTAGCTAATGGGATTCTTGGGTCATATAAATTTGATGATAGATCTTTAAAGAAATTAAACATAAATATTACCATTAATAAAGCTAATAAAAACTTTAAAAAATATTGTTTACTTTTTCTATAAAAGTAACTCCATATATATCCTACTGTTATGAAAAACAGATATATAAATGAATTAACTAAAAATACTGGTTCATTTAATTCATTATATATTAAAAAACCATAAGATATTATGGTATATAGACAAACTAAATAAACTGAGAATCTAACTAAAACGGATTCTTCTATTTGATTTTCAATATCTAACTTACTATTAAAAAAAGAGAATCTATTTATTTTTAAATCATTTATTTCCTGTATCATAGGGATTATCGGATATATTGGATTTATAAACTAAGTCGTGCCTTCCCCAAATGTCTATATAATAAATTTGATAATACATTTTATTAAGTGAATCAAAGAAAACTAAAGAAGTGAAAGCTCCTTTTTTATAAGGAGCAAAATATACATCCCTTAACTCTTTTTCTAATACATTTTCACTACTTAAGAAGCCTCCAAATAATTCCTGCCCTTTATCTGTTGAATAAATCTTCCAGTAGATATTCCCTTGTTTTTTATATATAATAAATAGTGCATATCTAAATACATAACCCCAATATTCTTTTACTCCTTTTGATACTCTTATTATGTTATTTTCCCAAGTTTCAGATAAATTTTTTATATACAAACTTTTTTCTTCTTCCCTCATATACAATCTAAAACTTAAACTTATCCCTTCATATTCATAAGTTAAATCAACATAATTATTTAAATCTCCATACTTAGCTTTTTCATATTCTAAAGTTTTATACACTTTTTTATATAAATCTTTATAATCTATTGAGCTTTGATTAGAATATTGATTTGAATTTTGGGATTCAGCATAATTGTTTATAAAAATAAAAACTAAAAATAAAAAAAATAAAAATCTTAAATTTAAACTTTTTAAGGAGCTTAAATTTTTCATCATATCTCTTTTATTTATTTCTACTTTAAGATTTATAAAACCTCTTAATGTCGTATAGGAAGATAAGGAAAAAAAATATAATACTAAAATGAGAAAGTTATTTCTAAATTTAAATAAAATAGAGGTGTAAGAGGAATGAAGAAATTAGGGATAGGAATAAGTGATTTTAAAAAACTAATAGAAGGAAATTATATATATGTAGATAAAACAGAGTATATATACAAGTTAATACATGAAGGAGGAAATTATTATTTTTTAAGTAGGCCTAGACGCTTTGGAAAATCTTTATTGATTTCTACTATTAGATATCTCTTTGAAGGAAAAAAAGAGTTATTTAAGGAGTTATATATTTACGATAAATGGAATTGGGAAGAAATTTATCCAGTAATAAGAATAGATTTTGCCAAAACCCAAGTAAAAAATGAAGAGGAATTACAAATGGAATTAAAAGCTACAATAATAGAAACTGGAAGAAGATATGATTATGAATATAATCAAGAATATACAATAAATAGAAATTTTGAATTACTAATAAAGAGGATATATGAGGAAAGAAAGAAGCAGGTAGTAATATTAATAGACGAATATGATAAGCCGATATTGGATAATATAGAGAAAAAAGAGGGAGTAGAAATGATAAGAGAAGTATTAAAAGGATTTTATTCCGTCTTAAAAGGATTAGATGAATATATCAAATTTGTATTAGTAACGGGAGTGAGTAAATTTGCTAAAGTATCGCTATTTAGTGGATTAAATCAGTTAAAAGATATCTCACTAAATGAAATATATGGCAATATATGTGGATATACTCAACAAGAATTAGAAATTTATTTTAAAGATTATTTAAAAGATCTAAATTTAGATGAAATTAAAGACTGGTATAATGGATATAATTTTTTGGGAGAAAAGGTGTATAATCCGTTTGATATATTGTTATATTTAGATAGTAAGAAGTTTAAGAATTATTGGTATGAAACAGGAAAAACAGAATTTTTATTTAAACTTTTAAAAACTAAAAACTATGAGCTTCCTTATTTAAATAAGTTATATTATACAAGTGAAATATTGGATAAATTTGATATAGAATATATATCTATAGAAGCATTAATGTTTCAAACAGGGTATTTAACAATTAAAGAGGTAAAACAAATAGAATCAGAGGAGATGTATCTTCTGGATTATCCAAATAAAGAAGTAAGACAATCGTTTAATAGAGATTTAGTATTCTATATAACCAAAAGCTATCATACAGATAGAATATATAATTTAAAAATAGCAATTATAAATGAGGAAATAGAAAAAATAAAAGAGCAAATAGAAATTTTTATTAATTCAATAAGTTATAATATACTTAAAAATGAGTATGTATATCAAGCTGCTATTTATGGATTAATATATTCTACAGGATTTAATGTAATAATAGAAGACAATACCTCAAAAGGTAGAATAGATTTAACAATCATAGTTAATAAGAGTATAGTGTATATAATAGAATTTAAAGTGCTAGAAGATGAAAAAGAAAAAGGAAAAGCTATAAAGCAAATATTGGAAAAAGAATATTATAAAAAATATTTAAATTATGATAAAATCTACATAATAGGGATAGAACTTGATAAAATTAAAAAACAAATTGTTAATTTTGAATATCAACAAATTAAATAAAGAAAAAAAATATTTAAGGAATTTAAGCTTAAAAGAATTTTAAAACCATTTTTGTCCTAATTTACAGATATTAAAATTAAAGAAATTTTAGCAGGATTTTTTTTTTTTCTTTTCTAAAATAATATATTAATCAATCTAAAAAGGAGGTGAAAAAATGAAAAAATGGATATTATGGATAATAGTAGCATATATAATGATATCAATAGTGACAGGATGTATCGGAGGAAGTGGCGGATCTGGAGGAAGTGGTGGATCTGGAGAAAGTGGTGGATCTGGTGGAGTATTAGATACTTCATTTAATGGTACAGGATTTGTAGTCCATGATAACGCAGCGGGCTCTGATTCTGAGGATTATGGTAATTCAATATATGTAGATAGTAATGGTAAGATATATGTAACTGGTTTTAGTAAAAATAGTAGTGGTAATTATGATATGGTAATATGGAAGTATAAGTAGGAAGTAGATTAAATAAAAAAAAAGAAAAAGGTATTAGGGGGGGGAGTATTTAAACTACCCCCTTTTTTATTTTTTATTAATTTTTTATTTTTTATTAATTTTGTTTTATTAATATTCAAAGTGTTTAAAAATTTTGAAAAAATTTAAAAGGTTATTTATAATTAAAAATTGAAAATTATAATATAAAATGGATAATAAACATTATTTTAATTTAAGGAAGTATGGGTGGTTAGTAGTAATAAATTTAAGTATAGTTAGTTTTTTAGCGGATTTTATTTATGAAGGTAGTAGATCTATTTTAGGACAATATTTTTTATTATTAAATATCCCTGTTTTTTATTTAGGATTAGTTGCTGGTTTTTCTGAATTCATTGGGTATTCTGTTAGATATTTTATTGGATATTTTGTTGATAAATTTAGGAAAGCAAAATTTTTAATAATATATTTAGGATATTTTTTAAATCTTATTAGTGTCCCATTATTATATTTTGCTAATAGTTATTATTTTGTTTGGTTTTTAGTATTTTTGGAAAGATTTGGTAAAGGATTAAGAATTCCACCTAGGGATTCTGTCTTTTTTATTGTTTCTAATAAATGTAATATAGAAAGTAATAAAATATTTGGGATACATCATTTAATGGATCAATTAGGAGCTTTTATTGGACCTTTGATTTTATCCTTTTTCTTTTTTTATTTTAAATTTAAAGATATTTATCATTATAAATTAGCTTTTCTTATGTTAGGGATACCTATTTTATTAGTTTTTTTACATCTATTTTTAGCTAACATCTACTTTAATAAAATAACTGAAAATGAAATTAAAAATAATATTAACGATCATAAAAAAGATACAGAAATTGAAATAAAGGATAAATTTAATACTAAAGAAAATAAAATTGGATTTAAGCTAAATCATTATTATATTATGGTAATTTTTAGTATGATAATAGCTTTTGGATATATTGATTTCCCTATTATTTTGTATTATTTTAAAGGAAGTTTTGATTTTGATTATTTGGGAGTTGTTTTATATTCTATAGCGATGGTAAGTAGTGCAGTTGGTGGATTTATTAGTTCCATTTTTTTTAAAAAATATCCTACTTTTGTTATTATTTTTTCTTTAGCTTTGGTTGTTTTTTATCCTGTATTATTATTTTTTATAAAAAATGTATTAATATTTATTATTGTTTCATTGTTTTGGGGATGGGCTTTGGGTTCTTTAGAAACTATTTTTAAAATAATAGTATCTTTAAAAAGTGAGGAAGAAAATATCGGTAAAAGATTTGGATTATTCCATACTTTTTTTGGCTTAAGTTGGTTTGTTGGTAGCTTATTTTTAGGTTTGATTTATCAAAAATTAGGGTTTGATTATATGCTCTTATTTAGTTTTTCTATTCAATTGATTTCTATTTTATTTTTCTTTTTATTTAGAAACCAAATTTTATTTTATCAAAAGAATTAATCAATAATTTCTTAATTTACTTGAAAATATCGTAAGTAAGTTATTTATTTATTATTTAGTTTATTTATGGGTTAGTATTTATTTCTCTTATTTTTTCTTCTAAGTCAAGTAAATTATTCATATGTTCTTCAAAATTATAAATATCTGTAGTTAAAGTTGAGATATATTCTATTAAAGAAAATTCTTTATTTTCAAGGGAACAAAAATATTTAGGATTAAATATCCTTTCTAATTCTAATAAATTAAAAATAATGTTTAGTTCTTTTATAATAAACGGAAATTCTAAGAAATAGTAATCAAATATAATTATATTTGAAAAGTTATTTTTTAATGTTTCTCTTAAATTAGTTAAATAGATATCGTAATAAAATGAAAATATTTTTTGATAATCTATTTTATTTAATTTTATTTTCAGTTCATTTTGAATGTGATTAATATATTTTTGAGGATCAAATATTTTTATTTTCCAATTAAAAGAATCACAATATTGACAATTAAATATATCATATTTTAATCCACAATTTTTACATTCTAATACTAAATTGTTTATCATTTGCTCAATATTTATTTTTTTATATTTTAATTTAGTGTATAATTTATTAAAAATTCTTTTATTTATTTTGAGATTTATTTTTTCTTTTATAATAGAATTGCAATTTTCACAATAAGGCTTGTTTAAACAATTTCTACAATAGATATAATAAAATTTATTATGTTGTGTAAAATACCACCAGTTAAAATTATTATTAATGTTAATAAACTCATTATTTATATTTGAATTATTTTTAATAGCTGTTATTAATGTATTATAAGAATGTAATTTTTCTTTTATTTTATTTAGTTTTTCATAAATTAGTTTTATATGATCTTTATTATTTTTAATTATAAGATAGTTTAGAAAGATTTTGTTGATGTTTTTATTAAAATTTAATAACTTGTTTAATAATTCATTTTTTTTGAAGGTATAACTATCAAATATTAAAATATAATCAAAATAATCATAGATTAAAAATCCTGTAAAGGATGAAATAAAAAATATTATATCTTGATTCTCTAAAATAATATATTTTTTATCTTTTATTATTTGTTCTATATTTCTTATAAAAATAAAAACGATTATTTTTTTGGTATGTAATTTATTTGTATTGGTTTCATTTATGAAGTTTTTATCTAATTTAGAAAGAATATCTTTAAAGTTATTTAAAAAATCATTTAAATTGTAGTTTGGGAATATTGTATGGTTATATTTGTATTTTAAAGTTTTTTTGTTATTTTTTAAAATGAAAAAAATTTTATATAGTTCTTCGTAATTTTCATTTAAATTAAATTCATAATCTATTTGATTATTTTTTAGATATTTTAAAGGAATTTGTAAGATTTTTGAAATTTTTTTCAATTCTTTTTTTATATCTTTTTGAGTATTTGATTTTAATATTATTTTTAGTATTATTTCATTATCTTTTATATCATCTTTAAAGATTTCTAAATTATATTTTTTTTTTAAATCTTCAATGTACTTATTGGTTTTAGTATGTGTTTTATTAGTTAATTTTACTTTAAGTGTTAAATTAAATTTTATTATTTTTTTTATTAAAGATTCTAGGACTTTTAATAAATTTAGATTAGTTTCCTTTAAAATATTTATTAAATTATTTTGAATCTTTTTGAGTAATGGTAATTTAAGTTGATCAATTATATTTATTTTATTAAGTTTAATTATTAATGGATTGTGGTTTTTATAAATATTTAATAAATCTTTAGATTCTAAAAAAAAGCCATATAGGTAATTGTTTTTTAATTTTATGAAGTAAATATGATTAAAAGTATCTTGATTTATGGTTTTTTCTTTTGTTTTTATCCCAAAATTCTTAGATATTACAAAAAATATTAATTCCTGCATATAATAAATTAAATTTACTAATAAAATAATAAATTCATTAATAAAATAAAAAATTAATAAAGATTAATGATAATTTGACAACCTATATAATAGTTATTTACATTGCTTTTTATCTTTCCAGTATTTGGAATCCCATCATCTAAATTAGCGTCTATATCTAACATTACCTTTAAAGGGATATAGTTTTTATCAGCAATTGTTTCTATTATAAAGTTATTATCTTGAAAGTAGCAAGGAGTATTAAAAGCATTTATAAATATTATTTTATCATTTCTTATGTAATATTGCTTAAATAAAATACTGAAATTTGTTAAAAATTCTTTACTAAAAGAAATATCATTAAAGTTATAATTTCTTAGGTTGAGTTTAAAATCAATTGATAAGTCTAAAACATGTTTTACTTGTAAATAAAAATCTTGATATTTTCTATCACTTGATAATGGACTATAAAGAATAAATAATTTAAAAGCTAAAATAAAAATTACTAAAAATATTACGATATTTTTTATTAAGAAACCAAAGAACAAGCCTTTCTTATTTTTATTTTTAAATTCTTTATTTTTAAATTTTTTATGATTTGAATTTTTTTTATAATTCATAAATTTATATCCTCTCCTTTTATTATTTTATACTTTTTATCCAAGTAATCCTCATAAAATTAGCAAAATAAAATTACCAAATCTAAAATAGATATTTTTAATTAATATTATAGAAATTTTTAGTGTGATAACGATTTTTTGGTATATTGAATTTCTTGTTATTTTGTATTATTTTAAAGGGAATTTTGATTTTGATTTTTAAATTTTTACTAAAAATTAACAAATATTTTACTTATTTAAAAGGAATAAAATTAATATATAAAATATGGAAGTAAATTTAAAAAAAGTAAGCAGTTTTTTTAAAAATATTTACAAAAAAATAAAGAATAACAAGAAAGAAGAATTATCTATTTTATCATTACAGGATTTCTATTTAAATTCTTCTGATTTATACAGCACTTTTATATTTGCTAAAAACAATTATAATTACTCATTTTATAATTCCAATCTTTATAAGGCTATAAATGAAAACTTAGAAAATATTATTCAAGATAATAAATTAATAAACAACCAGATAGGTTTAGCTAAAATTTTAGAACCTTTTTATAATTTCTTTAGTCTTTCATTATTAAAAAACTTTAATTATTTAGTATCTATTTCATCTTATATAGCGTTCTTAGTTTCTAATAAAGGATCTTATAATTATACTGATGTTCTTAGTAAAGTAGAGAATTTAATGAAAGAAAATAACGATAATATATTATCAGAGTATCAAAAATCTTCAAATTTACCAATTTTCTCAGAAGCTAATGCCTTTATTTTAAATAACATAAAAACTATATTACCTACTTTAAATCCTATAAATCTTGATCCAAATTATTATGATAAAGTTTTTGAATTATACTTTAAAGCTAAAACTTTATCCTTTGTTTTATCTAATCTTAATTACTTAACTAAAGATATGTATTTAAATGTAGATTCTTTTATTAATGAGTGTTTTGAATTAATTAAACCTTTAAAAGATTCTTTTAAATCTTTTTATGATAATAATAAACAAATTTTGGATATTAATTTTTATAGAGTTTTTGTAGATTTACTAAGTAGCTATTTTAATGTGTCTTATAAAACTAATGAAAAAGAAGTTAGTAAATTGATTAATTTTATTTATAATTTAAATTTATCTAAATCTGTAAATCCTGATTTACTAGATAATTCCATAATAACGCCCAATCAAGATAATATAATAAAAAACATAGTTAATAATATAGATTTTGATAAAAAAGAACTGAAAAAAAATATAGCAACTAATTTAAGTACATTATATATTAATTCTGTATCATCTTATTTAGTTAATTCTATTAAATCTGGTCAAAATAATAATGGAGATTCTTTAGATTATTTATACTTGTTTTTATTAACTTCTGTAATGATTAACTATTTAAATACTAATCAAATTGATACTAATTTTAAAGCCATGTTATCTAATTTAAGAAACTTTTTTATCAATAAACCTGCATTCCAATCAATTTTTGATATAACTTTTTCAAGTGATAAAAATCAGATAATGGCTTTATTAGATATGTTAAATAAAATCTCATTAAGAGTTTTTTTATCTACTTTTAATAATATGCCTAAATCAAATGAATTTTATTTTAAATTAAATTTGCTTACTAAAATTTCTACTAAATTAAATAAATCTGATCCTAATTACCAAAAATACATAAGCATTATAAAATCTAAAATTTTGGATTTATTTAAATTATATCCAGATTCTGAGTATCTTTATCAAAAAGCTTTTTCAAATATATTTAATAATTCTATATATCCTACTGATTCATTTTTAAAATCCCTTGATAGTGTATTAATTAGGATTATTCCAAGATTTACTACTACTTATGATCCTAAATTTTTATTAAATCAAACATTGTTTTTATCTTTTTTACAAAATTTAGAATCCCTAAATTCTAATAATGTTCTTGATAACTTGAAATCTAAGTATTTAAATATAATTATTAATAATGTAGTTTCTGATAAAAATTTAAATTTCATCTTAAAAGATTATTCTGAATTATTACAAGTATTTCCTGAAAACCTAATTAAAGATGCTTTAACTGATATTATTTATAATTACTATGTTTCTTCTTTAAATTTTATTAAAATTCAAAACTAATAAAATTAGAATTGAATAATTTAAAGTAATAATTCAAGAAAGGGGAAGGGTTATTATGAATGACTTCAATATAATTAGCAGGGATATCATAAATTCTCTAAATAAAACTAAAAGGGATAGAAGATTAAGAAAAAATAAAAATATTATAAAATTAGTATCTGAAGTTAATTTAAATATTAATAATTTTATTTATCCCTTGTTTATTAAGAGATTTGGAGAGAATGAAGAGATTTCATCAATGAAAGGAATATTTAGAATATCTATTGATAATTTATTGAAAGAAGTTAATGAATGTTTAAACTTAGGGATAAGGAATTTTATATTATTTGGAGTAGAAGATAGGAAGGATAAATTTGGAAAATATGCTTATGATCAAGATAGTATCGTTGTTAAATCTATAGATTTATTAAAAAAAGAGTTTAAAGATGATATTTTATTATTTGCTGATGTTTGTTTATGTGAGTATACTGATAGTGGGCATTGTGGAGTAGTGGATATAAATAATTATGTTGATAATGATTTAACATTAGGATTATTAGGTAAGGCTGCAGTAGCTTATGCTCAAGCGGGGGTAGATTTTGTTGCTCCTAGCTCTAATATGGATTTTCAAGTAGCTTATATAAGAAAACTGTTAGATAAATTAGGATATTATAATGTAGGAATAATGGCTTATTCTGCTAAATTTAATTCAGTATTTTATTCTCCTTTTAGAGAGGCAGCTGATTCTGCTCCTAAATTCGGAGATAGATCCTCTTATCAAATAAGCCCTTTATCCCCTAAGCAAGCAATAAACAGAATCTTAAAGGATATAGAAGAAGGTGCTGATATAGTAATGGTAAAACCTGCATTAGCTTACTTAGATATAATATATCAAGCAAAGCAATTAATTAAAACACCTTTAGCTGCTTATAATGTTTCAGGAGAATACGCAATGATTAAAAATGTTTCAAACTTTATAGATGAAGAAAAATTAATATTAGAAATATTACTGTCTATTAAACGCTCTGGTGCTGATATTATTATCTCCTATTTTACTAAATCTTTACCATATCTAATTCAAAAATACTTATAAACTTTCAATCCCCCTTCTTTTAATTCCCCTATGGGTTAAGCTAAACTAAGGAAGATGTATATTTACTCCAATATAAGAATTAAGAATTAGGTAAAAAGATAAAAAATCCTTCATATAAATTTTTAATAAAAAACTGTTAATGTGAAATAGGCTAATTTTTCTACTTTTCATATAAAGGTTTTTAAAAAGCTTTATATAATATTTATATTGTAAAAATAAATGAAAAATAAATGTAAGTATAAATGAATAGGTTTTAAGCTAAAAATTTATTAATTAAAAATAAAGGAAGGAGTTAGATTTTATGAAGGTTTTTATAGATGGGAAATTATATCCAAAAGAAGAAGCAAAAATATCTGTATGGGATCACGGATTCCTTTATGGTGATGGTGTTTTTGAGGGAATTAGGGTTTATAATAAAAAAATTTTTAAATTAAATGAACACTTAGAGAGATTGTATTATTCTGCTAATGTTATTGATTTAAATATACCTTATGATTACCAGGAATTAAAAGGTATTGTTAAAGAGGTGGTGAGAATCAATTTAGAGGAAGAGAATTGGGAAAATGCTTATATTAGGTTAGTAGTTAGTAGGGGAGTAGGGGATTTAGGTTTAGATCCTAGAAAATGTTCAAAACCTACGGTAGTTATTATAGTTGATAAAATTCAGCTTTATCCAAAAGAATATTATGAAAAAGGTTTAAAAGTTATTATCTCATCTTTTAGAAGACCTTCTGCTGATATATTATCCCCTAGAATTAAATCACTTAATTACTTAAATAATATATTAGCAAAAATAGAAGCAAATTATAGTAATTGTCAAGAAGCGGTTATGCTTAATTCTCAAGGGTATATAACTGAATGTACTGCTGATAATATATTTATTGTAAAAAATGATGTAGTTATTACACCTCCTCCTTATGTGGGGATTCTTGAAGGTATTACCAGAGCAAGTGTAATTGATATCTGTAGGGAACTAAATATAAAAGTAAAAGAAGATATAATAGATATAAAAGATTTAATTAATGCTGATGAGGTGTTTTTAACGGGTACGGGAGCAGAAATTATCCCAGTTAGTGAGATTAACGGAAAAAAGGTAAGATATTGCCCAGGAGATATCACTACTAAGATAAGGGAATATTTCCCAAAATATGTTTCATTTTGGTCTACTCCTGTTTATGATGAAGAAACAGTTAAATAACTTTCAAATCCTCTGTGGGTAAGCTAAAGAAAGAGTAAGTTTTTTATTTTTTTTGTTTTATATCAACTTTGAATTTTCTGGAGGTAATCTACACTTATTTCTTATCTATACTTACCTTATCTCTTTACTTTCAATTCTATTAAGGGTAAGCTAAGCAGAAAACTATTTGAAATAGATAAAAAAGCAAATAATTACTTTCAATTCCCTTATGGATAAGCTAAACTTAGACTAACTACTTATTCACAAAAAAGAGTTAATAACTTTCAATTCCCCTATGGGTAAGCTAAACAAAACAAAATACTACGAATTTAGGCCAATATTAAATACTTTCAATTCCCCTATGGGTAAGCTAAACTATGTACCGATTGTATCTATATGTTTTGCATCATTTACTAAATTTGGAGTTTAATACTTTAAATATTTTTTTTGTTTCTTTATTTAACTTGTTGATATTCAAAATTAACAATTTGCTTTTTAGTTTTATTTAGCTCTATCCCTACTATATAGACCTTATCATAATTTAAATATTTTTTATAATATTCTTTTTCCAATATTTGCTTTATAGCATTACCTTTTTCTTTAGAATTTTGAATTACTTTAAATTCAAGGATATAAACTATGGAATTATTAACTGTAATTGTTAAATCTATTCTTCCTTTTGATGTATTGTCTTCTGTTATAACATTTAAGCCTGATGAATAAAACAAAACAAAAACAGCTAATACATAGCTTGCTTCTTCTTTAAGATACATATAACTTATATTACTTATTAATATTTCCAGTTTTTCTTTTAATTTTTTTATCTCTTCTTTTTTTAATATTGTTATTATTTCATCTACCAGTTTATATCTTACCTCTTCTTTTATGGTAAATTCTAAGATGTTTTCATTAAATGAGATTTTAACTTCTTTATTAGGGAAGCCGAGTTTATATTCTTGACCATACTCTTTTTGATAAACTTCTTTAATTGTTAAATACCCAGTTTGAAACATTAGAGCTTCTATTTTGATTTCCTCTATATCAAATTTTTCTAAGATGTTTTCCCTTAGTATAATATTATCTAATTTAGTTATATCATATTTTTGTTTTTTTATTAGTTTTATTAGAAAAGTTGGTGTACCTGTTTTATACCAATAACTCCTAAATTCCCTATTTTTTAAATATAATAAGATATCAAAAGGATTATAAAGTGTATCTTGTAAAAAGTAATATCCATTATACCATTCTTTAATTTCATCTAAATTTAGACCTTGTAAATATTCTTTAAAATAGAATTCTAGTTCTTGTTGAGTATAACCACAGATATTACCAAAATCTTTATTTAATGAGATATCTTCTAACTGATTTAACCCACTAAATAAAGATACTTTAGAAAATTTACTTACCCCTGTTATTAAGACAAATTTGATATATTCATCTAATCCTTTTAATGTTGTATAAAATCCCTTTAATACTTCTCTTATCCTTTCTACTTCTTCCTTCTTCTCTATATTATCCAATATTGGCTTATCATATTCATCTATTAATATTACCGCCTGCTTCTTACTTAACTCATTTACCCTCTCTATTAATTTTTCTAAATTCCTATTTATTGTATATTCTTGATTATATTCATAATCATATTTTCTTCCGGTTTCTATTATTGTAGCTTTTAACTCCATTTGTAATTCTTCTTCATTTTTTACTTGGGTTTTGGCAAAATCTATTCTTATTACTGGATAAATTTCTTCCCAATTCCATTTATCTTGGATATATAAGTTTTTAAATAATTCTTTTTGACCTTCAAAAAGATATCTAATAGTAGAGATTAACAAAGATTTACCAAAGCGTCTAGGACGACTTAAAAAATAATATTTTCCACTATTTATTAACTTATATATATACTCTGTTTTATCTACATATATGTAATTTCCATTAATTAATTCTTTAAAATCACTTATTCCTATCGGTAATTTTTTCATTTTTAGCTAAAATTAAATAAAAAATTTAATTAAATTTTATTTTTAAGCATTAAATTCTTGTTTTTCTAATAGTTCTTTTAGTTGTTTATTTATTTCATTGAATTCATCTAACTTTATTACACCGTTATTTATTGAATCTTTTATGTTATTTAGAATTTCTGGATTTAAGGTATCTATAAATTCAATAAAGGATTCTGCTATACTTAGGAAATGATTATGGATATCAATCATAGCATCATGCATTGATATCAAGAAATCTCTTACATCTTGGGATAAATTAGGATTATTTAGATCTTCTTCTTTTTTTTCTAATGAGCTATTTAGCATATCATTTATTTGTTCTATATCAGTTTGTATATATTCTTTTAATTCATTTAGTTTATTGATGATTTCATTTTTTTTAGATTCATCTTGTTCTTTGTTTAAAGCATTATATGAATTTACTAAATAATTTAAGATATTAGAAAAATGTTCAACTATAGAGGTTCCTTTATTTTGGTTATTATTTTGGTTTTCTATTTGATTTTCCATTTTTTTACCTCCGCTATTTGTATTTATTTAATTTATTTATTAAAAGTTTCATAATTATAAATTAGAAAAAAGAAAAAAATTTCCTTTGTAGAATAAAATAATGTTAAGGTACAATATTAAGAAATAGAAAGGGGCTGAAGAGTGATGTGGAGGTGAAAATGAATGAAAGTAGTTATAAAAGCTCCAAGAGGTAATAAGCTAACGTGTTTAGATTGGCCACAGGAAGCTGCTATGAGAATGCTTATGAATAACTTAGATAATGAAGTAGCGGAGAATCCAAGTGAGTTAATAGTATATGGTGGTAATGGAAAAGCAGCTAGGAATTGGGACGCTTATTATAAAATAATACAAGCTCTCACTAAACTTAAAAATGATGAAACTTTATTAATACAATCGGGCAAGCCTGTTGCTGTATTTAAAACTTTTGAATTATCTCCAAGGGTTTTAATAGTTAATTCAATGTTAGTACCTAAGTGGGCTACTTGGGAATATTTTAGAGAATTGGAAGCTAAAGGATTAATAATGTATGGGCAAATGACTGCTGGTAGCTGGATATATATAGGTACTCAGGGGATTATTCAAGGTACTTATGAAACTTTTGCTACTTTAGCTGAAAAACATTTTAATTCTAATTTAAAGCATAAATTAGTTTTAACTGCTGGGTTAGGAGGAATGGGAGGAGCTCAACCCTTAGCTATTAAATTTAATGAAGGAGTAGCTTTAATAGCTGAAGTGGATAAAAAGAGAATACAAAGAAGAATAGAAACAGGATATTTGGATATGGTAATAGACGATATGGATCAAGCTATTAAAACAGCCTTAGAGTATAAGAAAGAAGGTAAAGCTATTTCTATTGCGGTACCTGTTAATGCTGCTACCTTATATACTTATATGCTTAAAAATGATATTATTCCGGATGTTGTTACAGATCAAACTTCAGCACATGATGAACTTAATGGTTATGTTCCTGAAATGGATTTTGAACAAGCTTTGAAATTAAGAAAAGAAAATCCCCAAGAATATATTAAGAGAAGCTTTGAAACAATAGTAAAACATTGTCAAGCAATGGTAGAATTTAAGAGAAAAGGAGCTATTGTTTTTGATTATGGTAATAACATAAGGGGGCAAGCTTATAAAGCAGGATATAAAGATGCTTTTGAATTTGAAGGGTTTGTTAAACTGTATATTAGGGATCTATTTTCTGAAGGTAAAGGACCTTTTAGATGGGTTGCTCTTTCAGGTGATCCTAAAGATATTTATGAAACTGATAATGCTATATTAAAGCTATTTTCTGATAACCCTAAATTAGTTAACTGGATAAATAAAGCTCAAAGTTATATAAAATTCCAGGGATTACCTGCTAGAATTTCTTGGTTAGGATATCAAGAAAGAGATAAAGCTGGATTATATTTTAATTATTTAGTGGAAAAAGGTGTTCTTAAAGCTCCTATTGTAATAGGTAGAGATCATTTGGATACAGGTTCTGTTGCTTCTCCTTATAGGGAAACTGAAGGAATGTTAGATGGTTCAGATGCTATAGCTGATTGGCCTATATTAAATGCTTTACTTAATACTGCATCTGGAGCATCTTGGGTATCTGTTCATCATGGTGGAGGAGTAGGGATTGGGAATTCTATTCACGCAGGGGTTGTAATAGTTGCTGATGGAAAAAAATTAACTTATGAAAAATTAGAAAGGGTTTTAACTAATGATCCAGGTATTGGTGTTATTAGGCACGCTGATGCTGGTTATCCTATAGCTAAGCAAACTGCTAAACAAAAAAATATTAACTGGATTGAATAAAATTTAATATAAATTACTATTTAAGAAATATACTATTTTAAAGAATAAAGATAATTTAGCATTACTAATGAAATAGTTATATCTTTTGGTTCTTTTAAAATATCAAAATCTAAGTAATTTTTATATAAATTTATAGCTTTATTTTTATCTGTAAAAACTAAAATTAAAAAAATGCTATAGTATTTATATAAATCCTCTTTGTTATTGATAAAATATATATATTTTTCAAAATTTTTTAAGTATTCTTGCTTAGTATTTAGATATTCTCCTGTTTGAGATAATCCTATAGTGGATATTACAAAGAGTACAGGAGTATTGGTATTTAAAAAATTAATATAAAAGTTTTCATCATAATATTTAAAAACAGATATTAATACTGATAATGATAAACTTTTTGATATATCATCTTGAGAATTTATTGCTGTTTCTTTTAATTTATTAATTAAGTATGTTTTGGCAGCGTTTAGAATTGGTTTTTCTATTATTTCTATTATCCATTTATAGGATTGAGGGATTTTGTTTTTTAAATCTTGATAGCTACTACCTAATGCTTCTGAAAATTCTTTAGATACTAAAACATAATAATAAGTATTAGCAATGTATCTTATATATGGATCTTGACTTAATTTAGATAATCTTAAGTGTTGAGCTCTATTGTCTTTATCTATTATAGAATTAGCTAAAAAATAGGCATCTTTTGTTAGTATCCATTCCTTTAGGACCGGTACTATTTTGTTTAGTAAATTTTTATTTAATTTTCCTTTGTAATTTATGTAATCCCTTAGATTTAGTATAACTATTTTAGGATTTTGCTTTGATATGTAGTAATTTAAATTTCGTAAAGTTAATTTTCTTCCTTCTTTATAAAGCTTATAGATATTATAATCAAAGTAAAATATTAAAAATAATATAAAAAATTCTATTAAGGATGAAATAACTAAAGCTAATGACAATTTTTTAAAATCCATTTTTTAGATATAGTTTTGATTATGATTTTCTGATTTTTCTTTTATAGATTTTTTGGGATTAAAATTTAATTGTTAATCTTATATTGGAATTATTTATTAGATTATTGTTTTGATTATTTAGATTTTCTATATTATTTAGATTAATACTTGTACTTATAGTTAAAGTCGTATTAATAGTATTTTTTTTATTTAGTTTTATTGAAACTTCTTTAAAACTTATAAAATAATTAAGATTATAATTATTTAAAATATTATTATTTTGTATAAAATTATTAGTTTGTATGTTTGTTAAATAGTTAATTGATTTATTGTAATTAAATTCTAAATATGGATTTAATAATGTTGTTGAGTTATTAAATGGATTTATTGATGGTTTTAAAATATAAAATCCAGTATCAAGATTGTTCATATTTTTATAAAATATAGGGAATAAATTTATTTGATAATTATTTATAAATGTGTTTTCGTATTTATATGATAATATTTTATTTAAAAGATTTTGATTAGATATTAAAAAGCTATTATAGTTAGGATAATTAAAATTAGAGAAATTAGGGGTGTTGTTTTTTAATTTAAAAATAATAGAAGGTTGAAAATTAGTTATTTGATTATTTTCTATATTAATATTTTCTAAGTTAAATTTAATTGAATTAATTTTTAGGTTATTATGATTTATTAAGTTATTATGATTTATTGAAAAGGAGAAGTTAATTAGGATATTAAAAAGGATAGTAAAAATTAAAAGGGTTTTAAGGATTTTTTTTATATTTTGAAATTTTTTTATATTCTTTGTATTCATTTTAATTATTTAAATTGGGATAGGATTGGAGCTGAGGGGACTTGAACCCCCGACCTTCTGCACGCCAAGCAGACGCTCTCCCACTGAGCTACAGCCCCTTTTT
>JAPYWL010000086.1 GCA_028276365.1 Deltaproteobacteria bacterium | reverse complement strand
AAAAGAAGAACTTTACTAAGCTCCTGGACTATGATGAATATAGAATTAATAATAAAAAAACAAAATAATATAGACTATTTTGAATTACCTACAAATATTACAAAAATTCTACTTGATTACGAAATAGCTAACTTAATAAATGATATTAATGAAGAAAAAATATTTGATTTAATATTAGCTGGTAAATTTTCAGAACTTGAAAAAGCTACATACTTTACTTTAAAAGCTATTATCAAACCCATAAATAAAGAAAATATTAATGAAAATAATCCAATAAAGCAATACATTAAAAAATACCAAAATTTAGAACATCTTAAAAAAATTGCCTCTAAACTACCTATTCTTTATGCTAAAATTCTAAATAAATTAATTAACAGGGAGGGAAATATGGGAGAAACTAACTTTAAAAACTATTATAAAGAAAACATAGATAAATTAGTTGAAAGTTTAAAATTAGAAGGAAGTAAAGTAAGTAGCGGAGTTTCCGAAGCTATTAATAATATTGCCTATAAACTATTAGAGCAAGTTAGACTTAATAATAAAGATAATGTATATTATATGCTTTTAAGGTGTTTTTATTCTAATCAAGAGAAATTTCCAGATAAATTAGTAAGTGCTTTTAAACCTGAAAATGATAAATATTTTAAAACTTTAATATTCTCCTTTCTTGCCCCTATCTTAAGTAATACCCCTATCTTAAGTAATACTAAAAAAACCCAAGATAAACACCAAGATAATCCCCAAGATAATCAAGATAACGAGAATAACCAAGATAGCAATGAATACTTATAATAACAAAAAAAATAATAACAAAAAATAACAATAAAAAATAATAATTAAATAAAGAAGGTAATAAAAAATGATAAATAACAATCAGAATAATAAAGAAATCAAGGATATAACAATAACAATTATTTTTGAAGGTTCTGCTTTAAATAGAGATGAAAAAATAGGAGGTAATATACTTTCTATTAAAAAACTTGAGATAAATGGGAAAACTCATAGCTTCATAAGCAAAAACGCTATAAGACATTACTTATTTTCAACATTAAAAAGAGCTTATAACTGGAAAGAAGCAAGTATTACCCCCCAAGGAGAAGTTTTACAGTTTGATATAACTAAAGATGATATTTTAACATCTGAAGAACTTGATGCATTTGGTTATATGTATACAATAGAAAAAGCATCTTCAATTATAAGAAAAGCACCAGTTGGCATAACTAAAGCAGTTTCATTATTTAATTGGAATGGTGATATTGTTTTCTACTCTAACCACGATTTAGTTAATAGAGCTAAAAATCAAGGATTATCTGCTAATCCTAATCCTTTCAATAAAGAAGAACATTTATCTCTTTACAAAGTTAGCTTTACTATTGATTCACAAAGATTAGGAAAAGATGAATGGATAATTGAAGGAAAAGTTGAAGAAAATCAAGATAAAATAAAAATAGAAATACCTTCATTTAAAAAAGAAATTTCCATAAAAAACTCAAAAGGCAAAGTATCCACAAAAGAAATAGGAAAAAATACTTATAAAATCATTTTTAAATTAGAAGAACAAGAAAAAAAGAGAAGGATAAAAGATATTTTAGAAGCAATAAAAAATGGGTTATATTCTCAATCCTCTGGAGAATGTAATACCATAATTCCGTTATTTATAGTAGCATCAGCTGTTAAAATCCCATCTCCTATATTCCATCCTTACATAACCTTAGAAGAAGATCCAAAACAAAAAAACTACTACATAGTAAAAGGCATACTTGATTGTATTAAAAATAACTCCTGGATTGGTGAAAATATTTGTATTATACAAACAGAAAGAGTAAAATTAGATTGTAAAGAAGAAAAAGAAATTAATAATAAAATAATAGATTGGGAAAAATTCCTTGAAAAATTAGGATTACAAGAAAATACCCAAAATTCTAATACATAAAAAAAACAAATACATAAAAAATAATAATTAAAAAATTAAGTAAAATATGGATAAAATAAAACTTTTAAGATTAAAAATATTTCAGCCATCTGCACACTATAGAGTACCTTTTACATTTTTAAGACGACATACTTACCCAATTCCCCCTTTCTCTACTATCATAGGATTAATATGTAACGTCTTAGGAATAGATAATCAAGAAAATGAAGATTTCAAACAATTAAAGAATGGTTTATCTCTTAGTATTTACGGAAAATATGATTTCCTAAATAAAGAGTATATATGGTTTAGAAATTTAAGCAAAGAATCACATAAAAGTAGATTTGGAGATACTAAAAGTAGATCTATTAATCAATTAATAGAACATCCAGGAGGACAATTACCTATTAAAATAGATGTCTTAGAAAATGTTAGATTACTAATTTATATAAAACATACTGATGAAAATTTTCTTAATAAAATAAAAGAAGCTTTTGAAAATCCTGTTAAAAGAATATATCCTCTTCATCTTGGTAGAGCTGAAGATCTATTAATATTTGAGGAAATAAAAATAATTGAAATAGATCCTAAAAAAGAAAAACTATATGGACAACTAACCAATTATAATTTTACGTGGTTAATAGATCCAAATCAAGGAGAAGAATTCATAGACACTAATTTTTATCCTGATAATTATAAAGATTTCTATGATAAAATTCAAGGAAGCTATCATTTAATTACTTCTTTTTATGAGATAATAGAAGGTATTAGGAATTTTAGGTATGTACCTGTTAAGCTTTTTGAAGGTGGTTCTTTTCCGCTTCACTTTGGAAAACCTTTCGAATTTATATTTGATGAAAATATTCCATTATTTCTTACCAAAATGATCTAAAAAAAATAATTAATTTATTAAAATTAAATAATCTTTAAAGGTGAGAATATGATAAATACAAATCAAGATCCAAATGAAACTATAGAAATATTAGCTAAATCAGAAATAAATGGAAAAAAAATAACCTTAAGAGACCATACCAAAAATTTAATTGATAATACTGAAAAATTAATTAGTAATATTAATCAAAATTTAAGGAATAATAATAAGGACCATTTTTTAATTAAAAATCAAGATTTTTTAGAAAAATTACTTAAATATGCTTGTTTTTTTCATGATTTAGGTAAAGTTTCTCCTCATTTTCAAATAGAAGTATTAAAAAATAAATCCTTTGAAGAATTTCTTAAAAATACAAATTTTAGTAATACAAATAGTTTCCCTAAAATAAGACATAATATCCTCTCATTATTCTTCATTAATAAACAAAAAGTTAAAGAAATATGTAATAATGATGAAATTTATTATTCGATTTTTATTTCTTCGGTTGCTTTTCATCATTGGAGAAAAGATGAAAAAGAATATCTATTACATCTTAATGATGATTTAATTAAGGTTTGTAATATTTTACTTGAAAAATCAAATAATAAACAAAATGGAGAAATATTAGCAGATATATTAAAAAATCATTTTAAAAATTTTGTAGTAGATAATGAAAAAGCAGAAGATTTAATAAGTTTTGACATAGATTTAGCAAAACATATAAAAGCAAAAGTGAATTTAGTAAGTGCAGGTATAATACCCCCCTACTCCCTGTATTTCCTTCCTGAAAGATTAAAAACCAAACTACAAAAAATAGACCTAAACTTATGGGTTTATCTTTTAGGTTTTCTAATTAGAATAGATCACTTCTCCTCATTTTGTGAAATAGAAGATTATAAAACAAAAAATCATTTTTTTGATATAGAAAAAATAAATTCTCAAATAAAAATAGAAGATACTTTAAAACAAAAATTTGGTGATACTTTTTGGCAAAATATTGTTAATGAATATAATTTAAGAGATAAGAATATTATTTTAATAGCACCTACAGGAATAGGAAAAACTGAGTTTGCTTTTTTATATGCTAATGATTCTAAATTTTTTTATACTTTACCCTTAAGAGTTGCCACTAATCAGATATTTAAAAGAGCTTATTGTTATTTTAATAATCTTGACAATTGTAATAATTTTAATAATGAAGAAGATCCTTTTATAAATGGCAATGTTGGGCTTTTACATTCTGATGCAGACCTATATCTTATAGACATTTTTAATAATTCAAAAGATACAGATAAAGAAGGTGAAATATTAAAAATTTTAGAGATCTCAAGGCATTTTTCCTTACCTGTTATTATATCTACAGGGGATCAGATTTTCCCAACCGCTTTAAAGTATCCGAGCTATGAAAGAATTTATTCCACTTTGGGATATTCAAAACTTATAATAGATGAAGTTCAAGCCTATGATCCTCAAGCTTGTGCTGTTATAGTTAAAATGATAAAAGATATTGTTTCGCTTGGAGGAAAATTCCTACTTATGACTGCTAC
>JAPYWL010000085.1 GCA_028276365.1 Deltaproteobacteria bacterium | reverse complement strand
TACCTAATGATTATGAAGCAGAAAAGGCTTTATTATCTTCTATTTTATTAAATCCAAATATAGTATCTACGGTAGTAGATAGGATAGAAGTAGAAGATTTCTATTGGCCTGCTCATAGAGCTATCTTTAAAGCTATTTTATCTCTTTATGAGCAAAATCTAAATATTGATATAGTGACTGTTGCTAACGAAATTAAAAAGTTAAATTTAGAAAGTGAGTTAGAGTATGAAGGTGGGATCTCTTATTTAGCTACTTTACTTGAACCTATGTCTTTACTAGATTCTTATTATAATTATATTGAAATAATAAAATCTAAAAGTATAAGGGCTAAGATAATTAAGATATCTTTAGAAACCATTCAAGATAGTTTAAATGAACAGGAGGATATAAACTACGTATTAGATAGAGCTCAGAGAAAAATAATAGATTTATCTACTAAGAAGAGTAGCAAGGATTATGAAAGTATATCTGATGTATTGGCTACGGTTTTAGAGCAATTAGAGGTTTTAACTTCAGAGAACAGACAGTATATAGGGATTCCTACAGGCTTTGAAGATTTAGATAAAATGACATCTGGGTTACAAGCTGGGGATTTTGTTATTATTGCTGCTAGACCTAGTATGGGGAAAACTGCTTTTGCTTTAAACATTGCTCATAACATTGCTACTAAATATAAGCTACCAGTATTGATATTTTCTATAGAAATGTCAAAAGAACAGATTGCTCAAAGAATATTAAGTTTAGAATCTAATATTCCATTAGCTAAGATAAGATCAGGGGTACTTAGTATTAATGATATGGATAGGTTAGCTGAAACTATTTCATTTTTAAGTGAACAGCCCTTATTTATAGATGATACTCCTAATATAACTACTATCGATATTAGATCTAAAGCTAGAAAATTAAAAATAGAGAAGAAGATATTAGGTGCTATTATTATTGATTATTTACAATTAATAAAAGGAGATAGTGAGTATGATTCTCGGGTACAAGAATTATCTCAGATTTCAAGATCTTTAAAGGCTTTAGCTAAGGAGCTAAATGTGCCTGTAATTGCTTTATCTCAGTTATCCCGAGAAGTTGAGAAACGTAATGATAAAAGGCCTATGTTATCTGATTTACGAGAATCTGGGGCTATAGAACAAGAAGCTGATTTAGTTATGTTTTTATATAGAGAGGATTATTATAACAAAGATACTAAAAAAGCTAATATAACTGAAGTTATAATAGCAAAGCAGAGAAATGGACCTACTGGTAGTATTTTCTTATATTTTGGTAAAGATATCCTTAAATTTTTCCCTACTACAGGAACATTATAAATTATTTTGGATTATTTAGTTTAAATTTATAAATTAGAGGTGGATAAAAGTGAAAAAAAATAAAAAACAAATTTATAATTTACTTTTTATTACCATTTTATTTATTACTTTGCTTATTTTCTTTGTTTTTAATAATTATTCTTTTAGTCAAGTAAAGAATGATTCTAAAATTTCAAAGGATTCTAAAATAACTTTAAATTTAAAAGATGTTAGTTTAAAAGAGTTAATTTATTTTATTACTTCTAAGATGGATGGAAATTTTATATTAGATATTGACAATGATTTTAAGGTGAGCGTAAATTTAAGTGATTATTATGTTGAACAGGCACTGAATTATATTCTTAATGTTTATAATTTAGAAAAGGTTAAATTAAATGATAGAACTTTTGTTATAACTAATAGTGATAAAGCTGTAAAATACAAACCTAAAACTGAAGTAATTTTAAAGTTATTTTATGTACCTGCTGATTATGTTAAGAAGATAATTTATTCTAAGGATAATTATGTTAATATTTATAGTGATAGTTTTTCTAATTCTATTATTTTAATGGGGTTAGAGGAAAAAATACCTTATTACATAAGATTAATCAAGTTATTAGATAGAAAAGATAGTGAATTAATTACAAAAACTTTTAAATTAAGTAATGCAAAGGCTAAAGATATTGTGGATTTACTTAAAAATTCGCTTTATACTTTTGAAGATGCTTTTATAGCTTCTCAAGTTAAGATAATACCAGATGAAAGGACTAATAGTTTAGTTATAACTGCTCCCAAATTCGCTTTTAGTAATATAGAAGCTGTTATTAACGATGTAATAGATAAAAAATTGCCACAAGTTTTAATAAGTGTAGAGGTTTTAGAAATAAATAGAGATAAAGCAAAAGCTTTAGGAATAAGCTATAATGAGACTACTGGTAGTGTTTTTACGGTTTTAACTGAGGCTATACCTAATGTTAGTGGTACTGGTGGTGGCGGGGGGACTAGTGGAGGTGTTGGTACTGGGGGAGTAGGGACTGGGGGGGTAGGGACTGGGCAAACTTTTGTAGAAACTGGTAGAGTTAATTTTCCGGTTAGAACCTCTATGAATTTGGCAGTTACTATAAGTTTTTTACAAAAAGAAGGAGCTTCTAAGGTGTTAGCCAATCCTAAGGTTTTAACTTCTGATGGAAAGAAAGCAGCCATTTTGATTGGAGATAAAATACCTTATATTCAGAATATACAGACTGCTGTTGCTGCTGGTAGTACTACTTCTAATTTTAATGTTCAGTTTGAGGATGTTGGTACTAAATTAGAGTTTCAGCCATTTGTTACTAAGGATGGTTATATTAATTTAATAGTTCATCCCCAAGTTAGTACTTTAAAACAGATGCTACCTGGGCCTGGGGGATCTCAAATCCCATTAATAGGTACAAGAGAAGTACAAACTGAGGTAGTTGTTAAAAGTGGATCTATTATTGTTATTGGAGGGCTTATTAATGATGAAGAAAGAAGAAGTTTTATTAAAGTACCATTTTTGGGTGATATCCCTGTTATTGGGAAATTATTCCAATATAAATCTAATCAGAAAGTAAACTCTGAAATAATATTTGTTATTAAACCTGAGATTATTAACTTACCTGACGATACTATTAATTAGGTATATAGTTTATGAAGGTATATGCTGTAAATAAGAAAGCTTATTATGATTATGAGATTTTAGAGACTTATGAAGCGGGGATCTCTTTATTGGGTTCTGAGGTTAAAGCTATTAGAAATTCGAGAGTATCTTTAGTTGATGCTTATTGTAAAATAAAGGGTTCAGAGGTTTTTATTGTTAATATGAATATAACTCCTATTAATCCCAATTCATTTTTTGAAAAATTTAATCCTTTAAGGGAGAGAAAATTATTGCTTAAAAAAAGTGAAATAAAGAGATTAATAGGGAAGGTTAAGGAGAAGGGATTAACTTTAATACCTTTAAGAATTTATGCTAAAAATAGGTGGATAAAAGTGGAAATAGCTTTAGTTAGGGGTAAAACTCAGTATGATAAACGCCAAGCTATTAAAAAGAAAGAAGAACAACGAGAAATTCAACGTATTCTAAAACTTAAAAATAGATAAATTATATTATAATTCTTTAAAATCAGAATTAAGGGAGGCGAGATCTAGTTTTTTAATTAATAATTCTTAAAAAGAGGTGTTATAAAGTGAGTAAATTTATTTTTAAGTTTTTCTTTATATCTTTTTTATTTATTATGCTTTCTATTTTAGTTTTTTCAAAGGACAAAAATTTTTATATTTTTTTGAATTTAGGTAATAATTTTTTAATTATGGATAATAATTTAAAAAAAGCAAGGATTTATAATTTTAAGAAAGATAATGATGAACTTTTTATTTCCTCTTTTATTACTGATAGTTATAATAATTTATTTCTAAATTTACTTAAAATTAATGATGATGGGAATAATGGATTATACATATTAAAAAATTCTATAGATCAAGGTAAGTTTAAAATTAAATTTTATACTGAATTTCCAGTAGATTATAGTACTATAAAGATAGATAATGATAATTCTATTTTTTTATTTATTCAAAATAATGGAAAGTTAATTATTAATAAAATGGATGATAAATTTAATAAGATAAAGGAAATAAATATAAGAGGAGAAAGCAATAGAACAGAATTATCTGAGTTTTATAATATAAAAATAAACGGTAATTATTTAAGTTTTATAGAAAGAGTTAATCATTATAATTTAGGTACTATAAGACAAAATCTTTTAATTTTAAATAAATCATTAAATTATGGGATAGCTATAGGACAAGATTATACTAATTTCTTATTTTCGGATAATTTTATAGATGATAATAAACTTTATTTGATTTTTTATAATTCCAATTCAGAAAATCTTTATTTGTATATTTATGAAATAGATGAAAATATGAAATTAAAATTAAATGATGGTTTTAGAATAAGTTTAGCTCCTTTAGATGTTATTTATTATACAGTTGTTAATAATATTATTTTACTGAATACTAAAGAAGGAATTGTAAAAATAGATTTAAGGAGTA
>JAPYWL010000084.1 GCA_028276365.1 Deltaproteobacteria bacterium | reverse complement strand
ATTGATCATTTTTTTCCTCAATAACATTAACTTTAACAGGTTCTTTTTTAGTTATATCAAAAACCACTTTATCATCTTTAACAGTAACACGTATATAAGCATTATCAAATACATTATTTTTTATCATTTCTTCTGCTAATGGTTCCTCAAGTAAAGATATTATACTTCTTCTTAAAGGTCTTGCCCCATATGAAGGATTATATCCATTCCTTACAATTAATTCCCTTACTTTATCATCTATTTCTAATTCTATATTTCTATCTTTTAATTCCTTTAATAATGGCTTTAATAAAATATTAACAATATTTTTTAAGTCTTCAAAAGAAAGCATTCTAAATACTAAAATATCATCTATTCTATTAAGTAATTCTGGTCTAAAGAGTTTTTTAACCTCTTCCATCACTCTATTTTTCATTTTTTGATAAACTTTTTCAGGATCTTCCTCTTTCTTTTCTGCTCTTAATCCTAATTCCCTAGTAGCAATAGTTTCATGAGTTCCTACATTAGAGGTCATTATAATAATAGTATTTTTAAAATCAACTGTTCTACCTTGACTATCTGTTAATCTACCATCTTCAAATAATTGTAGTAAAATATTAAAAACATCAGGATGAGCTTTTTCTATTTCATCAAATAAAACAACACTGAATGGTCTTCTTCTAACTTTTTCAGTCAATTGTCCTCCTTCTTCATATCCTACATACCCTGGAGGCGCACCTATTAACCTGGTTACCGCAAATTTTTCCATATATTCTGACATATCTATTCTTATAAGAGCATCTTCAGTACCGAATAAAAACTCAGCTAAAGCTCTAGCAGTCTCAGTCTTCCCTACCCCAGTAGGTCCTAAAAACATAAAAACCCCAACAGGTCTTTTGGGATCCTTAATTCCTGCTCTTGCTCTTCTAACACTTTTTGCAATCCTATTTAATACCTCATCCTGTCCAACAACTCTTTCTTTTAGATATTCTTCCATTTTTATTAATTTTTCGCTTTCACTTTGAGTTAATCGCGTTACTGGGATTCCTGTCCAAGAAGACACAATTTCTGCTATATCCTCTTCTTTTACAATAGTTTCTTCATTATCAGGGTTAGCTAATTTCATTCTCCAATTTAATTCTATTTCTTCTTTTTGAGCTTTTAATTTCTCTTCTTCTTTTTTTAATTTTCTTGCTTGTTCAAAATCTTCAGAATGCGAATAATATTCCTTTTCTCTTTGAATTTCTTTTAATCTATTTTCTATTTCAATTAATTCTTGAGGAGGTTGATATAATTTCAATCTTAATTTAGCAGCAGCTTCATCTATTAAATCAATAGCTTTATCAGGTAAATACCTATCGCTAATGTACCTATAGGATAACTTAGCAGCAGCTTCTATTGCTTGGTCTGATATCTTAACTTTATGGTGAGCTTCATATCTATCTCTTAATCCTTTAAGAATTTCTATAGTCTCCTCAATAGAAGGTTCTTCAACAATAACTGCTTGGAACCTTCTTTCTAAAGCCGCATCTTTTTCTACATATTTTCGGTATTCATTAATAGTAGTAGCTCCTATGGTTTGGATTTCTCCCCTAGCTAAAGCAGGCTTAAGGATATTAGAAGCATCAATAGCACCTTCTGCTGCCCCCGCCCCTATTATTGTATGTAATTCATCTATAAATAAAATAATACTACCTGCAGCTTCCTTTATTTCTTCCATAACTCTTTTCATTCGTTCCTCAAATTCCCCTCGGTATTTAGTACCTGCAACTAACCCAGGTAGATCCATAGCTACTACCCTTTTACCTTTTAATAGATCAGGGACTTCGTTTTTTACTATTTTCTGAGCCAATCCTTCCACAATTGCAGTTTTACCTACCCCAGGCTCACCTATTAAAACAGGGTTATTCTTAGTTCTTCTTGATAAAATTTGAATAACTCTCTGTATTTCCTTAGTTCTACCTATAACAGGATCTAATTTTCCCTCCTTAGCTAATTTAGTTAAATCCCTACCGTACATATCTAAGGTTGGGGTTTTTATTTCATGCTCTTTTTGTTTTCTTACAAAATCAAATCCCATTATCCTAACTATTTCTTCTTTTAAAGAGTTTATATTAATACCTAATTTTTGTAATATTCTATAACCTACTCCCCCAGTTTCATTTAGAACACCTAATAGAATATGTTCAGGACCAATATAATTATGATTCATAGACCTAGCTTCATCAAAAGCGTTTTCTATAGCCTTTTTAGCTCTTGGTGAAAATTCTAATTCTACTGCTCTTGAAACTGGAGTTGCTGACTTACCTAAAAAATTCTCCACCTCTTTTCTTATCCTTTGATAAGTTATCTGATATTTTTGTAATACCTTAGCAGCAATACTTTCACCTTCTACTACTATTCCTAATAGCAAATGTTCAGTACCTACATGAGTAGATCCTAAACTTCTTGCCTCATCTTGTGCATATATTATAACTTTTTTAGCTCTTTCAGTAAATGTTTCCCACATAATTGTTCCTCCTTACTAAAAATTAATTCAATTATTCTATTTTAATTATTTTTATTTAAATTTCCAATTAATTTCCAATCGACGTCTTTAATATTGATATTTTCCTCTTCTTCAGTAGTAGTTGCTTCAAAGATGCTTTTTTGTTCTTCTTGGGTTTTCTTTCTTAAGTAGCTCTCAGGTTTAATATCTATTTTCCATTTAGTAATAGAAGCAGCTAACTTAGCATTAGCCCCCTCCTTACCAATAGTTTGAGATAATTGTTCATCAGGTACTACAATTTTTGCTATCTTATTTGTAGTATCTAATTCTATATTTAAGATTCTTACATTACCTAAAGAACGAATAATTAAAGTTTTAGGGTCATCTGAATACACAATTATATCAATTCTTTCACCATTTAATTCATTAATAATAGGTTGAATTCTATAATTTTTAGGTCCTAAAATAGTAGAGATAGGATCTAAAGAAGGGATTTTAGATTTAAGCAAAACTTTAGTTTTATAACCTGCTTGTCGAGATATATCTAATATCTCTATATTCCCTTCAGCTATCTCATTATATTCTTTTTCCAATAATCTTCTTACAAGTAGTGGGCTTTTTCTACTTAATATCCCTAAAACCGTTCCCTTTTCAGTACTAATATTTAGGACTAAGAATTTCATTTTTTTACCTACGAAATATCCCTCACCTTTAGTTTGTAGATTAGGAGGTAAAATCCCGATAGATTTTTCAAATTCTACTAATACAAATCCTTTTTCATCTCTTTTTCTTATAGTTCCTTGAAGTAAATCTTTTAGATGAGCTTGTAGTTCATCTAAGGATAATTTAGTTTCTAATTCTCTAATTTTTTGTATCAGTAGTTGTCTAGCTATAAGTGCTTCAGTTCTACCAAAATCATCTTCATCTATTTCTACAAATATTTTTTCTCCTTCCTTTACTCCCTTATTTATTTTCAGAGCTTTTTTAATAGGAATTTTTAAAGGATTATTTTCAGGATCTTTTACTACCTCTTTTTGGATTAATATTTTTATATTATCTTTAGAAAGTTGGATTTGGACTTCTGGGGTTGTCTTATATTTTTTTTTATAAGAATTAGAGATAGCTTCTTTAAGGATTTCGATTAATTTTTCCTGAGGAATTCCTTTTTCATATGCTAATTGTCTTATTGCACTTAACAAAGCAGTTGTTTGCATCTCATTTTCCCCCTTAAAACCCTTTAAATTAATAATTTCTAAATTAAATTATTAGTTTCTAAATTTTAATACCTTTGGATTGTACTTCTAAGTAGTATCTTTCATTTATTATATCATTTTCATCTAAGAATTTTTCTATTTTTTTGCTAAACATTTCGCAATCCTTAATAGAGGTTCCTCCTTCTCTTGAAATAGTTATTAATAAAACCTTTGCTTTATTTCTTCTAAAATATTTTATGTCCCATAGTTTTAGGTTCAATTCATCTGCTATTTCTTTTGCTTTTGGATAAACTTTTGCTAATATTTCTTTTTCCATTTTTTTATAAATAAATTATCCTTCTAATTACTATTTATAATATTCTAAAAAAAAAATAAATAACCTTTAAAACTAAAAACCGCCTAAAATAAGAAAAAAATTTAATCTAAAGATAATCTAAAGATAATTTAGAGATTATAATTAATATTTCAATAAATTTGTTAATGTTATTTTTTGGGCAATTTTGAATAGTTATTTATTTGATTCCGATAATATTATAATTTTCATCATATTCTAAGATAACATCTTCTAAAATTTCTTCCGAATCATGGGCTTTTCCTTCTTTAAATGAAATATAATAAATATCAGTTTCTTCATCATAAAAATCCTTCATAGCACCTCTAAATAAATCAGATAACAATTTTTTCTTTTCTTCATCCTGTATTCCTAAGTTTTTTAGTATTGTCATTATTTACCCCCGAACATTAGATTCTAATAATTATTGTAACAAATTTTTGTTAAAAAAATGTTAATTTATTGTAATTTTTTTAAAAATAACTTTATTGCATTTGAAAACAAAAAATTAGTATTGCTTATGATTACTTTATATTTTATATATTAATTTTTAGCCATCTTC
>JAPYWL010000083.1 GCA_028276365.1 Deltaproteobacteria bacterium | reverse complement strand
ATAATTCCTCTGAATTGATTATTTCATCCTATATACACAACCTTAATGTTGGCACACAATATGACTCCGCTATCCTCAAAATCAATAAATCCTCCCTCTCTCTTCAACAACATCTTTTCTTCAATAATACCCGAGTCCCTCTTATGCTATTTGACAATTCGAATAATCATATTTACCTATCCCTTGTTATTGACTCCTTCCCCTCACAAGGTTACCTCCTTATACTTGATACTAACTTCAATATCCTCCAACAATACAAAACTGATACTGAATCCATCTCTGGCTATCCTCCTAATATTTACCTATCCTCTCAAACAGACTCTAATCTATGTTTAACTGGAGGAGCTCAAGATCCTTCCTCCACTATCTTAAATCCTGGTGTCATCATTATCTCTAAATCTAATCTTACTATCGCTACTAAGATTCCTCTCAACTATTCTTTCCCTACTACTTCCTATATAATACGTCAAAATCCCTTAATTACTACTGAATCTGGTAATGATTTTGTCTATTTTGCTGATGCTGTCAATTCCAATACTATTTATATCAATAAAATTTCTTTCCCTCCGGGATTTATTGCTTCCACTCAAATATCTCTCCCTTCTTCTTCTATAAACGATATTAATATTAAAAAAATAAATAATCAAATTGTTATCGGTATTAATAAATATGAATCTTCCATTAATAAGCTTCTCTTTATTGTTCTTAATACTTCTCTTGATCTTATTCGCTCCTTTGAATTAGATACCAATAATAACCAATTATCTATGCCTCTCGACGAAAACTATTTTGAAACTCCTGATCATGGTTTTATTCTCACTGGCGATCTTAATCCTTCCTCTTATAAAATCTTCTTCCTTAAATTTAACAACCTATTTAATCTTACTGAAAATAATATCTTTAATGTTAATAATTCCCCTAATATTACTTTTAATACTTCTTCATACACCCTACCTGCTACACAAACTTTTACTCTATCTTCTTCTTCCTTAACTCCCTCCACTACTCTTTATACTGTCCAACCCTATCCCTGGACTAGTAATCTCAGCACTAACCCTTAACTCATTATAAAATTATAAAAAAACAAAATAGTATCTTTTTACATATGAAAATTTTACTTAAGATTGTTTTTATTTAATAATTAATCAAAAGATATATATAACTGCCAACAAGTAATTATCTTACTAATATTTTATTCGCCATATCCTATTCTTTTTAGTTCTAATGCTGGATTTCCTTTTATTTCGACAGAAACTATTCTATCTCGTGAATCACTTTTATACTCCGCGTCGATATTAACGACATAATTAATCTTATAAACTATTGTCAAACTTACATCTGTATCATCTATTATTTTGTATGCCTTATTATTTATCTCTCTTGGCACCTTAAACACTGGCGTCATCTTTACTCTGTGATATATATACTTCCTATTCTCTATAACCAGCTCCCTATCCCTTATCCTTACCTCATACACTTCCTCTATCACTCCATACCCTATTAACCTCTTTACTAACGGATACGTCACTCCCCTTATTTTATTCACTATCCCTACATAACTACTTTCTGTTATACCACCATTCTCCACTAGCTTCCCATTTTCTATCGGTATTTCACTCCTTACCTGACTTACTAAGTATTCCTTGTTAGCAAACGGTTGCTTCACTTTATCTTGGAAGTTAGTAAAATAACGTAGTTCTTTATATAATCGATCCCTTCCTAATAATTTTCCTTGATTATCTCCAGATTCATATAATACTATATCCGGATTATTTATATCATCTAATTTCAGTTTTATTCTATTACAATCTGATATACTAACACCAATAGAGATATTAGAAGTATAAGGGGATATTCCTAAATCAATAGGGAAGAATGGGCTGAATTTTTCTCCCCTCCATATCAGCTCTCCTTTATTCTTTATCACGTCGTTTATTATCCACACATTATATCTCATATTCCTAAATGTCGGCGATATATACTTTGTCCTTAACATCTTTATCTCCTGACCCCTATACCACCTATTATAATCAATAATATTATCCAACTAAAAAATACCCTATTTCACCCTCTTATACTCATAATTCACTATCCTCTTCTTATTCCTATCTATCTCTATCCCCACTATATAGATCTTTTCATAATTCATATACTTCTTATAGTATTCTCTCTCTTCTATCTGCTTTATCGCTTTCCCTTTCTCCTCCTCTCTTTCTATTACCTTCACCTCTATTATATACACTATACTCCTATCCACTATTACCGCTAAATCTATTCTACCTTTATTTGTATTATCTTCTGTTATTACATTTAACCCCGTTGTATATAATAAACTAAATATCGCTATTACATAGCTTGACTCTCCTTTATAATGTACATAACTTATATTACTTATTAACACTTCCACCTGCTCTCTTAAATTGTCTAATCTCTCTCCTTTTAATATCTCTATTATCTTATCTGCTATATTTTCTCTAATTTCATCTTTTAATACCAACGGTAATATATCCTCATTAAACGATATTCTTACCTCCTTATTCGGAAAACCTAATCTATACTCCTGTCCATACTCCTTTTGATATACCTCTTTTATTGTTAAATACCCTGTTTGATACATTAATGCTTCTATTCTTATCTCTTCTATGTCAAATTTCTCTAATACATTTTTCTTTACTATTTTGTTCTCTAATTCTGATACATCGTATTCTCTTTCTTTTATTAACTTTATTAAAAAACTTGGTGTTCCTGTCTTATACCAATAACTATCAAATCTCTTACTATCTAAATATAACAATATATCAAACGGGTTATATAATCTATCCCCTAAAAAACTATACCCATTATACCATTCTCTTACCTCTTCTAAATCCACTCCTTCTAAATACTCCTTAAAATTCCTCTCTAATTCTTCTTGCGTATATCCACATATATTTCCATACCTTTCATCTAATGATATATCCTTTAATTGATTTAATCCACTAAATAATGACACCTTTGAAAATTTGCTCACTCCTGTTATTAGCACAAACCTTATATACTTATCTAATCCTTTTAATGTTGAATAAAATCCCTTTAGTTCTTTTCTTACCTCCTCCGCCTCTCTTTTATCCTCTATTACATCTAATATTGGCTTATCATATTCATCTACTAATACTACCACCTGCTTCTTCTCTCTTTCACTTATTCTCATTATTAATTCCTCTAATAATATACTCTCATCTCTTATCTCTTTTGGCATCTTAAAATTATTCCACATATAATTCTTCCTTAATTCCTGATATATCTTCTCTTTTAAATCTTCCTTTTTTTTTATATCTTTGGCAAAATCTATCCTTACTACTGGATTAGTCTCTTCCCAATTCCATTTATCTTCTATATACAATCCCCTATATAACTCTCCTTCTCCTTTAAATAAATACTCTATTGTTGATAGCAATAATGATTTCCCAAAGCGTCTTGGACGACTTAAAAAATAATATCCCCCTCCCTCCTTTATCATTCTATATATATACTCTGTCTTATCTACATATATATACCCTCCCTCTCTTAGTTTCTTAAAATCACTTATTCCTATTGGTAATAACTTCTTCATCCTCTTTTCCTCCTCTTTTTTACTTTCCCTTTTTTTATTCCTTTTTTTCTCCTCTTTTTCCTTTTCTTTCCTTTTGTTTTTTTTTTATTTCCTCTTGGTTTCCTCTGGTTTCCTTTGGTTTCTTTTGGTTTCCTTTGACTACGATTTGGTTTCCTTTTACTTGAATTTGTTTCAATTAACTTCAATTGGTTTCAATTGGTTTTTATTGGTTCCTTTTGGCTTCCTTTGGTTTCTTTTTTGTTCTTCTGCCTTCTTATTTACATAATATACTTTCTTATTTACATAATATACTTCCATTACCGCAAATATTATAATCGTTTTACTTCCTTTGATTTCATTTGACTTCAATCCGTTTTAATTGATTTCAATTGATTTCTATTGGGTTCAATTGGGTTCAATTGATTTCAATTGATTTCAATTGATTTCAATTGGGTTCAATTGGGTTCAATTGGGTTCTTTTGGGTTCTTTTGGTTTCCTTTGGTTTCCTTTGGTTTCTATTGGTTTCTATTGGTTTCATTTGGCTTCATTTGGCTTCATTTGGATTCATTTGGATTCATTTGGCTTCATTTGCCTTCATTTGGCTTCATTTGGCTTCTATTAACTTCAATTGCTTTCAATTGGTTTCCTTTGGTTCCATTTGGCTTCAATTGACTTCAATCGGTTCCCTTTTGTTCCCCCTGGCTCCCTTTAGCTCCCCTAATTAAAAACCCCCAAAAAAAAGAGGATTTTTTAGTTTTTATGAATAATCATTTCATATGGGCACCCAAAAAATATACTTTAAAAAATTATATTCCTAAAGGAGGGATTTTCATGAATCCTACTAACCTCAAACATCACAAAAATAACCTAAAATCCAAAACACTACTTGCTATTATCTTCTCCCTCATCTTCACTATGTTCTTCCTTTCCTTTCAATGTAATATCTTTAACAGCGGTGGTTCCGGCGGTATCTTTATTCCTACTCCTCCCAGCGGACCCTCCCTCTCTAACCCCGCTCTCTCTATCGATAATACTGAAGGATCCTATTCCTCTATCTTTGACGGTTCCCACTATTACTTACTTAGCAGATACG
>JAPYWL010000082.1 GCA_028276365.1 Deltaproteobacteria bacterium | reverse complement strand
TAAAGAAACAGTATAATAATAATCCTTTATAGATTTATCATATGTATAACTAAAAGAAACGTTTCTTGTTTCTAAATTAGTTAAATCTACTTTATGATATTTAATTTTTTTTAAATATTCTAAATAATTTAATTTTCTAAGTAAAGTAACAGGAGTTAGATTATTATAAACATTATCAAATTCCTGATTAAGAATTAAATATTTTACAGAGAAAGCTGAAAAAACGGAGTTATTAATTAAAAAGAAGTAATCAGTAGGTTCAACAAAACTCCCATTCATCCATATACTAAACATAAACAAGAAATCCTTATTAATAACAGGTTCATAATAATTTAACATTTTTTTATTATTTATAGCACTAACAAGCAAAGGAAACCCCGTTAAATACCCCATTCTATACTCATTTTCTACAAACTCAGTAGAATAATTATACGACTTAATATTTTCAACCTTAGACCACCATATACCCTTATAATTAGGACTTAAATTATAAAATAAATATAAACTCTCAATTAAAAACATTAAATTAAATAATAACAAAATAAATATTTTAAAATCCAGTAAAAATTCACTTCTCTTTAAAAATTTATTAGCTAATAAAAAAATTGAAAACAAAATAACATAAATGTAAAAAAACAATAATGGGAAAAATAATTCTACATTACTTATACTTAAACCACTTATATTTTGAAATACTTTACTATTAAGCAAAGACAAATTAAAAGATATTAAAACAACTAAATAAACATAAAAAGAAACCTTAATAAAATCAATTATTTTCGTAAATTCAAATTTAATTATTAACAAATAAAGAGAAAGTGGTATAACAATAGCTTGAAATAAATTAAATTCCATCAAATGTCTAGCAACAATCCTAACTTTTGAATAAAAAGGGATATCATATAATAAATAATGTAAAATATTATACTTACCCAAAGCTAATAAAAACGCAATTATTCCCAAAATAACAATAAATCTATAATTATAATATTTTTCAATATTTTTTACAATATAATAAATAGCAAAAACAGTTAAAGGTAAAGAAATAACACTAATAAAATTAATAAATTCAAAAGAAATAGTGCCAGTTTCTGGACCATAATAACTTTTATAAACAGAGCCACCAAATATATAAGGTATAACCTGCATAATTAACGCATATATCGGATAAGACCCCTGATTATATATGCTACTTGATAAAATATCCCTTACTGAAATACTACTTAATTTTATACCCTCAAATAACACTACAAATCCACCTATTAAAAATAAAATAAAACTAATAGCAAATAAAATAAAAATTCTAAAATTCTTTGAAATTAAGATATAAATAATAATAGAGATAAATGTATATAAGAAAGCCTGAGGGTATCCCGCTAAAAATTGATACAATAAACTTATCCCCAGTAAAACAATATAAAAAATATTATTTTTTATATTTTCTACTAAATTTTTACTTAAATCATAATTATCAATAATTAGATGAATAGCAAAAATACTTAGAGCTAAATAAGGAATAGAATTTTGTAGAGGAATAAAATCAACATGTGAAACAATAAATCCACTTAACCCAAATAATATTCCACTTGAAAAAGCTAATACCTTAGATACTAATCTATTACTTTCTATTTTAGAAATTAAATAAAAAGAATAAAGAAATGTAAAAAACTGTGTCATAATAAAATGTATAAATATGCTTAAATTATAACCTACATAAGGATCAAAAAACTTAAAAATAATTAAATTAAATGGATAAAAAGCGCCACTTTGGATTATCCCTAAAAAAGGTAATCCCAATGCTTGATAATCAAACCATAATGGTAATTTCCCTTCTTTTAAACTATTTGATAAAAAAACTCTTAAAGGTAAAAACTGATTATAAGTGTCAGCACTACCTATTACATTAATATCCCCTAAATTTCCACTTACAAATCCCTTAAAAATCTGAAAAAGAATAGGATACAAATAAATAAAAGTAATCAAAATATATAAAATTAATACCTCTAAATGATATGTAAATAAAAAATTTAAAAATTTTAGAACAAAATTAATTATTTTTTTAAACATTTATAAATCAAGCATTAAATTTAAATAGGCTTTATCCTCGTATTTTTCATTAATCCTTATTTCTTGCTTCAAAGGTTGCTTTTATTTTACTTTATCACAGTTATAGAATTTAAAGAAGGGACTTAATAACAAAAAATTAACCTATTTCACATAGACGTTTTTTTATTGTGAAGTATTTTTTATTTTTTTACCTAATTATTATATTTGGAGTAACTATACATCCTCCTGTTTAGCTTACCCCTAAGGAAATTAAAAGAAGGGGAATTGAAAGAAAGAATCTCTAATCATTAATTTGTAATACTTGCCAAAAAGCTTCTTGAGGGATAGGTACTTTACCTACTGTCTTCATACGTTTTTTTCCTTCCTTTTGCTTTTCAAGTAATTTTCTTTTTCTTGTTACATCTCCGCCATAGCACTTAGCTAATACATCTTTTTTAAGAGGTTTAACACTTTCAGAGGCAATTACTCTTGAACCAATTGCTGCTTGAATCTTATACTCAAACAATTGTCTCCCTATTGTTTCTCTTAATTTTTGTACTATTTTTCTACTTATATAATAAGCTTTAGATTCGTGAACTATAAAAGATAAAGCATCTACCTTTGTATTATGTACTAATATATCTACTTTAACTAAATCAGATTCCCTATAATCTAGAAACTCATAATCAAAACTTGCATATCCCTTGGAATAAGATTTTAACTTATCATAAAAATCTACAATAATTTCACTTAAAGGAGCTTCTATTTCTAGTATCAATAAATTTCCTGCTTTCTCAGTATGTATAACCTGTCCCCTTTTATCTTGGATCAATTTTAGTATTTCATTCAAATATTCATGAGGTAAAATTATTTTTCCTTTTATATAAGGTTCCAATACTTTTTTTATTTTTTTATTATCTGGCCATAAAGAAGGAGAATCTATCTCTAATTCTTCATCATTTTGTAATATTAATTTATACTTAACAGTAGGAGTAGTAGCTACAATATTCAAATTAAAATGTCTTTCGAGTCTTTCTTGAACTATTTGCATGTGTAAAAACCCTAAGAATCCACATCTAAAACCTAATCCTAAAGCTAATGAAGATTCTTTTTCATAATATAAAGCACTGTCATTTAACTTTAGTTTAGCAATAGCTTCCTGTAAATTAAAGTAATCATCACCATCAGCTGGATAAAATCCACAAAATACCATAGGCTTAGGAGGTTTAAATCCCTCTAAGGGTTTAATATCACTATCATAATAAGTAATAGTATCTCCTACTAAAGTATCTTCAAGGCTCTTTATATTAGCACAGAAATAACCCACTTCCCCCGCTCTAAGCTCATTCACTTCCTTATAAAAAGGCATAAATACTCCTACCTCAGAAACCTCATAAATCTTATTATTTGATAAAAATTTAATTTTTGTTCCTTTCTTAATTACACCATCAAAAACTCTTATATACACTATAACACCCTTATAACTATCATAAACAGCATCAAAAATTAAAGCCCTTAAAGGCTTATCAATATCACCTTTAGGATAAGGAATATCACTTATTATTCGTTTTAGTAAAATATCTACATTATATCCGGTTTTAGCACTTATATGAATAAAATCCTCATATGGTATTAACAATATATCTTCTACTTGATTTTTAATAAAATCTATGTTATAATGAGGCAAATCTACTTTATTAAATACTGGAATAATCTTTAAATTGGAATTAATAGCTAAGAGATAATTAGCTAAAGTTTGGGCTTGTACTCCTTGAGTTATATCTACTAATAAAATCGCACCTTCGCAACTAGCTAAAGCTCTGGATACTTCATAACTAAAATCTACATGTCCTGGAGTATCTATAAGATTTAAAACATATCCATTATATTCTAATCTTACAGGATGAGATTTTATAGTTATTCCTTTCTCTCTTTCTAAGTCCATTCTATCTAAAAATTGTTCTTCTAATTTGTTTTTATCAATTAAATTAGTTAATTCTAAAAATCTATCAGCTAAAGTAGATTTCCCGTGATCTATATGTGCTATTATCGAAAAATTCCTTATTTTCTTAATATACTCCATACCTTTTTAGATAATAAAAAATTCCATTAATTAAAATTAATTAAAAATAATTATTTTACTAAAAAGTAAAAACCAAAAATCTGAATAACTAAAAATAATATCCTTATACTTTACCTTCAACAAATTTTTTATATTTTTCTTCTAATTTACTATCATTAATTAAGTCAAGAATATAATCAGCGAATTCTTTAGTAGTTGCCCCATTAGATCTACCTGTAATAACTAATTTCCTTTCATATTGTCCAGCAATTTCTAAAGCCATATTAATTTTTTCAGCTTTATCTTTATAACCAATATGTTCTAATAGCATTGCTCCAGCTTTAATAACACTAGAAGGATCCGCATAAATATGCCTACCTTCCTCAACCATCCTTGGAGCACTACCATGTATAGCTTCAAACATAGCATATTTAGTTCCAATATTAGCACTACCAGCAGTACCTACCCCACCTTGAATTTCTGCAGCTTCATCTGTTAGAATATCACCAAATAAATTAGGTAAAACAAATACTTGAAACTCGCTTCTTCTTTTTTCATCTATTAGCTTAGCTGTCATAATATCAATAAACCAATCATCAGCAACTATTTCAGGATATTCTTTACTT
>JAPYWL010000081.1 GCA_028276365.1 Deltaproteobacteria bacterium | reverse complement strand
TTATCTCAATAGGGAAAGGATTTAATAAAATAATTTGTAAAAATGCTGTTTTATAATATTGATTTAATTCTTCTAAAACATCTAAAACAGGGCCTTTAACACTACCCCACCCTACAACTAAATATTCAAAATCATTAGGTCCATAAAGTTTATACTTTAAATCAGTCGGTATATCTTTTAATGCAGTTTGTAACTTTCTCATTCTTTTATCAAACATTTTATTTCTATTTATTGGATCTTCACTTATATGCCCTAATTCATCATGTTCATCTCCTGTATTCCAAAATACTAATTCTTGCCCTAAAAACGCTCTTGGAGATATTCCATCTTCGGTAAATAAAAATCTTTTATAAACCTTTCCATTATTCATTATTTCTTGGATTTCCTTTTCAGTAACTAATTTCCCTCTATTAATAGTAACACCAGATAAATCAAACGGCTTTATAGTTTGAATACTATTAGCAATAGCTTTATCAGATAAGAAAATAACAGGTAGTTGATATTTTTCTGCTAAGTTAAAAGCTTGAATTGTTAAATAAAAGCTTTCTTCAATATCACCAGGACTTAAAACTATTCTTGGAAACTCACTATGTCCAGCATGTAAAGCAAATTCTAAATCACCTTGCTCATGTCTAGTAGGTAATCCAGTAGATGGTCCTCCTCTTTGGTAATTAAAAATAACAATAGGTACTTCATTAATTCCTGCCCAACCTTGAGCTTCAGCCATTAAGCTAAAACCAGGCCCTGAAGTAGAAGTAGCAGCTCTAACCCCTGCTAAAGATGCACCAATTGCCATACAAATAGCAGCTATTTCGTCTTCCGTTTGAATAGTAACTACCCCATATTCTGGATGAGCCTCTAAGTATTCACTTTCATCTGAAGCAGGAGTTATTGGATAATAAGTTTGGAATCTACAACCTGCTACTATCTTTCCTATAGCAGTAGCAGTAGTACCTCCTAATAAAATTTTTTCTTCCTTATTTTCTAATGGTTTTAACTCATAATTAAACTTATTATTATAATTATTTTGTAATATATATTCATAAGCCTTGGAACCTGCAAATATATTTATTTCTAATAATTTAGCTCTTCTACCAGTAAAAACAGTTTCCAATACTTTTTTTAAGTATTCAAAATCTAAATTAAGCAAAGCAAAAGAAGCAGAAACTGCTATAACATTCCTCATTATCTGTAATTTAGAATATTCTTTCTCTTTTTCAAATTTAATAGAAGCTTCTTTTATTATATCATTATAAGGTACTGGAATTAATAATATATCATTATTAACTAATGATTTTGCATCATCCATAGTAAATAGATCTTTATCAAATATTATAGCCCCATTACTAACAACAAAATCTTTATGTAATAAAAAAGTTTCTTTATCAAAGGTAGCAAGTAAATCAGTATAATCACTATGGGATCTAATATATTTATCTGAAATACTTAAGGGGTAATAGCTATGAGCACCTTTAATATTAGAATGGTATTCTCTTTTACCAAAGACATATAATCCAATAGAAGCACAAGTTTTAGCAAAAGTCATAGCAGAAGAGTCAACCCCACTTCCTTGTGCACCACCTATTAACCAGTTTAATTGATTTATTCTTTTCATAGTATTTCTCTCCTTCCTTCTTTTTAAATTAAATTAACTAATACCTTTACTTTTAATGTTTTTAATAAAATCCTTTAATTCAGGAGAAGCTAAATCCCAAGGAGTTTTATTATCATTATTTTTTATATTTAAATCTGCTCCATTTAATAATAATAACTGTATTATTTTATTATTGTTTTTTTGAATAGCATAATGTAGAGGGGTATTTCCACTTTCATCTTGCTCATTAACATTACTCTTAAATTCTAAAAGTAAATTAACAATTTCTGGATATTCATAATAAACTGCAAGTAAATTAACAATTTCTGGATATTCATAATAAACTGCGTCATGAAGAGGTATATAACCTACTATATTTTTAATATTGGGATTAGCTCCACTTACAAGTAAAAGTTTTACAATTTCACTTAGCCCCTCCATACAAGCTATATGTAAAGGAGTATTTCCAAAAGAATTTTGAATATTTACATCTATTAAACCAGACATTAAAATTTCTTTTATTTTATTTATATCCTTTTTTCTTATTAATTCAAAAATATCCATAAAGCTAATATATATTCATTAACTACTCCCCTTTACAGAATGTATACTTTCTGCTTTAACATCTGAAGGCTTTTTAGGTACCTATTTTTGATTACCTCCATCTTATCTTTAAAGGCTTAACTAAGATATATGTTTTTTCATTTATTACCAAGTTTTCCTCTTATAGCCACAGTAATAGCACACTTAAAAAAAGCAGATTTAATTAATATTAAAATCTTTTACTACTATTTTTTTATTATACATTTTTAGTAGTTTATCCTCCAATATTTTTGATTTATAAATGTATTACTTTTCAAATAACAAGGGATTAGTTAATTTTATAAAGAAAATAAATATTATGATACTCTCTATTTTAGATTTTTTAGATTTAAAAGTATATAATAAAATAAAAGATTTATTAATAATAATCAATAACTTTAGCAATGATTGGGGGATAGTGGGAGGAATTCCACGAGATTATTTTATATATAATAAAAAACTAAAACCTAAAGAAATAGATATTTTATTACAAGATTTAGAAAACAAAAATATAGTAAAAAACATAATACAATACTTATTAATTAATCAAAAAGCTAACATATACAAAACAGTTTATCATGAAAAATTCCTAACAGGCAATATAAAATTTAAAGAATATAATATAGATTTAATAACCGCAAGAAAAGAAAAGTATGAAAATATAGCTTCTTTACCATTAGTTTTTCCTTCAGACCTAATTAGTGATTTACTTAGAAGAGATATAACTATTAACGCAATTTTATTTAAAAAAATAGAATTTAAAAATGAAATCTTTTATTTTGAAGTAATAGATATAGCTAATTCTCTTGAAGATATTAAAAAAAAAATATCAATTTTATATATGATTTTTCTTTAAAAGATGATCCTACAAGGATATTTAGAGCAATAAAATACAAAATAAGATATAATTTTAATTATACTTTAAAAACTTTAAACGAAATAAAAACTAATTTACTAAATATAAATTTTTTAACAATTAACAGAGTATTTAATGAAATGAATCTTATTTTTGAAAAAGAAAAAAGAATAGATTTAATATTAAAAGATTTTTTCTTTATTTTTAGTTATAATCCATTAACTCTAAATTTCATAAATCAAGAAGAAAAAATAAAAATTCAAAATTCTAATTTTTTTAAGGATTTAAAAAAATTAATAAAAGCATTATCAAGCTTTAATTATTTCTTTAAAAACCAATTAAAGAAGATACAAAAATTTAATCCAGATATAAAAGAAATAAAAATAAACAAACCCTTAATTTTTATTTCTTTTCTATTAGTATATAATAAATTAATAAATATCAAATTAATAGATATAACAAAATTTGAAAATATATTAGTAAATAAAAAGAAAATAGAGAACTTAAAAAACAATTGGTTAATGATTTTTGATTACACTAATGCCAAAATAAACTCAAAAATTCTAAAAAAAATTATTAAAAATTTAATAGAAAAAGAAAATTTTAATAACATCGAAATTTTTATATTACTTTTATTTTTAGTAATAAAATCAAGAAGCTTTAATAAATACTTAGTTAAAAAAGTTTTTAAAAAGAGATATATTGACAAATTATTTATAACAGGTGATTTCTTAAATAGCATAGCCAAATACTATTACAACGTTAATTTAGATACTACAATATTAAAGGAATTATTAAAAAAAATAAATTATCTATATCTTATAAACAAAATAATGACAATAAACCAGGTTATAAGGTATGTAAAAAAATATATAAAAAAAGTATTAAAAAATAAGTAAATTATGAAAAATAATGAAGTTAGAAAATTATAAAGCTATTAGCTACTGCTAAAAAGGATAAAATAAGTGTAGTAGTAAATAATAAATTAAGGGATATGTTAATAGGGAATAGATATAAGATAATAAAGAAATTAGGACAAGGTGGAATGGGAGAAGTATACCAAGCTAAAGATACCATATTAGATAGAATCGTAGCAATAAAAGTAGTTTATTCGAGTTTATTAAAAAAACAAGAGTTTTTACAAAGATTCTTAAGGGAAGCTAAAATAACTGCTTCCTTAGACCATCAAAATATAGTCAAAGTATTCGATTTACTAATAGATAATAATAATTACTATTTAATAATGGAATTTATAGATGGCACTTCACTTAGAAATTATTTAGAAAATAGGAATGAAATTAATATATTAAATGAATTAGATTTATTTTTACAAATACTAGATGGAGTAGAATATGCTCATAATAAAAATATAGTTCATAGAGATCTAAAGCCTGAAAACATAATGCTAACTAAAGATAGAATAATAAAGATAACAGATTTTGGATTAGCATTTGCTTTAGGTAGCCATAGCTTAACTAATCCAGGAGTATTAATGGGTACCTTAGGATACCTGTCTCCTGAACAAGCTCAAGGAATAGATGTAGACTTTTTAACAGATATATATTCCTTAGGTGTAATTCTTTATGAATTACTAACAAATAATCTACCTATAATAGATACTAATGCTGCAGCAATGATTTATAAAATCTTACATGAAAAACCTATACCACCATCCAAATATAACCCTAATATAGATAAAGAATTAGAAAATATTATC
>JAPYWL010000080.1 GCA_028276365.1 Deltaproteobacteria bacterium | reverse complement strand
TACTCTTAGGTACATTTTTTAATCAAAAATTTAAATCTGGTAATTCTTTTATTCTTTCTTTATTGGATAATGGTAATTCTGTTAAGAATGAAACCTGTAAATTAATTTATTCTTCCTTTGATAATCAATTTTTATTTAGTTATTTTATTAATAAACAATTTATATTAATTGGTAGTATTAATCAAAATAATGAAAATATTGCTTATCTTAAGTTAAATACAGATCTTAATTTATTAAAGTCTTTAAAATTTGATTATGATTATCCCTTAAGTTTAATAAATTCAGTTTTTGAGAATAATTATATTATAGAAATTGGAGATATTTTTTATCAAAATAATTTATATCCCATTATTATAATTATTGATCCTAAAAATGATAAAATATTAAATGCTTTTTACTATCAAATTGATAAATCATATAATAACGATGTTAATTTGAAATTTATCTATAGTGATTATTTTGATAATTTCTATTATATATTAGCTAGCTTGTATTTTTATAATAAAGATAAAAAATATTTACTTATCAAAATGGATAAAAACTTTGATATTGTTGATGCTAAAGCGATTAACTTAGTATCATATTTAAAGGAAGATTATAATAAAACTCAATTTAATTCTATTTTACAAAATATTTTAATTGGTAAAGTTATTTATTATAATAAAAATTATGATGGCTTACTTATAAAGTTTTCAAGCTCTTTTGAAGAACAATTTAATGATACTAATCTTAACAATTTAAAGGAAATTTTAATAAAAAAAGAATTAAATATTAATTGGAATAATTTAAAAATAGATTTAATTGATACTAAAGTTAATTTAGTTAAATCTAATTTTAGTTCTTTAAGAGTTAAGTTTAATATTTATGATATCAAGTAATATTTAAAGTAAGGTATTTAGGAAGGGGGAAAGATTGAATGAGTTTATTAGAGCAAGTAGATGCTTTTTTTAATAAAGCTAGTAGCTATTTAACTTATCCTAAGGAACTATTAGAGCAGATAAGGGTATGTAACAGTGTATTAAGTGTTTCATTTCCTATAAGAAGAGATGATGGGAGAATAGAGGTTATAAGGGGTTGGCGTGCTGAACATAGCTTCCATAGATTACCTACTAAGGGAGGGATTAGATTAAGTGAGAATGTAGATATTAATGAAGTAATGGCATTAGCTGCGTTAATGAGTTATAAATGTGCTATTATGGATATTCCTTTTGGTGGTGCTAAAGGTGCTATTAAAATTAACCCTAAACTTTATTCAATTAATGAAATAGAGAGAATTATTAGGAGATATACTTTTGAGTTATATAGGAAGAATTTTATAGGCCCTGGGGTAGATGTACCTGGTCCTGATATGGGAACTAATGAGCAGCATATGGCTTGGATTGCTGATACCTATATGGCTATTTCTAATGATCCTATGTATTATTTCGCTTGTGTTACTGGTAAACCAGTTAGTCAAGGGGGAATAAGAGGTAGAAAACAGGCTACCGGGCTTGGAGTATTTTTAGCTTTAAATTATATAATAAAAGACTTATCTAAGAAAACTATTGCTATTCAAGGCTTTGGAAATGTTGGATATTATTTAGCTTATTATCTTTATAATGAAATTAATGCTAAGATAGTTGCTATTTCTGATGTTAGCGGAACTCTATTTAATCCTAATGGAATAGATATTAATAAGCTTTATGAGTATCAACAAGAAAATAAAACTATTAAAGGTTTTAAAGATGGAATCTTTTTTGAAGATCCTAATAAAGTATTAGAAGTAGAGTGTGATATATTAGTACCTGCTGCTGTTGAGAATGTTATAAATGAAAATAATGTAGATAGGATTAAAGCAAATATTATAGCTGAAGCAGCTAATGGACCTACTACTTTTAATGCTCATTCTAAATTACTTAGTCTTGGAAAATTGATTATTCCTGATATATATCTTAATGCTGGAGGAGTTACTGTATCTTATTTTGAATGGCTTAAAAATTTATCTCATGTGAGATTCGGAAGATTAGATAAACGCTTAAGAGAAGAAAATAATTTATTATTAATAAAACAAATAGAGGAATTAACCAATAAGAAGATAAATGATAGGGATTTAGAGATATTAAAGAATGGTCCTAAGGAGGAGGATGTTGTTAAAGCAGGGTTATACGATACTATGGTTAATGCTTATGAGGAAATTTCAGAAACTGCTAAAAGATATAATACTGATCTAAAGACTGCTGCTTTTATTGTTGCTATTAATAAAATTGCTATTACTTATCAACAGTTAGGTATTTTCCCATAATCTTTTATTTTTTATTGATAATTTTATATAGGGGGAAAGTAGGTATGAAGGTTTATTTTAGTGGGATTGGTGGAATAGGGATGAGTGCTTTAGCACAAATATCTCTCATTAAAGGATATCAGGTTTTAGGTAGTGATATTAAAAAATCTTATATTACCGATAAATTGGAAAAATTAGGAATAAAAATATATAATGAACAAAGTGCTAATAATATTGATGAATCTATTGATTTATTAGTATATTCTTCTTCAATAGATGAAGATAACCCTGAAATAAAAAAAGCAAAAGAATTAGGAATAAATATTATCCATAGATCGAATTATTTACAAGATATTATAAAGGATCATAAGGTTATATCTGTTACTGGTAGTTCTGGTAAAACTACTACTTCTTCTTTTGTATCTTATGGATTTAATCAGGCAGGGATAAAGGTTAATGGTATTATTGGGGGATGGGTTAGAGAATGGGATTCTAATGTAATCTATTTTAATGACTCTGATATAACTGTTATAGAGGCTGATGAATCTGATGGATCTCTTATCAATTATACCCCCGTTATTTCTATTATTAACGATTTATCTGTTGATCTAAATATAAATTCCCCTAAATTTAAAAGCGTTCCTATTGATAAACTTAAGTATGCTATTTATGATATATTTTTTGAATATGTTAAAAATATAATTTCTAATGATGGTAGGATTATTTTTTCTTTAGATAATAGTGTAATTGATTTTATAAATCATTTTAATTTAAAGAAGTATATTGATAAATTTAGTTTTTATGGAAGCTATGAAGATTTTATTGATAAGAAAGATTTTTTAGATAATCTAAATTCTCAATTACTATATTACAAGGGAATCGATATTAAATTAGAAGATGGAAACCCTTTTATTGAAACTAATATTTTTTATTTTAATACCAAAGACCTTGGAGAAAATAAATATAGTTATACAAGTAAGTTAAGATTATCTACAATTGGCAAATATAATATAAATAATGCTTTAGCAGCTATTCTTAGTTTTATTGTTTATAATCAGGTTTATAATGTTATAGATGATGAATTATTTTTTAGGGATTATGTTTTAAAGTTTATTAATTCTTTATATAGTTTTTCGGGACCAAAAAGAAGGTTTGAGATTTTATATAATAGTTTAATTAATTTTGATGGTAATAATAGTAGGCTAATTGTAGTAGATGATTATGCACATAATCCTAAAAAAATTTATTCTTTAATTTCCAATTTAGCTTTATTTTATAGGGATTATTATAGAATTGTAATATATCAGCCTCATAGGTATACTAGGACTTTGATATTTTGGGAAGATTTAAAGCATATTTTTAGAGATATAGATTTACTAATTATTTTACCGATATATTCTGCTTCTGAGAGCCCTATTATTGGGATTTCTTCTAAAGATTTAGCTCAAGAAATTAATCTAAATAAAGAATCATTAAATATTAATGAAGTTTTATATTTAGAAGATTATAAAGAATTAGAAGAAGTTTTATTATCTAAGTTAAATATTTTAAAGGATAAGATAATGGTATTTGTAGGTGCTGGGAATATTACAAATTTTGCTAACTCTTTTGCTAATATTTTGAATAATAAGTTTAATAATGCTAAATTATTAAATAGAATATATAAAATTTAGGGGGGGATAAGCCAGTAAGTATTTAGTAAGGTTTTACTATATCATACATTTTGAAGTTGATTGGCTTGATTTTTGAGTAGATTTTAATAATTTTTGGGGATTTTTTAATTTTGTTTAATTTTTTGGTTTGTTTTAATTTTTAGTTCGTTTTATTTTTTTTTAATTTCTGTCGATCGGTTTTTGGGTATTCAAAAAAATTGACAAAAGTCAATATTAAATTTTTATTTTTTTGTTTATAAATTATGTTTTTTGCTTAACAGTACTGAATCTGTCGATTCCCCCAGGAAAACTACCCTACTGCACATCGACAGATATTTTTTATTAAAAATTTATATGAAGGATTTTTTATTTTTTTAGCTAATTATTATATTGGAGCAGATATATAGCACACAGGTTTAGCTTACCCATAGGGGAATTGAAAGAAGAAAAGAAATAGTTTATTCTTTAAATTAGCTTCGTTTAGCTTACCCATAGGGGAATTGAAAGTAAAAGTGGAAATATATCTGAAGAAGAAGCAATTAAAGTTTAGCTTACCCATAGGGGAATTGAAAGTTGTAGAAAAGTTGTTATAGTTTTTTGTAAAACTAGTTTAGCTTACCCATAGGGGAATTGAAAGAAGCAGTGATTGGTGTTATATCTTTTAATTCATTATCGTTTAGCTTACCCATAGGGGAATTGAAAGCACATTCCCAATCAAAAGCATATTTTGTAGCTTTGCGGTTTAGCTTACCCATAGGGGAATTGAAAGTTTACAAAATATAATAATAACAGCAGAGGTGTAAGGAGTTTAGCTTACCCATAGGGGAATTGAAAGATATTATTTTTTCAATTGTTTTTACAGGAGCAAATTGGTTTAGCTTACCCATAGGGGAATTGAAAGAATTTTTCAAAGTTTAAATGTCTATATAAAACTAAATTGTTTAGCTTACCCATAGGGGAATTGAAAGGAA
>JAPYWL010000018.1 GCA_028276365.1 Deltaproteobacteria bacterium | reverse complement strand
TTGGGTTCATTTGGGTTCATTTGGGTTCATTTGGGTTCATTTGGGTTCATTTGGGTTCATTTGGGTTCATTTGGGTTCATTTGGGTTCATTTGGGTTCATTTGGGTTCATTTGGGTTCATTTGGGTTCTACTGGGTTCAATTAGGTTCAATTAGTTTCAATTCGCTTCAATTGACTTCAATTGGCTTCCTTTAGCTTCAATTAGCTTCAATCGGTTTCCTTTGGTTTCCTTTGGTTTCCTTTGGTTTCCTTTGGTTTCCTTTGGTTTCCTTTGGTTTCCTTTGACTTCAATTGGTTTCATTTGGTTTCTATTGGTTTCAATTGATTTTAATTGATTTTAATTAGCTTCAATTGGTTTCAATTGGTTTCAATTGGTTTCAATTGGTTTCAATTGGTTTCAATTGGTTTCAATTGGTTTCAATTGGTTTCAATTGGTTTCAATTGGTTTCAATTGGTTTCTATTGGTTTCAATTGGTTTCAATTGGTTTCTATTGGTTTCTATTGGTTTCTATTGGTTTCTATTGGTTTCTATTGGTTTCTATTGGTTTCAATTGGTTTCTATTGGTTTCTATTGGTTTCAATTGGTTTCAATTGGTTTCTATTGGTTTCAATTGGTTTCTATTGGTTTCTATTGGTTTCTATTGGTTTCTATTGGTTTCAATTGGTTTCTATTGGTTTCAATTGGTTTCAATTGGTTTCAATTGGTTTTAATTGGTTTTAATCAATTTCAATTGATTCCAATTGATTTCCCATATTTTTCTTAGTTTCTTTTGGTTTGATTTAATTTCCTTTGGTTTCTTTTGGTTCCTTTAGCCTCTTTTTATTTCTTTTTACTTTCCTTTTAAAAAAATTAAAAAAAATTTAGAATTTAAATTTTCTACAAATATAAGCTCTCTTTAAAATAATTAAATCCTTTCAATCATTAAAAGTAATTCTTATTTTACCCTCTTATACTCATAATTCACTATTCTCCTCTTTACCTTATCTATCTTTACCCCCACTATATAGATCTTTTCGTAATTCATATACTTCTTATAGTATTCCTTCTCTTCTATTTGCTTTATTGCTTTCCCTTTCCCTTTCTCATCTTCTTTCTTTTGCAATTTTAGCTCTATTACATATATTTTTTTCCTATTTAACAACAGTGTTAGATCTATTCTCCTCTTTATTGTATTATCTTCTTTTTATCTTTCTTTTTTTTAAATCCCCTTATATTCTTCTTTAGTCTTTTTATCTTTTTTAAAATTTTTCCAATTTGTTTGTATTTTTTCTATTTGTTTCTTTTAGTTTCTTTTTACTTCAGTTTTTCTTTATTTCTTTAAAAAACTTTTAAAAACTCTTGAAAAAAATATAGTTTTAGAAAAGATACTTATTACTCAACTGTTTAAATGCAAATAGTTATTTAGAGATATGACCTTAAAAGGAAATTCAGAAATTTAAGTAAAAGTAATTTAGCTAATTTGATATTTTTTTTAGCTTCTTTTGTTAGGCCTCTTTTATATCCAAAACTATATCCTTTAACTTTAAGCAAAAAAAAATTAGTTTGACTTTGCTTTGATATATCATATATATTATTTAAAGCTTTATAATACCTTACAAAATTAAATATATTAACATAATGACTAAAATGATTAACACCCTGATCAGAATACTTAATATTATCTTTTATTTCACTAAAGAATATCCTATATTTTTCATTGTTATTTATCCATGAATCAATAAATATAACATTCTTAAAACCTTTAATATAATCACAAAAACTATAATCCAAAAAACCAACTGTTATTTTTTTTATTAACTTCCTTAGATTAAATTTGTGAAATTCAGGATATAGATTATAAAGATCTCTTAGTTTAAAATTTTTAACTAAATAATGTCCAATGCTATCATCTTCTCTTAAATCATTACCTACTCCTACTAATAAGATGGCTTTATTATGTTTTTTCATTTATGATTAATCATTATATTTAGCATATTCTAGGCAAAATATCACCTTTTAGGGATTCTAAAATTCTCCTGCTTCCTATTTTAGTTAAAAGATAAACACGGGGTTTTTTATTAGTTATTATTTTTCCTATAATAGTAGCATTAGCTGATAGCTCAAATTTTTTAAGGAAATTAATAATATCTTGAGCTTGAGATTTATCAGCAATAATAACAACCTTTCCTTCATTAGCAGAATACAAAGGATCAATCCCAAGTATTTCAGAAGCTTGTAAAACCCAATCTTTGGTAGGAATAAGATCTTCCTCTATTTCTATTTCTACATTATACTTATAAGCTATTTCATTAAGAACAGTAGCAACCCCCCCTCTTGTAGCATCCCTTACAAATTTAATACCTTCAAAATTATCTAGTAAAGGCAAAACAAAACTTCCAACATATCCCATATCAGATTTAACTATTTCATCAGTTTTCATTCCAAGCCTTTCAAGCATTATATAAAGCCCATGTTCCCCTATATCACCACTAACTATAACAACATCATCAACATCTACTTTCCTACTTCTCCAATCCCTATTAGGTTCTATAACACCTATTCCAGCAGTGTTAATAAATATTTTATCTCCTTTATTTTTTTCAACTACCTTAGTATCTCCAGTAACAACATTAACATTAATCCCTTTAGAAGCATTAGATATAGATTCCAATATTTTATGTAAATCTTTAATAGGTAATCCTTCCTCTATAATAAATGATAAACTAATAAATAGAGGTTTAGCACCAACTACTGCTAAATCATTAGCAGTACCGTAAACAGAAAGACTACCAATATCGCCACCCTTAAAAAATATGGGAGTAATAACATAAGAATCTGTAGTAAAAGCAAGTTTTCCAGATAACTCAAAAACCGCAGAATCCAATAGCTCATCCAAAATCGGATTAGATAAATACTTTAAATAATCTTTTTCTATTAATTCTCTCATTAATTCTCCACCACTACCATATGATAACAATACTAATTTTTCCATAAAATAATCCTCCTAATTTAATGTTATTTTTTTCTCTAAGTTTTTCATATTAATTCATTTCATATAAGTAATAAGCTGCGCAGCTACCTTCAGAGGATACCATACAAGGCCCCTTAGGACTACTGGGTTTACAAGCTTTAGCAAATAATGGACATTCATAAGGCTTAATTGCTCCTCTTAAAACATCCCCACACCTACAAGCAGTCTTCCTAACTTTTATCTCCTTAGTTAATGGAAATCTCAGTTTAACATCATATTCCTTAAATTCATCGTTAAGTTCTAAGCCACTATCAGGAATAATTCCTAATCCCCTCCAATTAGCAGAGGATATTCTAAAGACTTTAAATATTAAGTCGAGTGCTGTCTTATTTCCTTCGTATCTTACGCTTCTTAAGTAGGTATTCCAAACCCCATATTCTTTATTAATTATTTTCTCAAGCAAAACATATATACCAAATAACATATCTTGAGGTTCAAAGCCCATTATAACAAAAGGTATTTTATATTTATAAGCGATATCTTCCCAAGCTTTAGTACCAATAATAGTAGATACATGCCCAGGACCTATTATACCATCTAACTTAACTTCATTTGAATTAAGTAAAGCAATAGTAGCAGGCGGTGTTAATTTATGTAATGATAAATAAAACAAATTCTTTAATCCTTTTTGTTTTATATTAATAAGTGTATGAGCAAGCATAGGAACTGTGGTTTCAAACCCAATTCCAACTAACACATAGTTTTTATTTAAGTTATTTTCTGCTATTTTAATAGATTCCATTGGGTTATAAACTACTTTAACATCTTTCCCCATTGCCCTTAAATAACTTAAAGAAGCAACACTACCAGGCACATTTACTATATCTCCAAAAGTAATAACCCCTAAATCATTCTCTAAAACCAAATTAATAATATAATCTATATCTTCTTCAGCAGTAACACATACCGGACATCCTGGACCACTTCTTAATTCTAAGTTCTTTGGTAAAATAGATCTTAAAGCATATCTTGAAATCTCATGAGTATGAGTACCACAAAATTCCATTATAACATACTCCTTATCTCCTACTAATTCTTTTATTTTATCAACTATTTCTTTTGTAAATAACTTAAATGATTGAGAATCATAATTAAACATACTATTTAAATTAATTGTCTTAACTAAACTCATAAATAACCCCCCTTAATTATATTTTTTAAACATTAATTATATTAATTAGTTTGATGGAATTTAATATTATCATTTTTTAATTTATCATTTTTCAATTCTTGGATAACCTGAAGTAAATCAATAGCATCTTGTGTATTTAGGATAGAAATAGAAAATCCTGCATGAACCATAACATAATCTCCTTCTTTAGCTTCAGGAGTTAAAGAGATATTTATATTTAAAGTATTACCATAACCCAATTCAGCTATAGCATTATTTTGATCTATTATTTTTATAATTTTCAGAGGAACGCCTAAACACATTATAAAATCCCCCTTATTTTTTCATAATTAATAAACTTAAAGATTAATCTAAATTAATTATAAATCAAAGCAGCTACTTGTCCCAAAGATATCCCACTATCATTAGGAGCTACTGAATTATGTAGATAAACTTTAAATCCTTCTTCAATTAGTGAATAATAAATATTATTAAGTAGTATCCTATTTTGGAAAACTCCACCACTAAACCCTACACTATTTATACTATACTTTTCTCTTAAAATCGATGCTAAATTTAGTATTATTTTAGAAATTGTATTATGAAATTTTTTTGCAATAGTATTTATATCTGAATTTTTTTCATTTAAAATAGCTTTAAAAGTATCTAAGGTATCAACAATAAAAACATCATCTATAATATCAATTTTAAAAGGATAATAAGATTTTTCTAAAGAAGAAGAAGCTAAAACTTCTAATTCAATAGCTAGTTGTCCAGAAAAAGTTATCTTAGTATCCCCTATATTTTTTATATTCTTTAATTTATTAAGAACTGCAGCTATATCAAATAATCTACCTACAGATGAAGTATAAAACACATTGAAATCGCTGTTTATCATCTTATAAATTAACTCCTTTTGAAAATCACTAACAAAATCAAATAAATTAATATATTCTGGTAAATATTTAGATAAAAAAGATAAAGAGACATAAACGGGATTTTCTATAGCATTATTCCCTGCTATAATGGGAATATATTTAAAATGAGCAACTCTTTTTAGATTATGAATATTACCAATAAAAACTTCAGCTCCCCAAATTTTGCCATCCTCACCATATCCAGTACCATCAAAAGAAAACCCAATTATATCCTCTTTAATATTTCTATCCAAAATCAAGGAATAAATATGAGCTTTATGATGCTGTACATACTTTATAGGGATAGAATTTTTTCAGAGAATTCTTTAACAAAAGTAGTAGATAAATAATTATAGATTTACTAAATAAATTCCTATAAAGTTAAGTGAACTACTCCACCTTATATAAGGTGGAGCTTCCTGCTTGAAAGCATGATAGCTTTTTAGGTATCCCGATACTGTCATTTACCAAAGCATGCTTTACAGGCTTGATTTCGAACCGATCTAGACTTAGGTCCCTTGATATCTATTACTATAGCCCAAAACAAGAAACCTGTCAATTTTTTCGCAACTCATCTCTACCTTATAGAAAATGGATAATTCCTATAAAGTTAATTAAATATTTGAATATATTTTCCAGAAGATATTTATAGTATCTTCATTAAAGGGATCACAAACTATTATTTTTATTTTTTTATTAGTTTTATTAATTAATTTAAAAAAAACAGAATTATCATAATAAGCAGAAGTTAAAATAAAAGCAATTTTATCTTGATTAATTAAATTTGTTATTTTTTGAATATCTTTTAAAGAAATTTCAGATTCATTATATTGTAAAGAAATTATATTCAAATTATAATCCTTAGCAAAGTAATAATATTCATTATGATAAGTTAAGATGTATTTACCTTTATAATTCTTGGTTTTGTTTAATAACAAGGTGTTATATAACTCTATTTTGTTAATTACTTTGTTTAAGTTATCTCTATAATACTTGTAATTATTTTTATCAATATTATAAAGAAAATTGTAAGTGTTTAAATAAATTTTTTTAAGATTTTTTAAAGACAACCAGATATGAGGATCATTTTCAAGATAATTATCATTATATAAATCAATTAACTTATTTTTGTCAATTTTTTTTAAAAGTAATTTTTCAATTTCAAGGGAATTAAAAGTTAAAATATAATTAAAAGAATTTATTTTTTTAATTAAGTTAGGGCTTAAATCTATGTTATGATGATCAGCTCCACCTTTAAGAATAACTTCTATATTGTAATCTTGAGTATTCTTAGATAAAATATTATTTAAAACAAATTTAATAGGTAAGACAGTAATCAAAATTGAGTTTTTATAAAATATTTCTTTATTATTTTTAGATCTTTCAATTTCCTTAGAAAAGGTCTGAGTTAAAATATTAGTGTAAAAAAACAAAATAAAAATAATAAAAAAAAGGGCTTTCATATTAAATATTTTAATTATTTTTAGTAAATTTTATATTCACCTAATTCTCTAATTCTCTAAAAATTAGATTTATCCTTTTTAAAAAACTCTTAAAATACAGCTTATATTTCGTTAATAAATAAAGAAGCAACAGGGGGATTAAATTTTTATTAATTTAAATATTAATTATTTTTTATTTATTAATTATTTTTTATTAGTAGTAGTTGTTGTGGTATTATATTTATTAGTAGTGGTATTTGTAGTATTAGAAGAATTTGTTGTAGTTTTGTTTTCCTTTTTCATTTCTTTTTCTTCTTTCTTTGCTTCTTTTTTTACCTTTTTTGCTTCTTTTTTAGTTTCTTTTTTCATTTCCTTTTTTTCTTTGTTTGTTTCTTTTTTTACTTCCCCAGTTTTAGCAGCAGTAGATGTAGTAACATTAGTAGATGTAGTAACAGTAGTACTTTTAGCATTTGATTCCTTAGAATTAGTAGATGTTGCTGCAAAAACATTACCCAAAACTAAAGTAATTACAAATACTGCTATAGTTATATAAGATAACATTTTTCTCATTTTTTTCATACCCCCTTTTATTTATATTTTATTTTTTTATATTATTTTTTATTATCATTATTTTTTTATTATCCCCCTGTTGCTTTTTGCTTTCTTTATTCTGTTTTAATTTTGTATATCATATTTTAACAAAGGCTGTATGTCTTAGTTAATATAAAAATATACTATTTTTCTTTATCTACTTTTTCTTTCATTTTTTTATACATATCTTCAGCCATTTGATCTTTCTTAGCTTTAAATTCATTAACCCTTTCAGTTAATATTTTTTCTTCATTATCTAATAAATCTTTAATATATGATTTCATTTTATTTTCAAATTCGCTTGCCTGAACCTTTTTTTCTTTATAATCATAAATTAAACTAACTATTTTATCATGAATAGCTATTTTTTCCTTAAGCAAATCTTTAATAACATTATTATCCGTTCTATTCATTAATTTATATATTCCGTAAATTCTAAATGAAAAATGGTTATATAAATCTTGGTATTTGGATTTTAGATTATTAAGAGAATTATATAAATTAGGGTGATTAGTTTGTAAATAATTCCAAAAATCCTTATCATCTTCGATTTTTTTAGAGATATGCTTACCTACTTTTTCCTTTAATTCCTTGGATTTTAAATTATCTGATTTTAAATTATCTTTTTGGTTGCTATCCATAGATGTATTTTTTTGATCATTTTGTGCAAAAGCTAAATTATTACCTAAATCACTTAATTTCAGATCCTTATAACTATTAAATATTATACTTAATAGTATCATAATAGTTAAAATTAGACTTATTATTAAAAATTTATAGTTTTTTTTCATTATATATTTACCTCCTTATGTATTTGTTTTTTATTTGCTATAAAGCTAAAATTAATTATCGCATATTAATCACCTCCTTTTTACAAATTAAAATTCGTTAAATTCCTCTTCATAATTATAAGTAATCAATCTATATTCATCAATATTATTTTCAATCAAATTTATTTTATCATATAGCTTCATCAATTCTAATGTATCAATATTTTCATTTAAAGCAGTGTATTCTTTTTGACTATTTATAAAATAAATCCCAAAAAATATCCCACATATTAAAATAAAAGAAGCCAAATAAAATGCCAATTTCTTTTTTAAAGTAAAATAACTATTATTTTTAACTTTTACAGTTTCTTTATTTAAAAATCTACTATTATTTAATAAAAAGTTAACTTCATTTTTTAATTTAATATATTTTGAATTACAATGATAGCAATTTTGTAAGTGTTCTAAAATTTCATTTTTTTTATCTTTATTTTCCAATTCACTAAAAACTAATAAATAAAGCTCATTAAGATTAATATGTTTTTTATTTTGCTTAAAAAAACTTTTCCACATAAATATTTTAATTTTTATATTCTTTACTTTTTACATAATTTAATACGATAAAATTAAAAATTTTATTGGTATTTTTTTAGTATTTCTTTACTTTTATTTTATTTTTAACATTTTTTTAATAAATGATTGCTTTTTTTGTATTTTTTTTTATCATATTGAAATTGTAAAAAACAAAAAAATAAATCAAAAGGAGGGAAAATAAAGTATGGTAAATCAAGTTAGCCTAAATACACAAAAAAACTACTTAACTACTTCTCAAAATCAATTAACCAAACCAGAAACACAAGACTCAACCCCAGTAGATGAAGTAGTTACAGTACCAGAAGAAAATCAGCATAAAAAATGGTTAGTACTTCTTTACAGTGCTGGAGACAATAACTTATACAGTTATCTGTTTGATGATATAAATGAATTAGAAAAAGTAGGTTCAGATGAAAATACCCACATGGTCTCAATAGCAGACCAAGGAAATTATGGCAAGCAATGGAAAAACGCTAAAACATTTTATTTACATTCTGATCCAGATTTAGGAAAAGTTAATTCACCAGTTATTGAAAACTTAGGTAAAGTTAATACAGCTGATCCAGAATTTATGGGGACCAAAATAGGAGAACTAATAAAAAAGTTCCCAGCCGATCATATAGCAGTTATAATAAGTGATCACGGAGCTGGTTGGGAAGGAGCAGTAGAAGATGATACTCATAACAAATTTATGTCATTAAATGAAATCAAACAAGCTTTAGCAAAAGCAGTAGAAATAGGTGGTAAAAAAATAGATCTTTTAGGTTGGGATGCTTGTTTAATGGCAATGGCTGAAGTAGGTTACGAATTAAAAGATTTTGCTAAATATATGGTAGCTTCAGAACAATTAGAGGGAGCAGACGGCTGGCCTTATGGTAGCATTTTCGGTAAAACTTTAGCTGATGTATTAAAAGTAGCACAACAAATGATGCTAATAAACGTAGATGTAGAACCTAAGGATTTAGCTACAATGATGGTTAAAGCAGCTGCTAACTTCACCCACTCGCTTAAAACTTTATCAGCTGTTGATTTAGAAAAAGCTAATTTAGTTGCAGAAAAAACTAACGCTTTAGCACAAGCTATTATAGATAATCCCCAAGACTTTAAAACCGTTAAATCAATTATATCAGATACAGAAAGATTCTATGGAACCTTTAGAGATTTAGGACATTTTGCTAAACAATTATCCCAAGCTAATGTAAGTGATCAAGTTAAACAAGCTGCTACTGAGCTTGTTAATGCTTTAAATGAATATGTAGTAAAAGAGTTCCATACTAATGCTCATCCTAATGCTACAGGAGTATCTATTGAAATGCCTACTTGGGGTGCTCCATCCTATTCCTATCAAGATACCTCCTTTGCTAAAGATACCCTATGGGATGAAATGCTTAAAAAAGTTAATTCCTAACTAAACTAAAAAAAGAATATGATTTTAAGGAGGGGAATCCAAAAGATTTCCCCTCCTTACCCTCCCTATTTTTAAGCTTCTTTATTTTTCCTTAGATTTCTTCAATTCTCCGTAGTTTCATAAAAATTTTTTATTTTATCATAGATTTTAGTGAATTTAATAAATAAATGAGGATCTACTACATCTTTAAGTAAATCTTTGGTCATTTCCTTTATTACTTCTTCATGAGATAAAGTTTGCTTATAAGATCGCTTAGATCTTAAAGCATCATATATATCAGCAATAGTTATAATTCTAGCTCCCAAAGGAACATCTTTATAGGTTATTTTCCTATTTTCAATATTAGGATATAAATGATGATATTTAATAAAATCTAGTTCTTCTTTACTTAAAATCACCTGACCTATCTGAGCACTTATAATTGGGTGAAATGTAATTAACTTATATTCAAAATTAGTTAATCTAGATTTCTTATTTAGAATAAAAGAAGGAACATCAAGTTTACCTATATCATGTAATTTAGCTGCCAATTCTATAGAAGATATCTCCTCATGAGATAACCCAACATATATAGCTAATTCCTTAGCAATAAAAGCTACTCTTTTGGAATGCTCTAAGGTATTAAAATCATATTCTTCTAATATTTTTAAAATCATCTCAATAGTCCTATCATAAACTAAATATAAATCAAATAAAATTTTATCTATATAATAAATTAAAAAAACTATTAACAAAATTATTAAGCAATTAAAATAATTCTTTTGTAAAAAAAATATAAAAAAAATAAAAGCTAATATAGCTTGAGAAAAAAGTATTAATTCTAAGTAACCTAAAAAATTATCACTAATTCTTTTAATTAAAACACCTAAAAACTCTATAAAAGATCTTCTATTTACTAAAAAATTAAATAATTCTTTAATAAAAATAGTTAAAGTTTTATTAAAAATAATATATCCCATAAAAACCAATAACATTTTTAAAACATAAACCCAATTATTTTTTATATTCAAAACATCATTAAAATCAAAAAATAAAGAAATCAAAAAAGATAAAAAAAATAAAGGAGTAAAAATAGTAATAGAATTAAGAAAGATAAAAATAAAATCAGTTATTTTTCTTTTTATAAAATAAGAATAAAAAATCCCCCCTAAATTAAAACCTAAAAAAGTAAGTACCAATAAAAATAATTTATCATAATAAAATAATGAAAGCAATATAAATAAAAAATCAGTAGGAGTTACAAAATAATCTTCTTTTATTACTTTATTTTGAAAATTCTTTATTCCGTATTTATAAGTCCAAATAGTTAAAACATATAAAATAAAACCTATTAAGATACTTCCTATTAAATCAAAATAATTTAAATCAAAATAGTTACTCATTATCTTTATTATTTATTATTTGTTATTACATATTTCAAAAACTATTAATAGCATAGGAAGTAAAAGAAAAATTCTTTGGCCTAATTAAAACTTTATTTCTATCTTTAAAAACTATTTTTTCTAAATTAGTATTAAAAAATAAAAAATAAAATTTTTTCATATCAGTTTCTTTTTTTATAATATTTTCCTTAAAGTAGATAACAAAAGTATTATTATCTTGAACATATAATTCCTTTACATTAAATTTTGTTAATAAAAAATCTTTAATACTATATAATCCCTTATCATTAAATTGATTAGATAAAACAATATTCAATTTATAGTTTTTAGGTAAGAAAACAGGAATAACATTATTTTTATCATATGAACTAAATAAAAAATAGTTACCTTCGTCTATTTTCTTTAAATTAAAAATATTGTTAAAAATCTTTGTATTAATTTCATCTATATTAAATGAAAAATCTATTCCATTTAATATAAGTTTATTACTATTAAAGTAAAAATTAATTTTTCCATAAATTTGGCTATAAAAAAAAGAAAAATACAACTGATCATAAGCTAAAATAGTATCATAATCGTAAATTAAATCTGGTTTTTGTGATATAAAAATGTTAAAAATATTAGTTTTATTTTTTTTATCAGCAACCATTTTAATACTATCTACTTTAATCTTTAAAATTTCATATACAATATTATTAATAACCTCATTACTTGAATTATTACCAATCTTAAAGGAAACAGGTATTAAATATCCATAATTTTTATCAAGATAAAAAATAGTATAATAAATTCGATTTTTATAAGAAATACATCCCCAAAAATTAAATAAATAAAATAAAATAAAAAAAGTAATAAAAAATATAATATACAATTTAGAATTATTCAATATTTTTAAATAATTCATCGAGGTTTATATCATGGTGTTGATATTGAGTTTGTGCAGTTTGCTCTTTAAAGAATTCAAAAACGCTTTTATCTTCAAATAATTCTTTAACAGGTACTCCTGCATATAATAACAATACTAAATCATCGGCAATTTCTAAAAATACATTAACTATATCGGGATCAAAATGTTTTCCTTTAGATTTCTCGATAATTTCTATACTTTTATAAGCAGGTAATCCTTCTTTATATTGTCTTTTACTCATCAAAGCATCAAATACATCAGCTATTGCAATTATCCTTGCCAAAATTGGAATTTCTTCTCCTTTTAAACCATCAGGATACCCTGTACCATCCCATTTTTCATGATGATATCTAACACATTCAGGAATCCCACCATATTTTTTTAGTAATTTTTGATCACTAACATTAGGCCAAGGAAAATACATCTGTTTTACTATATTATAACCTATTACAGTATGTTTTTTCATTATTTCAAATTCCTCATCAGTTAATCTTCCTGGTTTATTCAAAATATTATCAGGAATTCCTATTTTCCCTATATCATGTACCACAGTACCTGCTATCAATGCTTTTAAGAATTCTTCATCTATATTCATTTTTTTAGCTATTTCTGTTGATATTATCATTACACGTTTAGTATGATCTTTAGTGAATATATCCTTAGATTCTATTATATCTACAATCGCCTGTAAGGTTTGTAAAGTAGAGTTCGTTAAATTATTATAAGTTTCAAATAATTTATTATATAATTTAGAGGTTTCTATAATAACTTTAGTTTGGAATAACAAAGTAGTATAAAACAATATATCTTGTTCAGAAACATTTTTTAGGGAATTAATAAAATCATCAATAGCTTCATCTAAAAACTGCTCAGTTTTTGAAATATTACCTATTAAAGAGAAAGCAGAGGCTATATTAAAAGATAATAACTTATATTTATAAGGGTCTTTAACTAAATCTTTAGCCTTAATAAAAATATCAATAGCATTAGATAACTTACCTTCAAATGCATAAATCAAAGCTAGGAAATATTTTATCTCATTTTTATTAGGGTTAATTTCTAAAGCTTTCTCAAAATAATCTTTAGCTAAATGAAATCTAAGTCTGATTAACTCTATTATACCTAAATAATAATACACATCAAAATTTTTGTATTCTTTAGATAATAATTTTCTAAATAATGAATAAGAATAATCAATATCTCCTTTTCTAAAAGAAAGTAAAGCTGCTAAATTAATAAAAGCAATATTATCAGGCTCAATTTTTAGAGCTTTATCAATATAGTATAAAGCACTATCTAATTTATTTAATCTTTCATTTACTATAGCCAATTTTTCTAATATTTCTGGTTCTTCAATTATAGAATAATTCAGGATTTCTTCTAATATTTTTTGAGCTTCTTTATAATCTCCTTTAATTATATAGATATCTGCCATCTCTTTAAGAATTTCAACTACATTATAATTAAAATCCAAGCAATTTTTTAGTAATTTAAGAGCTTTATCCAAATCAAATTGTTTTTTAAAAGCAATAGCTAAATTGTAATATATTTCAGGGTTATTAGGTTCTAAATCCCTGGCTTTATATAATATTTCTATAGCATCTTCTAATTTATCCAGTAAAATCAAATGCTTACCTAATAATAAGTGTGCTATAGAAGACTTGGGATTTAATTCTGAAGCTTTCTTTAAATAAGAAATAGCATTTGAAAATAAATTCTGATTTAAATAAATATACCCCAATAATAAATAAGTCATATCATAAACAGGATTTATATCCATTAATTTCCTTAAAAGAAGGACAGCCCTAGAATAATCTGAATTATCTATACTTAGCAAAGAAAATAAATAAATTATATTTTGATTATCTTTATATTTAGATAATAATTCTTCAAAAAACTCAATATAATTTAATTTTTTTACAAAAAGTATCCACCCTTTTAAAACAAGATTATAAGGCTCAATATTATTTTTTAAAATTAATTCTATATTCTCAAGAGCTTTATCAAATATATAAGAAAACTTTGAGATATCTACATCATTAACATAGTAAGCTTTAGGAACATTATAAAAAAATTTAGTTATAAAATAATCTTCTATAATATTAAATACTTTTTCCTTTCTACCCCATTTTATTAAAAAAAAAGTATAAAAAAACTTACCTTTTATAAAAAACGGATAATTTTCAACTAATATCTGAAAATTTTTAAAAGAATCTACAAATTGATCTAATTTATCATATAGTAAACATAATTCTAACAACAAAGCTGGATCTTTTCTTATTTTGAATTGATTCTCTAAAATTGAGATTCTATTTTTTATAGCTAAGTCATCTATCATACAAAAATAAATTACTCATAAAAATTGAAGAACTTTTAATAAAAATAAATAAGTTTCTTTAAAAATATATTCCTTATAATTAATTATATTTATTTTTATTAATATTAATTTTAGCTTTTAAATCAGAAATATCAATGTAAAACCTATAACCACAGATTAAGCACGCAAATTCTTTAACTTCTTTTTCTTCCTCCCAAAATAAATCTTCTATATCTATATCTTCATAGATAATCCCTTTACATTTAGGACATCTTATGCTTTCTAATATATCTCCTTCAATTTTATCCCATTCGTTTATAGACTCTTTTATTATATCTTGAAAAATCTCTATATTACTATTATCGTTATTTTTACTTTTCCTTGTAGTTTTACTTTTTAAATTCTCTTTATTAGTATTTTTTCTTGTTTTTTTTCTATTTTTCATAATTTATTTAATTTATTAAATAAAAGAGTAATCCTAGATTTTTTTCTAGCACTTTCATTTTTATGGATAACCCCTTTTGAAGCTGCTTTATCAAGTTCTTTATAAAGCTCACTTAACTTTTCTTTTATTTTATCCTTCAATTCATCATTTTTATTGTTAGAATATTCTAATATAAGTTTTTTTGTATTTTTATATAATACCTTAACTTTTTTCAAAATACTTTTATTTCTTAAGGTCCTTTTAAGCACTTTTCTTAATATTTTAGCTTTTTTTAATTTACGTTTTTGTTTTTTATTAACAGTATTAGTCATTAATTAAAACACCTCCAGTATTTTTTATCTTCCTGTTTTTTTATTTTTTACTTTTAGCAATATTTACTATATCATTAATGGTTAATGATTTAGGTCTTTCAATAGGATAATTAACAGCTCTAGCCCATATAACCTGGGCAGTCATACCCAAAATTCTAGAAACCCCAAAAACCACTGTATAAAATTCAGTTTCTTTTATATTATAATGATACAACATTGCTCCTGAATGACCATCAACATTAGGATAAGGATCTCTAACTTTCCCTCTAGCACTTAATACTTCAGGTACTACCTTATATAATAGTTTTATTAATCTAAATATGTCAGAATCCAGTTTATATTTATCTACAAAATCCCTAAAAGCTAAATATCTTGGATCAGTTACTTTTAAAACTGCATGCCCAAAACCAGGAATTATTTTACCTGCATCTAAATAAGAATTAACATAATTATATAATTCCTCTTCAGTTGGTAATCTATTATAGAATTTAATAATAGAAAGAATCCACTTTAATGAATCACTACTAGCACTTCCATGTAAAGGACCTGCTAAACCATTTAATCCTGCACTAACTGAATAATATATATCAGATAAAGCAGAAGAAACATTAAAACAAGCATGAGCACTAACATTACCACCTTCATGATCACTATGTAGTATTAAGTATAATCTCATTAAATCTTGAAAATCCGGGTTGATTATATAATCATCATAAGGATTAAGCATATAAGCGAAATTAGCTGCCCAATCCAAATCATTATTAGGTTTAACAAATACATCATCTCTATAGGTCTTTCTATATATATAAGCAGCAATTACAGGTACTCTCGCTATCAAATTTAAAGAATCTTCTAACATAGGTTTCCAATAATCACTTTTAGCTAAATTATGTAATTCCTTAGTAAATAACGACTCTCTTTGCATAGCTAATATTGCTATTGAAAACTGAGTCATAGGATGAGTATTAGATGGGATATTTCTTAAAATTTCTATAACATATTGAGGTAATTTTTGCTTAGATTTAATATATTCTTCTAATTCTAACACATCATTTTCAGTAGGCATTTCCCCTGTTAATAACAGATACCAAATACCTAAAGCATAAGGATAATTTGCTCCCTTAGGTTTTGGTAATTTATCTAATACTTCTTTTATAGTATATCCCCTAAATTTTATTCCTTCATAAGGATCAACAAATGAAGTCTCACAAACTAAAGCAGGAATATCCCTCATTCCACCTAAAATTTGACTTACCTTTATATTATCTATAACTACATCCCCATAATTACTAATAACTTCTTTATAAGTTTTTCTCCAGTTATCAACAATGACTTCCATTTTATCTTTTAAACTAACTTTAACCTTCATAAAAATCCTCCTTAGTATAAATATTTTATATTAAACTAAAACTTTTAGATTATATAGTTCTTTAGAGAGTTCTGAAATTTTATTAGCAGAAATATCTAATTCTTTTTTCTCATTTTCAGTTAAATTAAATTCAATTACTTTTTCTACTCCATCTTTTCCTAAAACAACAGGTAACCCAATAACTATATCTTTATAACCATATTCACCATTAACATATACACTAACTGGTAGGATCTCTTTTTTATCAAAGATAATAGATTTAATCATTTTAAAAGTGGAAGCAGCAGGTGCATAATAAGCAGAAGAATTTTTTAATAAACTTACTATTTCAGCTCCACCTTTTCTTGTTCTTTGGATTAAATTATCCAAATCTTGAGAATTTAGTAAATTCTCCAAACTTACACCAGCAACTGTAGTATATTTAACACTAGGTACCATAGTATCTCCATGGCTCCCTAAAACAAATGCATTAATATTATTCTTAGATACATTTAATTTTTCACTAATAAAATGTACAAATCTAGAAGAATCTAGTACTCCAGCCATACCCATAACCTTATTTCTAGTAAAACCATAATTACTTAAAACCTTATAAGTTAAATAAGTCATAGCATCCAAAGGATTAGAAACTACAATAACTATACATTTATTACTATCACAATACTTAGCAATATTATTGGAAACTTCTTTAATAATTCCGGCGTTAAAAGATAATAACTCTTCTCTTGACATTCCAGGCTTCCTTGCTGCTCCTGCAGTAATAACAACTATATCAGAACCTTCAATATCTTTATAATCATTTGTACCAATAACCTTAGAATCAGAATTAAAAATATTTAGCATTTGACTTATATCTAAAGCTTTACCTTGAGGCATATCTTGAATAATATCATATAATACAACATCTGATATCTCAAAAATAGCTAATAATTGTCCTAAAGTAGCACCCACATTACCTGCTCCAATTATACTTACTTTCTTCCTCATTAAGTTCCCTCCTTTTAATTATTGAATTAATAACTAATTAAACATTTTCATGGAGTATATCTAATGCATTCTTTATTTTAAGATTTCCAATATTTATATGAGTTACATTACCATCAATAAAAACCAAAAATATCTCTTCATACCCTTCTATCTGTTGCTTTAAGGAATTTAAAAACACATAATGAAATTTTTCCCAATCCTTAGGAGGAGTTAATGATTCCAATTTATAGTACTCATTTTGTAAATCATTAATTAATTCATTAAGTGTTTTTTTAGCTCTTTGAATTATTGGATCATCTAAATTGTTACTAATAGGATTAGAAGAAAATTCCTTTAGTAAGGAAATAATATTTTCTATATCTTTTTTATTAGCTAACAGTTTCTGTTGTATTTTTTCTATATTTTCTAAAATATTACCTAACTCATTTAAATAAATATTCTCCATAGTTATTATATTTTATTTTTTTTTAATAATTCCTATATTTAAAATGTAAACACAAAATATAAACTAATTAAATATAAAAAATTTCTCAGGTATGACATCCAATTTTAAATAAGTATTTCTTATAAAATCCTTATTCAAATCAAATTCTTCATTATTTTCTTTATTATTTTTCATGAGATAATTTAAGCTTTTTAAATCAATAAAATAAAGATAGTAATAAAAATCCTCGTCTTTTTTAATAAAATAAATGTAATTTTGATTTTTGAAAGCATATATAACATCCTTTATAGAAAACAAAGGTTCTATTTCTTTATTCAATTGATTTAATTTACCAAAAAATAAACTTGAATTATTTAGTAAAACCAAAATTAAACTATCTCTTAATTTATAGCTAAAAACATAATATCCTGCATCTTTAATTGAAATTAGATTATCTTTATCATAAACTAAATCTACGGAATAATTATTTTGTATAAATAATATATCATCCAATTTATTTAGAATAATATAATTAGATTCATAACTATTTACAGCACTAACCTTATAATAACAATTATCATATACATCTTGAACTATATAATAAAGTTTATCTCTTATCTTTTCAAAAAAAGAATAAAAAGTTAAATTATTGTTATCCACAAATAACTGATTAATTATAAAATTACTAGATTTATTTTGAGCAGAAATTTTCTTTAATAATTTTAAAACTATATTATTATTAAAATCAACTTCGCAAATGAAATAATCATTCCCAGCCTTAATTAATATTTTATTATCATAAGAATATAAAATAGATAATAAAGTTGTTTTAAAATCCGTACTTAAAAATTTAGCACTATTGATATTTATCAATCTATCTTTAAAAATTCTTTTTATATTATATTTATTATCTATCTCAAAAACAAATATATATTTATCAAAAAAAAGAAAAATCAAATTATTCTTATAAAAAGATCCAATATAATCCATAAAATCATCTTGATCTATAGAATATATTTTTTTTATACTAAAATGCTTAAAATAATTCCAAAAAAAAGTTAAATTCTTAGAAAATAAGTATAAATTAAATTTATTATCTTCGTAATTTAAAAACAAAAAACTATTATTATCATATTTAACTAAATCTAAGAAATTATCAATAATTTTGTAATTTAACGAAGGGTTTTTATAGTAATAAACATTATCATTAATCAAAACCACTTTATTATTAATAGTATCGGTTTTATTGTCCAAAATATCAGCTTGATTTATACTATTATTAGCACATACATCAAAAATATGAAAACTAATTATTATTAAGGAAAAAATAAATATATTTATACTATACTTTAACTTTATTATAAATAATTTGATAAACTTGTTCATATAAATCTTCAAAATAAAAAGGTTCTCCATCAAATTTATTAATTAATAAAGTCTCTTTAGTTCCATTAAACATATAATATAGTTTTCTTAGTTGTCCTAACATATTTTGTTCAAAAAATATAACTGTATTCATATTGTTTATTAATTCTTCTAATTGCTTTATAGGGAATGGATATATGGTTATAATTTTTATTAATCTAAAAGAAATATTTGTTTTGTTATATAATTCTTTTAGAACATCTAAAAGATAGTAATAGTTAAATCCATAAGATATAAAAGCAATTTGAGGGTTATTTCCAAAATCTATATAATCTATATAGTATTCATTAAAATTTTGTAATTTTCTTTTTCTTTTAAGCATCATATTATATCTAATATTTTTATTTTCGGTAATAAATCCTTCCTCATCGTGTTCATTACCTGAAATCTGATAAGAAAATCCTTCAGTTCCAGGAATAATCCTATAACTTACACCATCTTCAGTTATAGCATATCTTTTTAATACCCCATTTGATTCATTTAAAAAGTTAGCTTTAGTATTATTATCCACATATTTTCCTCTATCTATTTTTATGTCTATTTTATTTAGATCAATGTAATCAGTAGTATATACATTTTCACCTAAATTTAAATCAGACAATAGAATAACAGGTAATTGATATTTTTCAGCTAAATTAAAAGCAGTATTAGCAAAAATAAACATTTCATAAGGATTAGATGGGAATAGTACTATTTTTTCAATATCTCCATGTCCGCCAAAAACTACATTAAGTATATCAGAGTCTTCTGTTTTAGTAGGTAATCCAGTAGAAGGCCCTCCACGCTGGACATCTATTACAACTATTGGAGTTTCAGTCATATATGAATAGCCTATTGCTTCCACCATAAGACTAAATCCGGGTCCAGAAGTAGCAGTAGCAGCTCTTACCCCAGCTATTGAGGCTCCTATAACTGAATTAATAGCAGATATTTCATCTTCAGTTTGAACAGCAACTCCTCCAAAATCCTTTATATTTCTTATCATCATCTCTAAAATACTACTAGCAGGAGTTATCGGATAACCCGCAAAATACTTAACTCCAGCATATAACATCCCCAAAACCAATGCTTCATTACCAGTTAATAAACTCATTCTTTTATTATTACTTAAATTATTAGGAATTATTATTTCATTTAAGTTATTTTGTGTAATATAGTTTTTAACAAGCTCATAACCCGCTAAAAATGCTTTTTTATTGTTTTCAACTATTTCTATAGATTTCTTAGCAAACCTCTTTTCTATTTGTTTAAATATGTACTCATAAGGTAAATTTTTAAAGACAGCTAAACTAGCTCCCAAAGCTACCATATTCTTAGATAAAGCACTACCTGTAAGATCCCTTGCTATCTTACTAAGTGGTAATGGGATTTTTATAACTTTAATACTGTCTATTTCTTCAATATTAGTAGCTTCATCATATATTATAAACGTATTTTCTTTAATCTGTTCTTTTGATACTAAAATTGCTTTTTCATCTAAAGCAATTAAAACATCTAATTTTTTAGATCTTGCATAAACCTCTTTATTAGAAAACAAAACTTCAAAAGTAGTATTTCCTCCTTTTATTCTTGAAGAATACTTTCTATAAGAAGAAATATGGAATCCATTTTTAAAGGCGTTATAAGCAAATATATGTCCTGTAGAATCTATACCTTCTCCTTGCTCACCTGAAATTTTCCATAAAAATTTTTGTTCACTATCCATTACTTTTCCCCCTTAAGTTCTATTTAAAATTATTAAATTCAATTTACTAATATAATATTTAACATTTTTAAATTTATCCCCTTTTTAAATATAAATACCAAATATAAATTTATTGTGTTTTAAAAACTCGTTTAAAGGATAAATAAGAAAAAATATAGAATTAAAAATATGAAAAATGCTTAATTCATTATTTAAAAGAATTATAGTTATAGTTTTATTTTTGTTTATTTTTTTGAATAATTCTTTTGCTGAAATAAACAGATTAAATATAATTTTTGAAAAAAAGTTAAATAAAATAGAAAAACAATACGTTTTAATTAATCTAAAAGATATTCCTAATATAAAATCCGCTTTCTTTTTGATAA
>JAPYWL010000078.1 GCA_028276365.1 Deltaproteobacteria bacterium | reverse complement strand
TTAATTTAATAAAATTATCCCAAAGATATATACCTAATAGAAATTTACCAGATAAGGTAATAGATCTAATAGACGAAGCTGCTACATACGTTAAAACTGAAAAAAATAAAAACATAGTAGAATTAGAAGATATAAAAGAAATAATAAGCAAACAAACAGGAATCCCCATTTCTAAAATGGATCAATCGGAAACCAATAAAATAGCTAACTTAGAAGAATTATTAAAAACCAAAATAATAGGACAAGATGAAGCTATAGAAAAAGTTAGTAAAATAATAAAGATAGCTAAAGCAGGATTAAATATTTCTAAGCGTCCTTATGGGGTATTTCTATTCTTAGGACCAACAGGTGTAGGCAAAACATATTTTGCAAAAGTACTAGCTGAAACTATTTTTTCAGGCAGTGAAGATATTATAAGATTGGATATGTCAGAATTTAAAGAGAAGCATGAAGTAGCAAAATTACTGGGAGCACCACCAGGTTATGTAGGATATGAAAAAGACGGTATTTTAACTTTAGCTATTAAAAAAAATCCTTATACTGTTATCTTATTAGATGAAATAGAAAAAGCTCATCCTGAAGTATTTGATATATTTTTACAAGTATTTGATGAAGGGTATTTAAAGGATTCAAAAGGCAGAACCTTAGTTTTTTATGATACTGTTATTATTATGACTTCTAATATAGGCTCTAATCTTATATTTAATTTAATTAAGGAAAATCCAAATATAACTAATGAAGAATTAAAACAAAAATTAATCCCAGAAATTCTAAAATTCTTAAGACCAGAAATACTTAATAGAATAGATGAAGTAATAGTATTTAAACCACTAAATAAGGAAAGTGTTATAAAGATAATAGAATTAGAATTAAAGGAGATAAGTAAAAAAATAGAGGAAAATAGTGGAAGATTAATATTTACAGATAAACTAAAAGAATATATACTAGATAATGCTTTTGATCCATCTTTTGGTGCAAGGAATATAAAAAGATTTATTCAAAGTAAAATATTATCTATTTTAGCAGAGGAAATACTACTTAATCCCAATTTAAAAGAAAACGAATTACTAATGGATATTGAAGATAATAAAATTATTGTAAAAAATATAAATAATCATTATGAATAAGTTAAAAATAACCATATTAACAGGACCATATGAGGGCAATACTTTTGAATTTGAGTACGATATAAATATTGGAAGGGATATATCTAATGATTTAGCTCTACCTTTAGACTTAACAGTATCTAGAAAACATGCAAAAATAAGTATTAATAATAATCAATTTTTTATAATGGATTTAGCCTCAACAAATGGAACTTTCATAGTAACTAAAAATAATCTACAAAAATTAAAACCAAATAATACTACTAATATACCTAAAAATACTATACTTAAACTCGGTAATACAACTATTCTTATTAGCTAATCTTATTAAACAGTTTCTTGTTAAATTAAAAATATAATTAGAATATATATGAAAAGAACTAATTTCAACATTTTTCTTTTTTTGTTAATATTTTTTTTAGCTTATGAAATAACTGCTATAAAATTGAATTATTTTTCATTTACTCTTTATTTATTTTCTATATTATTAATTTCTAATGATTCTCAAAATGATAAACTAATTAATTTACTCACTTTTAATTATAACAAAATTTTAAGTGAATTAGCTTATAATAACGACATATTAAAACTTACAAATATACTAAAAAACTCAGATATTAATATTAATAATTTAAAGCTAATTACATTAGCAGACATTATACAAAAGGAAAACGAATATTTCTATATAAATAAAGGTTCTGAAAACGGTATAAAAATAAAAGATATAGTAATAAATGAAGATAATTTAATTGGAATAATAATTCAAGTTTATCCTAAATTATCTAAAGCTAAATATATATTAAGTTCTGATTTTGAAATAATATCAATTATAAAAGAAACTACTTGTTTGGGATTAAGCAAATATTTAAATAACAATCTCGTTTTTGTACCCATTGATATATATTCCTTCGAAAAAAAAATCATAAATATAAATAAACCCTATTTAGTTTTAACCTATGGATATTACTCTATACCATCAGGAATACCAATAGGATATATATATGATAGTAATTCTTTAAACATAACAATAAAAAAAGATTTAAAAAATTCAATACATACCTTAGTATTAAGAAGATTATAAAAAAATATAGTATACCCACTATATAAATAAAAATCTATTTAAAAATTGATTAAAAAAAATAAAAAAGGAGGTAGCGCATTAAACTACCTCCTTTATAAAATTCAAGATAAATTTTATAATATTAGTCTTCTATTTTATAATTTTGTTCATTAGAAGGTCCTTGATTAGGGTTAGAAGATGAACCAGTACTAGCACCAGTAGCTGCATAAGCACTTGATGTAAATTTATATAAAGTACTTTGTAATTTATCAATAACTCTATTAATGGCTATTAAATCTTCTTCTTTTTGGAATACCTCTTTTGCTTCCTTAATTACATTTTCTAATTCTGATTTAACATTAGAATCTACATTAGGATAATCTTTAATAGCTTTTTCAGCAGCATATATCATTTGATCTAATCTATTTCTAGCTTCAATAAGTTCTCGTTTCTTTCTATCTTGTTCAGCATATTGTTGAGCTTCTCTTACCATTCTATCTATTTCTTCTTTAGATAATCTTGTAGCTCCTGTTATTTTAATAGATTGTTCTTTACCAGTAGATTTTTCTTTAGCACTAACTTGTAATATACCATTAGCATCTATTTCAAAAGTAACTTCTATTTGAGGTACTCCTCTTGGAGCAGGTGGAATATCAGATAAGATAAATCTACCTAAGGATATATTATCTTTAGCCAAAGGTCTTTCACCTTGGAGTATGTGAATTTCAACATTAGTTTGGAAGTCAGCAGCAGTGGTAAATACTTGACTTTTCTTAATAGGTATAGCACTATTTCTGGGGATCAATACTTCAACAGCACCACCTAATACTTCAACACCTAAAGATAATGGAGTAACATCAACTAAGACTATATCCTTAGTTTCACCTTTAATAATAGAAGCTTGAATAGCAGCACCAACTGCTACTGCTTCATCAGGATTTATATCTTTTGATGGCTCTTTACCAAAGAATTTTCTAACAAACTCCTGAACCATTGGCATTCTGGTAGAACCACCAACTAGTAAAATTCTATCAATTTTATCAGGGGTTAATTTAGCATCTTCTAATACTCTCTTACAAGGAGCTTCTAATCTTGCCATTAAATCCTTAGACATTTCCTCGAATCTACTTCTAGTTAATCTTAATTGAATATGTTTAGGTCCTTTTTCATCAGCGTATATATAAGGTAGATTGATTTCGGTTTCCATTTTAATAGATAATTCTTTTTTAGCGTTTTCAGCAGCTTCTCTAATTCTTTGCATAGCAGCTTTTTCACTAGATAAATCTATAGAATGTTCCTTTTTAAATTCCTCTAAGATCCAATCCATAATTTTCTTATCCCAGTCATCTCCACCTAAATGATTATCTCCAGCAGTAGCTTTTACCTGGAATACTCCTTGTCCTATTTCAAGAATAGATACGTCAAAAGTTCCTCCACCTAAATCAAAGACTAATACTGTTAATATTTGTTCTTGTTTATCTAAACCATAAGCTAAAGCTGCAGCAGTTGGTTCATTTATTATCCTTAATACGTTAAGACCAGCAATAATACCAGCGTTTTTAGTTGCTTCCCTTTGAGCATTATTAAAATAAGCAGGTACTGTTATAACTGCATCTTGAATAGGTTCTCCTAAATAGCTTTCTGCATCTTTCTTTAGTTTTTGTAATATAAAGGCAGAGATTTGTTCAGGGGTATATTCTTTCCCTTCTATTTTTACTTTATAATCAGATCCCATTTTTCTTTTAATAGATATAACTGTGTTTTCAGGATTAAGTATAGCCTGTCTTTTAGCATGTTCTCCTACTATTATTTCATTACCTTTAAAAGCAACTACTGAAGGAGTCAATCTGGATCCTTCAGCGTTAGGGATAACGATTACATTACCCCCAGCTTCTTTATAAGCTATAACACTGTTAGTAGTACCTAAGTCTATCCCTACTGCTTTTGGCATATTATTATCACCTCCATTTATATTATTATACATTTTTATTAAAAATTCCTCCTATTTTTTTATAACTTTTTTTTTAAAAAATTTTTATATATTTTTTATAATTTAAATATCAAAAAAATTATAATAAAAATTATAACTTTTTAAAATTAATACTTAAGCAATTAAAATTAACTTACAATTAATTTACATCATTATTAAAAATTATAATTTCATAAGGAAGGAATTAATTAAAATATGTAGAATTATAAAGTGTAAAGAATATAAAGGAGAGGTGGCCGAGCGGTCGAAGGCGGCGGTCTTGAAAACCGCAGTGTCGGTAGTCCCGACACCGGGGGTTCAAATCCCTCCCTCTCCGTATCTACTATGGAAAAATTCCCATATCCATTAAATATTATACCTATCACATACTCCATAATTATAGAAATACAAGAAATGATAACTCAAAGAAATAATAACAACAAAAATAAAAAATATACAAAAAAATTAGAATTCCTACTAAATTTACCCCCAGAATATAACTTTATAAATACCAATGAATTGATAAACTTTATCAATAATCACATAATAAATAAAATCGAAAAACTATATAATAACATCAAAATAGATCTTTCAATTACAAAAGAAAATTTTGAAAAATTCTTAAATATAACAATAGTTTATAATAAATAAAAAAAATTATGATAAATTTATTAATAACAGGATCATCAGGATACATTGCCTCTGCTTTTATATATAAATTATTATCAAATTACTCTAATTATAACATAATAGCAATAGATAAAGTATCATCAATAAATAAACAAAAATTACTTTCAAAATTTTATAATAAAATTAATTTTTATCAAATAGATTTACTAAATTACCAAAAATTAGAGGAAGTATTTAAGGAAAATAAAATAGATATAGTTATACATTTTGCAGCTTTTA
>JAPYWL010000077.1 GCA_028276365.1 Deltaproteobacteria bacterium | reverse complement strand
GATTTAATTTATATTCTAAATTACTTAACTCCTCTTCAGAAATTAATTTACTATCTATTATATACTTCTTTATTTGATCCTTAGATAATGGAGAAATAATAGTTATTTTAGAATTTGGGTTTAGGTTTCTCAAAAAAGTTACTAATGCGCCTACATACTCCTCATCACTTAAAGAGTAAGTATCTGCTGTCATTACCAAATTCTTAATTTCTCCACTATCCTCAGGTAACACATAATTACCTTCCAATTTATTCCCATTTAAATGAATGTTATCTTTTAAAAATTGTTTTTTATCAATCCTTGATAAATTCATAAAATTCACCTCTCCTTCCATATTTCAATCAGTTTCTCTATTTTAAAGAAAAGATAAAAAAAATTAAACCCTTTTATTATAAAAAAAAATTAAAAAAATGTTAAAAATTTAAATAAAGAAGTATTAAAGCAGAATTATTAAAAATGATATTAGAAATAATTTACCATTGAATGAAATCAGTAATAATATTAGAATTAGTGTAAATACAGATATTAGAGGCAATTTCAAGAGAATTTTTAACTATTTCCAAAGCGTTAAGATTAGTGAATTTAATTAAAGCTTTAGCAGCAGCATAAGCATAAGGTGCTCCTGAACCTACTACCGCTATATTATCATCAGGCTCCAATATATCACCATTACCAGATATAACAAGCAAATTATCTTTATTACCAACAATAATCATAGCTTCCAACCTTCTAAGAACCTTATCAGTTCTCCATTCCCTTGCCAACTCTACAGAAGCTTTTAATAAATTCCCATTGTATTCTTCAATTTTTTTTTCTAACCTTTCATAAAGAGCTAATCCATCAGCAGCACTACCCGCAAACCCCGATAATATACTATCCCTATACATCCTCCTTATTTTCCTCGCTGTATTCTTTATAACATAATTCCCAAAAGTAACCTGACCATCCCCACCTATTGCTAACATATTATCCTTCTTAACCGCTATAATCGTCGTAGATTTAATATTAATTTCCATTTTAATTTACACTCCTTTCTATATAAAATTTCAAACATTTTTTAAGATTTAATAAACTCATACAATTTCTTAGCAGCTACTCTATATTCTAATTCATTAACTAAATATTCATAACCTTTATTAACTCTATCTTTTATAACTTCAGAATCAATATTAACTATTTCAACTAATTTATAAGCAATAGTTTGAGGATCTTTATCCTCTATAATAAATCCAATCTCATTTAAAATATCCAATAAATTATAACCTACAACAATAATAGGCTTTCTTTGTTCTAAATAGTCTATTAGCTTATTAGAAGAAAAATCAATTTTTATTTCAAATGAACAAGGAATAACCAAGAAATCTGCTTTTTTAAGATAATAATTTCTAATTAGCTCCTTTTTTTTAAATCCCAAATAAAAGACATTTTGAATATTATTTTCTTCAATAGTTTTTAATATTTCCTCTAAATAATCTCCACCTCCAAACATAACAAATCCAAATTTGTTATTATCCAAATATTTAAAAGCTAATACGATTTCTTTAATAGCATAAGAAACAGTAATACCACCTGCAAAGCAAAATAAATATCTATATTTTTTTCTTATTTCCTCAAATTCTTGATCTATATAACCATCTAAATTATAATTTAGTTTTCTATAAATTTGAAACAAAAACATGGACTTATTTTGGTATTTCTTAGCATTTTCTAATCCTTTTTTTTGTAAAAATATTAATTTATCAGAATTTTTGTATAAAAATTGCTGAATTAAATATAAAATTTTAAAGAAAATAATAAGTATAATTTTTTTGAAAGGGTTTTTAGTTCTTTCCAAAAAATGATAAAGGTATTGAGGCCATAAGTCCCTTTCTTCAAATACAAACTTTATATCCTTTTTATACATTTTTTTTAATCTTTTAGCAATAAAGTAAGCACTTAAAGCAGCAAACAGATGCACACTTGAACCTATTATTACATCAGGCACAAATTCTTCTTTTGAAATCTTAAGTGAATTTAAGTAAACACTTAAAGAAAAAAATAACATATTAAAAAACCTAAAAATATTGTTTCCCTTATATGAAGGTACATTAAAAAATAAAAAATCCACTCCATCATAGTTTTTTTTAATATACTTAAAACTCAGTTTATTATCAATTTCAATAAAATATTTAAAAGAAAAATGACTAAAATTAGAAGCAAATATTAATACCTTAGAGTTATAATTTTCAATTAAGCCTTTAGCTAAATCAAAGTGCCTGGTTCCTGAATAAAACTCAGGGGGCACTGCATAATGATTTATAATCCAAAAATCCATATTAAATAATTAAATATTAATTATTAAAAGGGAATTGAGAATTATTAGCAGGAGCTATTTCAAGCTCAAACCTAACACTTTGTAATTTCTGATCACTAAAGCTTTTCCTCATTAAAACTACACTAATACCTATAGTATTAGTATTACTATTAATATTAGCTCTAAAACTAAAAAGATTATTAGATAATAATGAAACTTTAATAGGGCTAGGATTATTTAACCTATTTAGCTCGTCTTTAGAAAAACCATCTGGATCAAATAACCTCCTTAAATTAGAATCTATATTAGACCAAGTCAAATCATAACCTGTAGCACTAGTAGGATTAAACTCTAAAAGATAAAGACTTCCAGGTCCACCTTGATTATCATTTTTTTCAGACGTAGCAATATAAGCCCTATAGATTACAGGATGCCCTCCAGCCCTATAGTTAGGATTAGGAACAGATAATAATAATCCATCCCTACTAACATTTTGACTTCCTACAAATATATTACTAACAGATGTTGTATATGTATATCCTGAATCTTTATTTATATCACTTTCTTTAATATCTTGTTGTAATAGAGTGAGGATTCGTTTACCTTCAGCTTGTAAAGTATTATAAGCTATTCCTTTAGACCAATAAGTTTGCCCTAATTTAAATAAAGCAAAAAGTGTTATAGCCACAAAAGAGAAAATAGCAGTAGAAAATAAAACCTCAATTAGTGTCATTCCCTTATATTTCTTTTTAATAATATATTTCTTTTGAATCATTTTCCCCATCCTCCCCTCTTATAATCCCTTAGGAACAGTAACAATCTTCTTAAATTCTAAATAATTTTTCCCATACCCTCTTATTAATCTATTTTGTCTAGGATCATTCCTAGCTTCCATCCAATAAACATTAACATTAACCGCATACAAATCAGCATTAGGATTACCATAAATAGGGCTAGTCCAGATATAAACAGTAAAACTCTTACCACCAACAAATTGTGCAGAATATAAACCATAAGAAATTTTCTTATTAATAGAGGTATAATTAGGATTTAATTTAGTAGTTATCCAACTTGAATCTGTTTCAGAAGAAGCATAAGAAGCTATTTTATTTAGCCAAGTTTGCCCAATAAAAGTAGCAACACTAACATCATTTAGCTTAGTATTAGCAGTAAAAAACATAGAATACATACCTATTATGAAAATAACTATCAAGGCAATAATAGCAATAGATAAAGCTAATTCCAATATACTAAATCCTTTTTTTAATTTCAACAGATTTTTATTATATTCCACTAACAAACCACCACCTTATTACAATACCTTATAAAAACCTCCTATTTTTATATTATATTTTTTTTAAAAAATTCCTTAATATCTTTTTTAAATTTTTAATATTTTTTTAACTTATGCTAATCATTATACTTTTTTTTACATTCTCTTTACAAGTAGTATTCCTTAGTTTCATTTATACTTAAGAATACAAAAATACCTATAAAGAAATCATAAAATGGTCTATTATTTATAATTAAAAAAGTTATTTAGATTTAGAAGCTAAGAAGTTTTCTATATTATTTTTAGATTGGAAAGCCAAGATAGAACTCATTTCTTTTAAATAATCAATAGCATCAAAATAATTCATATTTAAAGTTCCCCAAAAGACTTGTTTTGCTAATTTAATAGTATTTATGTTTTTATTAGCAATTTCATTAGCTAAATCTTGAATTTCTTTATCTAAATCATTAACTACCTTAGTTACTAAGCCTATGGAATTAGCATAATCTGCATCAACAATTTTGCCAGTTAAAAATAATTCCCAAGCTTTTTTAGGGATAACATTTTTTAATATAGGAGCACTAATTATCATTCCCCACATCCCTATATTTATTTCAGGTATCCCAAATTTAGCAGTACCATCAGCTAAGGTTATATCGCAACTAACTGCTAATCCACATCCCCCAGCTAATGCATAACCTCTAACCCCACTTATACTAACCTTACTAAACTTACTAACAGTCTTTATAAGATTAGCATATAAATCAAAATACTTTCTAACCTTATCTATACCCTCATCAATAGAGTTTTTTAATTCCTTAAGATCAGCACCTGCACAAAAAGCTTTATCACCACTACCCCTTAACACTACAACATTAACTTCATTATCAACTTCCGCTTCATTAAAAGCTATTATTAACTCATTAATTAATTCACTATTTAAAGCATTCCTGTTTTCAGGCCTATTTAAAGTTAAATATAAAACTTTATCCTTCTTTTGTTTTAATAAAATACTCACCTAACTAACACCTCTCTTAATATTTTTTTTATTTAATTATTCTTATTCTTTAGCTAAAACAAAAGAAACAAAAGAAATAAACTCACTTTTTATATTACCATTAGATAATTTTACATATTTCATTAATTTTTGGTATTCACTACTTTCAATAATAGGAGCAATAACAATCCCATTAACTGATAATTTATTAAATAAAAAGTCAGGTACTTTTTTAATAGCAGCAGAAAAAACCACTTTATCTATTCTTTGTTGATTTTCTATAAAATCCTTACTTTTAAAAATATTTAAATTATAAAACTCTATTTTATTTAGCAAATAATTAAAGTTAGGATTATGTTGTATAAAGTTTTTGATGTTATTAATAGCTAATTGTAGGATGTCTTTATCTATTTCTAAGGTAATAACTTTATTAGAAAAATAGGCTAATAAAAGGGTTTGCCAGCCAGAACCCGTACCTATTTCTAATACTA
>JAPYWL010000076.1 GCA_028276365.1 Deltaproteobacteria bacterium | reverse complement strand
ATTAGGAGGTTTTTATGCAAAAAAAAATAGATATTGTTAAATATATTTTTCTTATCTTTATTGTTTTTTTAATTGTTTTTAAATTATCTTTTGCTAATAACAATGATAAGCTTAAGGATTATTATTATTATAGTAATATGATTTCTGAGTTAATATATAGTATTCCTGAGGTAAAAAAAGCTAAGGATGAATTATATAGTGCTTATTATGATTTAAAATTGGCTTATTCTCAATATGGTGTTAATTTAGAATCGTATTATAATTATGGTTATAATCAACCAACTGTTAAGATTAATATTGGCCCTAATACGATTAATATTTCTAATGATTATACTTATAATTATGGATTAAGATTAACAAAATTGCTTTATTCGTTTAATTTTCTTGAGAATATTATTATTTCTAAGCAAATAAATTATTATTCAAAATACTTAAAAAATCAACAAACTTTAAATGATAATTATCTGAAATTTTATGAATTAATGTCTAATGTTATTAAAGCTAAAGATTTTTTAGATTATACATATAATTTAATTAATTATACAAATGAGTTTCTTAAAACTACATATAATTTATATTCTGTTGGTGTTTTACCTAAGTTAGATTATATTAAAGCTCAATCTGTTTACCAAGAATCTTTAACTCAAAATATTATAGCCAAGGATAATTATATGTTAGCAAAGCAATCTTTACTTTCATTTTTAAATACTACCGAAAATAATTTTAATATAGACTCTTTTATTACTTACATATATAAAGGTAATTATCAAGACAAAATTTACTTAAAAGATAACAATCTCAATATTGATTTAGCTTATTTAAATGAATTAAATAAAGATCCCAAAGATTTACTAATTTCAAGAATTTTGTATTCTTCAATTGAAGCTTTAAAATATCAAGCTAAAGCCCTAAATTATCAGAATGCTCCAAAATTATTATTAACTGCTACTTATGATAAGCATAAGCCTACTGGTTTTTCTAGAGATTATAACTTTAATATTAATCTATCTTTGTCTTGGAAATTATTTGATTCTGGCAACTCTTATTATAATAAGCAAATTCTCTTACAAAATATAGACTCTTTATATCAAGATTACAAGAGATTAATAATTAATTTGGATTTAGCTAAAAGTAATTATAAAACTAAGTTTATTAATAACTATAATTCTTTAATTTCTTATTATAGAACTTTTAATTATCAAAAAGAACTTTTTAGAGTTACTAAATTAAGATATGAAAATGGATTATCTACTTATTTAGAATATTTAGATTCTCAAAACTCTTTACTTCAATCTGAATTAAATTTAAATAATACTAAATCTGATCTGCTTCTTAATTATGTTTACATTCTTTATTATAATGATGTTGATTTAAATCTAAATAATTTCTTAAATTACTTTTTTAAAATAATTAAATAATTAAATAGGAGGTTGGAATATGAGTAAAATTAATTTAAAAGAATTATACTTAAAAAATAAAAACTTAAAATTAGTCCATTTGTTTTTAGTAGTTTTTATTTTATTAAATATTTTTTCTTGTAATTCTAATAAAGTACAAGATAAAGTTAGTGCTAAAGGTGAATCCAAAACTCCTGTATTGGTTATAGAAGCTAAGAAAGGTAGTTTAGCTAATTTTTTGGATATAGATGCTAAAGTAGTTTATAAAATAACTTCTAATTTAGGGTTTAAAATAAATGGGAAGGTGAAAAATGTTTATGTTTCAGAAGGGCAACAAATAAGTAAGGGGCAGCTTTTAGCTGACTTAGACATAGAGGCTATTAATTATCAAATAAAGCAAGCGTATGAAGCTTATAATACAGCTAAATCTAATTATGAACAAGCTCTTAGTAATTATAATATTCAGAAGGTTCAAGTAGATTCCGATTTAGCTAAGTCTATCATTGCTATTAATCAAGCTAAAACTAATGTTGAATTAACTAAAACTATTTTATATCAAGCTAAAAAAGATTTCGAAAGATATACTATTTTATATAATAATGGTGCTATCTCTGCTTCTAATTATGAAAATATTAAATTACAATATCAAAATAGCTTAACGAATTACTATAATGCATTATATGCTTTAGAACAAGCTAAAGAAAATTATAATGTAGCTAAACTAAAGAAAGATAGATTACAAATAGTACAAAATCAATTAAAAGCTGCTTACTATAATATGCAAAACCTTTATAATGCTTATCAGTTGAGCCTAACTTATTTAAATGATTCTAAATTAGTTAGTCCTGTGGATGGGGTAGTACTTAAAAAGAATATTGATGTAGGTAGTATTGTTAGCCCTTCTTTAGTTGCTTTTATTGTAGGTAATCAAAAATCTAAGATTATACAAGCTAATGTTTCTGATATTGATGCTAAAAAAATCCCAATTAATACTATTGCTTTTGCTTATTTTAATAATAAAAAATATACTGCCAAAGTTACTTCTATTTATCCGTCCTTAACAGCTAATAACACTTATATCTTAGAAGCTAAGTTTTTAGAACCTAATGATCTAAATCAAAACGATTATGTTAGCTTACAGATTATTACTTTAGCTAAGCAAGGTTTTATTATCCCCAGGCAAGCCATTATATTTAGTGAAAATAAAAATTATATTTTTGTGGTAAAAGGTGATAAAGCTTATAAAAAAGAAGTTAATATTATATTAACTAGTGGGAAAGATGTACTTGTTGATAATTTAGAAGAAGGAGATTTAGTGGTTATAGATGGGCAATACTTTTTAGTAGATGGTTCTTTAGTTAACGTAATTAAAAAATAATTTAAAAAAAACTTTTTATAGATTTTTTTTCATATTAATTAATATTTTTTCAAAGTGATATACATATTCTTTTATTTTAAGATATATTTCTTTTGCTATTTTTTCTTGGTAAGTATGTGTGGTTAAGTTTCTGTCTTGGATAATGTTTATCCATATATCTTCATTTTCTATTAATCCGTAAGAAAAAGCTTGTTTAAAACAATCTTTAGGCGATCTACAAATTATTCCTTTTTCTTTAAAAAATTCTTGTAATGATTTCCAACATAATTCAAAAGTGAATTCAAATCTTTTAATAGTAGCATCTCTTATTTCTTCTGATTCTTCTTTATTTAAAATATCTTTTAATTTATTTAGTGCTTTTTCAAATTGAATTAATTTTTTCATCATTTAATATTATCCCTTCTTTTAAGATTGATTCTTTTAATTCCTTAGAAGTATTGTTTATATCTATTATATCAATATTTCTTAGTGTTTTTATTTCTTCTATTTCGTATTTAATTTTATTGAAGATATTATGATCTATTTTAGTGTTATTATCAATTGCTAAGTCGATATCGGAATAAGGTAGTGCTTGATTTTTAGCAAATGATCCAAATAAAATTACTTTTGATTTTGGTAAGTATTTTTTTATTATTTTATAGCATTCTTTTATTAGGGTTTTTATTTCCATTTGTTTATAAGGGTTTTATTTATAAAAGAAAGGAAGGAGATTTAGGAAAATAATAAAGCTGGCGGGGAAGGATTCGAACCCTCGCGGTGGGATCCAAAGTCCCATGTCCTACCACTAGACGACCCGCCAGCAATTTTATTCTTTAAGTTTTAATAATGTTTTTTTTTAGTTTTTATTTACAGCATTCACAGGTTTCGTTTTCACAGCATCCAACACATTTACATTCTGAACAACAAACGCTGCTTTCTTTTTTACAACAAGAACAACAACTTTCTTTACAGCAATTACATTCACGCTTTTTACAGCAGCAACACTTACTTTCTATATTTTACCCTCCTCCTTAATATTATTTATACCCTACCCTTAGTATTATTTATGAAGCGCGCCTGGCAGGATTCGAACCTGCGACCCTGGGATTAGAAATCCCATGCTCTAATCCTACTGAGCTACAGGCGCTCTATTCTATCTATTCTATATAAATTATTTCTTCCCTTCTTTTACTTTAGCTATTTTTTTATTCTATTTTTTTATAAAAATAATTATAGAATACAAAGGGGTTTCTTATTTATTGTAAAAAAATAAAATAAGAATGAATGATTTAGAAAATAACCTAATTGATTTAAAAATACAATTAACTAATTTTCAAAAATTCCAATTATTTATAAAATATTTTTTTGATAAAATATTTGCTATTTTGTTATTTATTTTATTGTTACCTGTATTTTTAATAATTTCTTTATTAATAATTATAGAGGATGGGTATCCGGTGTTTTTTATTCAAGACAGAGTCGGATTAAATGGGAAAATATTTAAGATGTATAAGTTTAGAAGTTTTAGAAAAAATGCGGATTTAAGTAATGTTTATACCTATAGTGATGATCCTAGGATTTCAAAAGTAGGTAAATTTATAAGGAGATTTTCTATTGATGAATTACCCCAATTGATAAACATAATAAAAGGAGATATGAGTTTTATTGGTCCTAGGCCTAATTTACCTTTTCAATACCAAACTCTTAATGATATCCAAAAACAAAGATACTTAGTTAAACCTGGAATAACAGGTTTGGCTCAAATTAACGGAAGAAATAAATTAAAATGGGAAGAACGAATTTATTACGATTTAATTTATATTAAAAATTACAATCTACTTTTGGATTTGTATATATTATATAAGACATTTTTTATAGTAATAAGTGGGGAAGGAGTATATGAAAGATGAAAAAGTACTTTGTATTTGTAGTAGGTACTAGACCTGAGCTAATTAAAATGGCTCCCGTTATTAAGGAATTTAAACAAAATAATTTTAAAACTTTAGTATTATCTACTTCTCAACATAGAGAACTCTTATTTATGGCTAATAAAGTATTTAATATCGAATTTGATATAGATTTAGATATAATGAAACCTGATCAAGATTTATTTGATATCTCTATTAATGTTTTATCTAAAATAAAGGATTTCTTAAATAATTATGATATAGAATTTTTATTTATTCAGGGAGATACGAGTACTGCTTTTTTAGTAGCTTTATCTGCTTTTTATATAAATAAAAATATAAAAATAGCACATGTAGAAGCTGGTTTAAGGTCTTTTGATAAGTATCAACCTTT
>JAPYWL010000016.1 GCA_028276365.1 Deltaproteobacteria bacterium | reverse complement strand
ATAGAGCATTATTAGGATCTTTTGAAAGATTCTTAGGGATCCTTATTGAACATTATAATGGGGAATTCCCATTTTGGTTGGCTCCTACTCAAATCGTTATAATCCCTATTTCTGATAAATTTAATGAGTATTCTTTAAAAGTATATGATATTATTAAATCAAAGGGGTACAGAGTAGAAATTGATTTAAAAGCTAATAGTTTAAATTATAAAATAAGGCATTATGAAAAAAGTAAAATTCCTGTTATGATTGTTATTGGGCAAAAAGAACAAGAAACAGGTACTGTTAATGTTAGACTTAAACATTCTCAAGAAAAAACTACTTTAAATTTAGATTCTCTTTTTGATTTATTAAATAAATTAGAACTTTCAATTCCCCTATGGGTAAGCTAAAAGCGTATGCTATATATCTGCTCCAATATAATAATTATCTAAAAAAAATAAAAAATCCTTTATATAAATTTTTAATAAAAAAAAATCTGTCGATGGGTAGTAGGGTAATTTTTCTGAGATAATGATCAAAAAAATTTTTTTATTTTTCATTTTAGTTTTAATTTTTTTTATATCTAAAATTTATGCTGAGGAATTTGTTTTTTTGTTGGATAATGAATTTAATGATAGTTTAGTTTATTATGTTTATAATAGAAGCGAGTATAATATATTGATAAACTGTAGTGTTCATGGGGATGAGGATCTATCTTATAAGATTATTTCTGAATTTTTAGATAAAGGTTATTTTGAGAATCAATTTTCCTATGCTAATTATATTATTGTTTTAAAGCCTAGTAGTTATAGACTAAAAAATAAAAGTAGATATTCTTTAGAAGGAATAGATCCTAATAGAACTTATATATCTTTATTATCTAAAAGCTCTAAATTAATTTTAAAACTATTAAGTGATTATGATATTGATTTAATCTTGGATTTACATGAAGCAGGAAATAGAGAGAATATCGATTTCATGTATTCTAATGGGTTTTATTCTAAATTTTTATTAAATTTTTTAAAAAATTATAATATTATTTATAACAAAGATAATTTAAATAAGTTAATTAAATTTGAAAAAAGTATTGAGGCTACACAATTAAAAATTTTTGAACAGTTGTATAAAAATTCTAATATTAGGGTTTCAAAATATTCTGTAAATAATTATGTAGGTGGATATGATTATGCTTCTATTTTAAGGAATTATGGAGTAATTAGGCATATTCCTACAATTCTATTTGAAACTGTTAATAAAGAAAATAAAGATTATATTACTAATCAGGTTTATTATTATTTTTTTGAGAATTTAAAAAATTATTTATTTTTGTTTAAAGAATATAAGAGTTTTATACCAGAAATGGAAAGGAATTTCACAATATATTATTTATTTGATAAAAATTATGATAATATTGATATTTTACTTAGCTATTTGAATTTAAATAAAATTAAGTATTATTATTTTTCAAAATTCAAAAATTTAAATAAAGCTAAGTTAATAGAGTATAACATAAAAAATACTAATTTAAAAACAGATAAAATTGGAATGAAGGGATTATTATATTCTGATTTTGAAATTTATCAGACTGAAATAACAGATAAAAGTTTAATTTCAAATTATTTAGATAATAGTGTTGTTATTCCTTTTAGTTTATTGTGTTATTATCTTTTAGATCCTAATTCTAGAGAGAGTTTATTTAATTTTAATATCTTACCTTTAAATTATTATAAATTAAAGGAGTTACCTGTTAGAATTTTAATAATTTATAAGTAATAATATTGGGGTTTAAATTATGGAGGAGTTTAAGGAACTTTTGGAAAAATCTTTATTAGAAGCTAAAAAAAAATCTTTTTTAGATTTTTATATTATTTTTTTTGAGAAAATAATTGATTTAATAAGAATAATTTATTTTGGAGTGAAAATTGTCTTCAAATTTATTTTGATAAAATTATTTATTAAGGGGGAGTAAAAATGAATAAGAAAGGTTTTATTTTGTTTATTTTACATTCTCATTTACCTTTTATATATCATCCTGAGTATAATGAATCTTTAGAAGAAAGGTGGCTTTTTGAAGCAGTTAGAAATAGCTATTTACCATTGTTATTAGCATTAGAAGAAATGAAGGATTATGATATTTCTATTACTATTAGTTTTTCTGGTACTCTTTTAGCTATGCTTACTAATGACTTTTTTAAAGAAAGAATACATCGAGATTTAACTAGAACTGTGAAGTTGGGAGAAAAAGAGCTTGAAAGGACTAAACATTCTATTTTTTATAAACCCGCTAAATTTATTTATGATAATTACCTAAAAGTTTTTAATAAATTTAACGAGCTAAATGGAGATATTTTAAGAGGGTTTAAGGAATTAGCTTTACAAAATAAAATCGAGATTATAACAAGTAATTTAACGCATTGTATATCTCCTTTTTATCTTTTTGAAGAATCTAATATAAAGTTATTAGAATACCAAATTTATAAGGCTGTAGATAATTTTTATAAATATTTTGGTTTTGAGCCAAAGGGGATGTGGCTTCCTGAATGTGCTTACTATGAAGAACTTGATAAATTATTAGTTAAATATAAAATAGAATATACTTTTTTAGAACATCATGGGATACTTTTTAGTAGAAGTAAAATTAAATATGGTACTTTTTTACCTTATTTAACTAAGAATGGGCTAGTAGTTTTCGGAAGAGACAGGGAATCTTCTAAGCAAGTTTGGTCTGCTAAGGAAGGATATCCTGGCGATTTCTTTTATAGAGAGTTTTATAGAGATATTGGTTTTGATCTTGATTTTGAATATATTAAGGACTATATTCATGAAAGTGGAACAAGAGGAGATACTGGTTATAAATATTATAGGATAACAGGTAACGATGTAGAGTTATCCAGAAAAGAAGTATATGATCCTGAATTAGCTTTAAGAAAAACATTAGAACACGCAAGTAATTTCATATTTAATAGAGAACGACAGTGCGAATACTGGCAAGATAAATTAAAATTAAATATTCCCTTAGCTATTACTGCTATGTATGATACTGAATTATTTGGGCATTGGTGGTATGAAGGACCTTATTTCCTTAAAAATATTATTAAGCTTATTAATGAAAACCCTAATTATCTTGTATCTTTATCTACACCTTCTAAGTATTTAAATATGTTAAAACAGAATAATTTTAAATTAGGAATGATAGAACCTAATAGTAGTAGTTGGGGATGGAAGGGGTATTATGAGTATTGGCTTAATGGTAGTGTAGATTATATGTATAGACACATAAATATTAACTCTCAGGAATTAGTTAATTTGATAAAGAATAACGGTAATACTAATAAAGAATTATTAAATAGTGCATTATATGAGATATTACAGGCTCAATGTAGTGATTGGCCTTTTATTGTTTTTACTGGACAAGTATCAAATTATGGACACTATCGTTTTAAACAACATATATCTAATCTTATCAATATTTTAAATGCTATTAAAAATAATGATCCTAATTTTGTAAACTATGATAGCCCTTATAAATTCTTTAATATAAATGTAGATGAATTTAAAGAACATATATTAAAATGAAAACTGAAGAAAAAAATAAAAAAACAATATTTTTATTTATTAATGGGAATGTTGAGAAGAATTTCATAGAATTCTCTAAATTCTTTAGATTTTTTTTATTATTTAAATTTTAGATGATAAAAATTAAAGTTTTATGATAAAAAGTGATTTTTTATCTATTATAATAAATTTAGAAAAATTAATGTTATTTTTACCTTCTACCAGTGAAGTTGTACATTTTTATTTAAAATTAATAAAAAAAATAATAAATCAGAATTATTTATATGAATACACTCCTATTTATTTGAATTTTTTATTAGAGTTTAATAATTATCATAAATTGGATTTAAATAATGAAATAAGGTGGGTTTTTAAAAAGGTTTTTAGAAATTTAGATAACTTATTTATAAAATCTGAACTATGTTATATGATATCAAAAATTTATTTAGAATTAAGGAAATATAATAAAGCTCAATCTTTTGCGATTAAAGCTTTTAATTATTTATCAATTTATCTTAAAAAAAACAATATTAATAATCAAGAAAATAAGTTATATATTTATAGGATATATCTACTTATAGCTAAATTAGCTTTTTATAGAAGAAAATTTGATGCTTCTGTAAATATTTTAAATTATCTTATTAAAGAAATATTAGAAGTAGATGATCTAAATATAAAAGAATTAATCTCAATTTTGATAGAATCTCTTATATTAATGGCTACTGTTGCTATTTATCAAAACTATAATCTTGATAAATTAAAAGAGATATTATCTACCTTTTTTGATATAGTCCAATCTTTTATAAATTATTTGGATTTAGAAGAAATTAAGGAAAATTACTATCAATTTATTATAAAGAATTTGGAATTTTTGAAGAAAGTAGAAAAAACACATTTTAAATATATGAAAAATTATTTAGAAAACAAATCTATTAGGATAGGGAAATCAAAAAAATCTAATATAGAAAAGAGATTAATTGAAATAAAAAAATATGCTGAACAAGTATATTTAGAACTAAGTGAGTTATTTAATTATAATGCACTATTTTTAAGCTTGTATAAAGATTATATAATAAGTTATATGAGCTTATATCCTGATAATTATAAGTTAGCATTAAAATATGCTTGGAAAGCTTTTTTTGTTGCTGATAAATACTTATTATCTCCTTCGTTAATAACTATTGCTAAATTTTTAGCTTTTAAAGTCTTAGAAAGTCAAAATTTATTTAATAATTTAGAACAATATCTTAGTGAAGTTAACGTTCAAGAATATATTAACAATAATAAAGAGCTAAATCAAGATGTTTTAAAAGATATTTCTAATAAGAAATTACTTATGATAAAATAGTTGATAAATATATGAGGATATTCCCATTTTTGAGGAATTATACTAACTTAGAGCAAGCAAAATATTTAATAATAGGGATTCCTTATGAGGGATATGTTAATAGTAGATTAGGTACTTTTAAAGCACCTTCTTATATTAGAACTTATTCCGAATTAATAGAAAATTTTAGTTTCTATTTTTCTAAATCCTTAGAAGAAATCGATCTATTTGATATAGGAGATATTTTTATTAAATTAGATGAAAATAACGATAAAACTGTTTATAATATTTACAAAAATTTAAGAAACGTTATAATAGACATAAAAAAAAGATATATCTTTATAGGGGGAGATCATAGTATTACTATTCCAGCATTCTTAGCTATTAAAGATGTATTTAAGGATTTAATTTATATTCATTTAGATGCGCATGCTGATTGCCATGATAAATATTTAGATCAAATTTACTCTCATGCTAATGTTGTTAGAAGGATTTCGGAATACACTAATAATATTATTTCAATTGGTGTTAGAACTTTAGATGATTTTGAAAAAGGTTTCTTTTTTTCTAATATTATTAATATCGATTTATCTAATATTTCTTACTTAAAGAAAGTATTAGAGAATATCAAAAGTAAATATATTTATCTTTCCTTGGATATAGATTTTTTTGATCCATCTGTAGCTTATGCTGTATCCAATCCTGTTTATGATGGAGCTGATTTTAAACATTTTATTGAAATACTTAGGATTCTAAGTGAATATATGGTTATAGCTTTTGACGTAGTTGAAGTTAATCCTTTTTTAGATTCCCCTAGTTATAATACTTCTACTTTAGCTGCTCATGCTATTAAAGAATTTATTATATCTTCTTCTATTTATTCTAAATGAAAATCGTTAAAGATTTCATGATATAAGGAGGGATTATTTATGACTATAAATACAGATTCTTTTAGAATAGAAAAAGATCCTATGGGTGAAGTATTAATTCCTAAGGAAAAGCTGTGGGGACCTCAAACTCAAAGAGCTATCAATAACTTTAAAATAAGTAATTATAAATTTCATCCAGAAATTATTAAAGCTTTGCTTATTATAAAAAAGGCTGCTGCTATCGTTAATAATGAATTAAATTTGTTAAATTCTGACAAAGCTAATGCTATTGTTAATGCTGTTGATGAGATATTAAATAATTTTGAAAAATATCAAGATAATTTTATTTTAGATATTTTCCAAACTGGTTCAGGGACTTCTACTAATATGAATGTTAATGAAGTTATCTCTAATTTAGCTTCTACTTTGGTAGGTAAGGAATTAGGTTCTAAATTTATACATCCAAATGACGACGTTAATAAAGGACAATCTTCTAATGATGTTATTCCTACTTCTATTAGAATAGCTGTATATAAAATGTTAATTAATTTAATAAGCGATATTAACTATTTAATAAATTCTATAAAACAAAAAGAAGAAGAATTTAAAGATATAGTAAAAATAGGGAGAACTCATTTAATGGATGCTACTCCTATTACTTTTTCTCAAGAATTCTCAGGTTATAGAAGACAATTAGAATTAGCTATTGATAGGATTAAAGGAGTTTTTAATAGATTGGCTGAGTTACCTATTGGGGGAACTGCTGTAGGTACAGGGATTAATACCCATGTAGATTTTGCTTATAAAGTAGTTAATAAAATTAATGAATTTATGGCTAAATATATACCATTTGAGATATACCCTAAATTTAGGGAAACTTCTAATCATTTTGAAGCTCAAGCTTCTATTGATACTTTTATAGAAGTAATGGATATTTTAAAGATTTTAGCATTAGCTTTAATAAAGATAACTAATGATATAAGGTTTATGGGTAGTGGGCCTGTAGGTGGTTTTGGAGAATTAATCTTACCAGAACTTCAACCAGGATCCTCTATTATGCCTGGTAAAGTTAATCCGGTTGTACCTGAAGCTACTGGTATGGCTTGCTCTTATATAGTGGGATTAAGTTATTCCTTAACTTTTGTTAATCAATATTCCAATTTTGAGTTATCTACTACTTTTCCACTAGTTTCTTTTTCATTAACTGAGTCTATCTCTATTTTATCTAATTTATTAAAATTAATAAAAGAAAAACTAATAGATGGGCTTAAAATTAATCTCGAAAAAGTTAATAGTATTGTTAATTATAATCCTTCTATAGTAACTCCATTAGCTAAAATTGTAGGTTATGATAAAGCATATGAAATAGTTAAAGAAGCGCTTAAAAATAAATTATCTATTAAAGAATATGTGGTTTTAAATAATATATTATCTCAAGATGAAGCTGAAAAAATATTAAATCCTTTAAACTTAACTAAAACAGGATATTAAAAATATTGCTTATTTTTCAATTCCCCTAGGGGTAAGCTAAACGTATATGTTGTATATTTGCTCCAATATAATAATTAGGTAAAAAAATGAAAAATCTTTCATATAAATTTTTAATAAAAAAAACTGTTAATGTGAACTAAGCTAATTTTTCTGCTTTTATTAAAACTAATTTTTTAGCATTCTTTTAAAAAATTAACATTTTTTTAACCTATTTTTTAAATGTAATTATTTTTCATAAAAATATATACCATATGATAGAAAAAACTAATTTTAGTAAAATAAAAAACTTAATTTATAATAAAGAGTTTTTAGAGAATAAAATTGATTTACAAAAAGATTTAAAGAAATATAACATTATAACATATTACAATGATGAATTTAGACAAGATGTATTATATAATCCTATTGCTAATAATCCTGATTTAAATTTAATAAAAAAAGTAGTGAATATAGGGGCTACTGTTGAAAAATCTGAAAATATATCTCAGGATTCATGTGCTAAATTAAATCCGAATTTAATTGCTATTAATTTAGATAAGGTAAGACAGTTAGGTATTGATGGGAAAGATGTAGTAGTTGCTGTTGTTGATAGTGGTATAATTTATAATCATCCTGATTTAGAAAAAGATAGAATAATATTTTATAAAGATTTTTCTGGTGAATCTAATGAAAATAATCCTAAGGATTTATTAGGTCATGGGACTCATGTTGCTTCGTTAATAGGTGGAAGTGGTAAAATGTCAAATGGATATAATCAAGGAGTAGCACCTGGTGTTAAATTCGTTATTCTTAGAATAACCTCAGTTTCTGAAATAATTAAAGCGTTAGAATGGATAAAAGAAAATGGGAAAAAATATAATATAAAGGTTGTTAATTTATCAATAGGGGTTGATCCTAAGACAGGATATCTAAATGATACTATAGCTAAATTATCTAATGATTTAGCTCAGGATTATACAGTTGTAGCTGCTGCAGGGAATGACTATGCTAATGAAACTATAGATAGTCCAGGGATTGCACCTGATGTTATAACAGTTGGCGGAATTGATACTAAGAATACTTGTGATGTTTCAGATGATACCATCTATGATGCTTCTTCTAAAGGTCCTACTCCTTTTGATTTATTAGATAAACCAGATGTAGTTGCTCCTGCTAAGTTATTAGCTGGTGCTAGGGTCCCTAATTCAGTCTTTGATCCTTATAAACTAAAATCTGATAATTATTATACTTCATCTACTAATATTAAGAATACAATAATGGATAACGAATTACATAAAATTTATAAAGATAATGTAAATAGTGGTTCAAATTCTGGTGGTAATTCTGTAGATGATATTTGGCAGGGTAAGTATTATATTAATTTATCTGGAACAAGTGGAGCTACTGCTATAGTATCGGGGATTGCAGCTTTAATCTGTCAAATTTTACCTGACGCTACTCCTAAGCTAATTAAAGAAATATTAATGAAAACAGCACGTAAAATAAAAGATCCTCAAACTAATCAAGTTTATGATAAATATGCTCAAGGTGCGGGGTTAGTTGATGCTTATAATGCTGTTATTTATGCCATGAAACTTAAAAATAATAATAATATTAATAACACTAATTTAGCTTAATTTTAAATTTTTAACTTAAAGCTGTGTAGAATTCTCGTAGATAAAGTGAATATGTAGTATAAAATGCTTAACAGGGGTCTGAATTTGGAGAGTATGCTTGAAAACAATAATTGATCTATATAAAATTGGAAAGGGCTAAAGAAAAGTATAAAATCTTTATTTAAATTGAAAACTCTATTATTATGTAAAGAAGGATGTATTTTAGTAAGTTGAGCTAATGTTATATAAAATAATAAATATAAACTGAAATAATACTCTAAAGGTTTGTTTTTATCTATGGATTTATTTGATTTTATTAAAAATACGATTCAAAATAATTTTAAAAACGAGTTACAAAACTCTATTAATAATTCTATTGAAAACGCTGTTTATTCTAATGTTGATGTTATTAAAAATTATAAAAATATTTACATAATATCTGTAGGTAAAGCTTCTTTAAGTATGTATAAAGCTTTAATTAATACTTTTGAAAAGTATAATCTAAGTTTTAATAAAGCCTTAGTTATTTATGATATTAATTTAAAGGATCAAATAAAAGATTTGGAAATTCTTGAAAATAATAAAAAACTAGAGTTAATAGAATCTACCCATCCTTTAGTAAGTGATAATTCTTTTAAAGCTGCTAAAAAAATTATCGATTTAGCCTTAGAGTTTGATAGTGAAAATAGTTTATTTTTATTTTTAATTTCTGGTGGTAGTAGCTCTATGGTAGAGGATTCTATTATACCACCTATTACTTTAGCTGAGATTTACAAGATACTCTTGCAAGTTGATTTTAATATTTATAAACTAAATACTTATAGAACTTTTTTATCTAATATTAAAGGCGGAAAATTATTACAATATTTTAATAAATCTAAAATTATTAGTTTTATTATTTCTGATGTCCCATTTAATAGTGTAGATACTATAGGTTCAGGACTTACTACTTTTTATAAAAAATTATCTTACCAAGAAATGAATCAATTAATTTCTGAATTATCCCAATATTTAAAAATCCTTATAGATTCTAAAATGCTTCTAAATATTATTAATAAAAACAAAGAAATAGAAAAAATAATGGAAAATAAATTAGATTATTTAAAAAAGAATCTCCATAATTTTATTTTATTAGATAATTTTGAAAGTGTTTATTTATTATACAATCAAATGAAGAATTTAAAAGAATATTATAAATTAAATGTGAAAAATAAAGATTTTGAAATTGAAATTGTTTCTACACACATTAATTTAGATATTATTAATTTAACTAAATTTTTTAAATCATTTATATTTACTAAGTTAAATGAGTACTTAAAGGGGGATATAAAAGATAAGATAAAGGTTTATTTATTTGGTGGAGAAACTTATTTAAAAGTTTTAAAAGATGGATATGGTGGTAGAGTACAACATATTGTTCTTTATTTAATAAAAGAGCTATATTATTTACTTATAAATCAATTTAATATAGATGAATTAAAAAATAAAGTGGATATATTATTTTTTTCATTAGCTACTGATGGTAAGGATGGTAATACTGATAAAGCTGGTGTTATTTTACCTATTTTTGAATTTTTTAATAAAGATATTTCTAAAATAGAAAGATATTTGGATAATTTTAATAGTGGTATTTTCTTTGATAATCCTAAAAATAATAAATATCTTATTAACTTACCTTATGGTTTGATTAATTTAAACGAGATTTATGGAATTATTTTTGATTTTAAAGATTATCTAAATTAGTAATTGGACCTAAAACTATTCTAATATGCAGTTAAAATGCTCTATATATTCAAAATTTTGACTGTATATAGATTTTAAGTCTTGCTGAATTTTTTCTTTATTTTGTTGGTATTTATTATCTAATTTGCTAACAAAAGCTTTTTTATTTATACAAACTAATTTATCAGTTAGTTTATAAACTATATTTAAATCATGGCTTACCATTAGTATTGTAATATTTAGGGAATTTTGTATTTTTGAAATAATGTTTAGTAGTTCTGTTTTTGATTTAGGATCTATAAAATTAGTGGGTTCATCTAGAATTAGGATTTTAATATTTCTAATTAGTGCTCGTGCTAATAGTAGTTTTTGGATTTGCCCACCTGATAATTCACTGAGTTTTTTATCTTTTTTATCTTCTAAATTTAATAATTCCATAATTTTTTCTACTTCTATTTTATCTTGTGAAGTATAAACAAAATTGGGTAAGCTAAATAAACCTTTTCGTTTATATTTTGATATTAATATTGCTTCTTTAACGGTTATTGGAAAATTTTTATCAATATTTGAAATTTGAGGTAGGTAGCCTATGTATTCTAAATAACTTGTATCTTTTGATATATCTTTATTAAGGATTTTAATAGTTCCTTGATTAAATGGGATTAAGTTTAATAGAATTTTTATTAATGTAGTTTTTCCTGCTCCATTTGGACCAATTATACTAACAAATTCTCCTTCTTCTACTTCTAAGTTTATATCTTCTAACACTAATTCTTGATCATATTTAAAATAAAGATTTTTTATTTCAATTACATTAGACATTGGAGGATTTTTATTGGAGTATTTTTTAAGAGAATAATTAATGGGCCCCCCAGGACTCGAACCTAGAACCCTGCGGTTATGAGCCGCATGCTCTGCCACTTGAGCTAGGGGCCCTTTATTTTTATTATTCTCTTTTTTCTTTAGCTTCCCTTTTTTTAATTTTTACTATTTAAATTTTTATTAAAAGAAAATCTTTAAAAAAGTATAATAATTAAATTAAGAGGTGATTTTTTATGAGCAATGAAAGAATTAATGTTAAAAAAACTTATAAGATATTAATAAATAATAATTTAGTTAGGAGCGAAAGTAATAGGACTTATAAGCTTATGAGTAAAGAAGGTAAATTTTTAGCAAATATAGTTAGGGCTTCTAAGAAGGATTTAAGAGATGCTGTAAGATTTGCTAAAAATGTTTTTGATACTTGGTTTTCTAAAAGTGGATATAATAAAGGGCAAATAATTTATAGAATGGCTGAAGAATTAGAAAATAGGAAACAAGAATTTATAAATGAATTGTCTTTAATGGGGGTAGAAAATCCTGTTAAAGAGATAGAGGTTAGTGTAGATAGATTAGTTTATTTTGCAGGGTTTGCTGATAAATTTCATCATCTCTTAGGAAGTGTTAATAATGTTAATAATAAATTTGTTAATTATTCTACACCTGAAGCTGTAGGTATAGTTGGGGTTGTTTTACCTGAAAAACCTTCGTTTTTAAGTTTTATTTCCTTAGTTATTCCTATTATTATGCTGGGGAATGTAGTTGTTGTTTTAGTTGAACATAATCCATTAGCTGTTTTATCTTTTTCTGAGGTTATAATAGCTTCTGATGTTTTACCTGGCGTTATTAATATATTAACTGGATTTTATGAAGAATTAGTGCCTGTTTTAGCTAATCATATGGATGTTAACTCTATTTGCTTTGTTTATAATGAATTAGATGATAGAAATAAGAGATTAAAAGAGACTATCCAAGAAGGAGCTTCTCTTAATGTTAAAAGAACTTTTATTAAACAAATTAAGGAAGAAGATTTTTATAATGATGATCTATTTAAGTTGGAGTTTTTAATGAATTTTATTGAAATTAAAACTATTTGGATTCCACAAATGATATAAACTAATATAAAGTTTTTTAATTACATAGATTTTAGGAGGAAAGTTAAAGTTAATGTAGAATCAGTAGATAATGGATATAATATTAAATTCTTTACCCCATAGATATCCATTTTTATTTGTAGATAAGGTATTAAGTTTAAAAGAGGATGAGATAATTGTAAAGAAGAGTGTAAGTATAAACGAGTGGTTTTTTGTGGGTCATTTTCCTGATAATCCTATATTACCTGGCGTTATCATAATAGAGGCTATAGCTCAAGCAGCAGGGGTCTTATTTTTGCATAATTTTAAAGATAAAGATAATTATTTACCAGTTTTAACTGCTGTTAATGAGTTTAAATTTAAAAAAAGTGCTAAACCTGGTGATGATCTCATTATAAAGGTAAGGAAAGAAAAAATAAAGAAATTAGGGCAAGTAATCTTTCCTACTGCTAAAGGGGAAGTGTATATTGAAGACGTTTTAATAGCTTATGGAAATTTAACGTTTGCGATTACTCCTAAAAAATAATTAAAAAAACATTAAAAATATTAAAAAATCAATAAGGAGTTTAGTTATGCTAAAGATTGGAGTAATAGGTGTTGGGTATATGGGGTTTCATCATGCACGGATTTATTCACAAAATAAGATCTGTAAGTTAATAGGGGTTTATGATGTAGATGAATCTAAAGCTAAGATGGTAGCAGAAAATCTACAAACTGCTTATTATAAAGATGTTAAAGATTTAATAAAAGAAGTTGATGCTGTTTCTATTGCTGTACCTACTGATAAACATTATGAAGTAGCTAAAATGGTTTTAAATTATTCAAAACATATATTAATAGAAAAACCTGTAACTGATAATTTAGAACAAGCTGAGGAATTAAGGGAATTAGCTTATAAAAAAGGAATAATTTTAATGGTAGGACATACTGAAAGATTTAATCCTGTTTTAAAGCAAATTATTAATTATATAAATAAGCCAATATTTATTGAAATAAGGAGAATGGGCCCTTTACCTAATAGAAAACCATCTACAGGGGTTGTTCTTGATTTAATGATCCATGATATAGATATTATTGTTAATTTTTTACTAAGAGGTAAAAAAATTAGGGAAATAAATGCAGTTGGTAATAGTGTTTATGATTTTACTTTAAATGAAGATATAGCTAATGCTGTTATTACTTTTGAAGATGATACTATTGTGGTTTTAACCAGTAGTAGATGTCATCCAGTTAAAGAAAGGAAAATAAGGATAATACAATCCGATAACTCTATTTATGCTGATTATATTTCTCAATATGTAGAGGTTCATTATGTACCTCTTAATATCTATAAGCATACTAATTATGAGAGTTTTGAAATGAAAGTAGAAATCCCTAATGTTATTAGATATGAACCTTTAAGTTTAGAATTAACAGAATTTATTAATTCTATTACTGAAAATAGAAAGCCTTTAGTTACTATTGATGATGGGATCAATGCTTTAAGTGTTAGTTTTAAGATGCTTAAAAAAATATATGAACAATTTAATATTGTTGATAAAATAAAGATGATATAATTTAATATGAATACTATTGATTCTACTTCAATTATACTAACTGATCAAATAGGAAGGAATGTTTATATTGGACCTAATTGTAGAATTTCAAAAAATGTTAAGATAATGGATAATGTTTTCATTGAATGTAATACTATTATAGATGAGGGAACAGTTATATATCCGTTTGTAGTTATTGGTACTCCACCCCAAGATAAAAGTTTTAAGAATGAGGAATCTTATGTTATAATAGGGAAAAATAATATTATAAGAGAATTTACTACTATTCATAGGGCTACGGGATTAAATAATAAAACTATCATAGGAGATAATAATTATATAATGTCAGGTTCTCATATAGCTCATAATTGTTATGTAGGTAATAATACGGTTATTTCTTCCTATGCAGCTATTGCTGGATATAGTTTTATAGATGATTATGTTATATTAGGTGGGATGGCTGGGGTTCATCAGAAGGTAAGAATAGGAAAGTATACTATAATTGGTGGTATGGCTAAAGTTGTTAAAGATATTCCACCTTTTATGATGGCTGACGGTAATCCCGCTAAGGTTATCTCTATTAATAAAGAAGGTATGAAACGAAATGGGTTTAATTTTAAACAAATAGATATTGCTAAAAAAATTTATAAGATAATTTATAAAAGAGGCTTTACTTTAAATACAATAAAACAACAATTACAGGAACTAAAGGAAGATTTAATTAAAAATAATCAAATTGATGAGTTAAAAGTTTTAGAGATTGTTTTAGATTTTATTAATTTAAGTAGTGAAAGGGGATTATTGTTAAGGTAGTATGAAGGGGCCATTTGGTTTTTTTATTCATCCGTTAAATTATAATGATCTATATAGGGTAATGCCTGAGCTTATTAACAAGAGACCAGATTTTATTGAGGGGATTTTAAAATGGATAGATCCTTTTGTAGCTGCTGAAGTTGAAATAAAAACTAAAACAAATGATGTAGTCTTTGGAATGTTTATTGTTATTCCATTATTAGCTAAACAATTTATAGAAGATGAAAAATTAGCTGTTAATAAATTAATAAAAGGTAGTAATTTAGCTGTTAAGTTAGGGACAAAGATTTTAGGTTTGGGAGCTTTTACTTCTGTTGTAGGACGTGCAGGTTTAACTCTTGTTAATCTTTTTAAAGAGAGATTATATTTTACTTCTGGAGCTTCTTATACTGTTGCTTCTTCTTTGGAAGTAGTTGATTATAATATAAAACAATTGAATTTAAATAAAAAAGAATTAATAGTTTCTGTTATTGGAGCTACGGGAGCTATTGGTAAAGCCATCTCTCATTTGATTTATAAAGATTATAAGAAAATTTTTTTAGTAGCTAGGAATAAAAGTAGATTAAATTCTTTAAAAAATGAAATTTTACTAAATGATCCATATTTTAATAAAGAAAATATTATAGTTAGTACTAGTATATCAGAAGCTACTAAAGTAAGCGATGTAGTTATTATTGCTACTTCTAGTCCTAAGGAATTGATTGATGTTAATGATTTAAAATATAATTCTATAGTTTGTGATATATCTATGCCTCATAATGTTTCAAAGGAAGTTATTGAAAAAAGAAAAGATGTTATAGTTATTGAAGGAGGGATTATTAGGTTACCGTCTACCCCTATCTTTAGAAAACTATTTAATAATATATCTTTTGAAGATATAATAGGGTATCCTAAGAATAATGTGTTAGCTTGTATGGCTGAAACTATTATTCTTACTGCTGAAAATATTAATGAAAATTATAGTATAGGTAGAAATATTGATAGTAATAAGATTACTAAAATAAAGCAATTAGCTGATAAACACGGATTTACTGTAGAAAATTCTATTTTAACTAATATTCGCAATAATTCTTAATTTTCAAAATGTAAATAAATTGTTAAGCAAGTTATTTACTTTGAATTATAGTTATTGAGATTTAAAGATGAAATTTTCAAATTCACAAAAACAATTGATCTAAAAAGGTGATTTTATCTTTATTATAGAAAAATTAAATTGGGAATTATAAAATTCCTTATTGTTTTAAATTTATAAATAATTTTATAAATTATATAAAAAGGGGGTTGAAAATTATGAAAACTCAAAACTTTAATAAATTGAATCATATGAATTATCCCATTATTCATAATCTTTGGGAATATAAAACAGAACCATTTTTGGATTTTAAAGATCCTAATAATATTAATAAATTAAAAGAAGCTTTTGAATTGGTTGAATCTAATTTAAATAAAGAATATCCTATTTTTATAGATAAGGAATATTATGTTGATAAGAAAATAGTATCTGTAAATCCAGGAAATACGGACCAAGTTATTGGTGTTTTTCAAGATAGTAGTATAGAGTTAGCTGATAAGGCTGTTCAAGTTGCTAATGAAAGCTTTAAGGTATGGTCTAAGCTTAATGTATATGATAGGGTTAATGTATTTTTAAGGGCTGCTAATATTTTAAGAAAAAGGAGATTTGACTATATTGCTTGGATGGTATTAGAAGTTGGTAAGAATTGGGCAGAAGCTGATGCTGATGTTGCTGAAGCTATTGATTATCTTGAATATTACTCTAAATTAATGATATCTATTCATGAAAATCCTAAAGAATTATTACCATTTCCTGGTGAGGTTAATTATTATTATTATTTACCTTTAGGGGTAGTAGTTGTTATACCTCCATGGAATTTCCCATTAGCTATTCCTTTAGGGATGACTGTTGCAGCGTTGATTACTGGTAATACTGTTATACTTAAACCAGCTGAAGATGCTCCTATGATGAGTTATTTATTATATGATTTACTAATAGAAGCTGGTGTTCCTCAAGGGGTTATTAATTATTTACCAGGTACAGGGGAAATCGTTGGGGATTATTTAGTAAAACATCCTGATATTCATATGATAGCTTTTACTGGATCTAAAGAAGTTGGATTACTTATTCATAAAAATGCTGCTAATTATCCTGGAAGATCTCATTTAAAAAGAGTTATAGCAGAAATGGGGGGTAAGAATGCTATTATTGTTGATGATATTGATGATGAATCTTTTATGGATTATGCTGTTAGTTCAGTATTAGTAAGTGCTTATGGATTCCAGGGGCAAAAATGCTCTGCTTTATCCAGATTAATTCTTCATAAAAATATTTATGATAAGTTTATGGATAAATTATTAAGTGCTATTTCAAAAATAGAGATTGGGTTACCTAAAGAAAACAAATTTTTAGGACCTGTTATAAATGAACAGGCTTTTAATAAAATAATGCACTATATTGAAATAGGGAAAAAACATAATAAATTATTAATTGGTGGTAAAAGATATGAATATAAATATCCTGGTTATTATATAGAGCCTACTGTTTTTGAGGATGTAAAGGTTAATGATATTATTGCACAAGAAGAAATATTTGGACCAGTTTTAGCTGTTATGAAATATTCTGATTTTGATGAAGCTATTAAGATAGCTAATAGTGTTGAGTATGGACTAACGGGAGCTGTCTTTAGTCAAAATAGGTTTAACATAAACAAAGCAAAGCAAGAGTTCTATTGCGGGAATTTATATATAAATAGAAAATGTACGGGTGCTATTGTAGGGGTTCATCCTTTTGGAGGGTTTAAATTTAGTGGTACTAATTCTAAAGCGGGAGGTCCTGATTATTTATTATTCTTCCTTAATCCTAAAAGCGTTTCTGAAAAAATAGATTTCTAAATTATTAATCTTATAATTATTAATTAAGTAGGGGTTAGGGGGGTAGGAATGGAGAATTAGGGTTAAAGGAGGGATGGCCGAGCGGTCTAAGGCGGTGGTCTCGAAAACCATTAGGTGGTTAAATCCCACCTCAGGGGTTCAAATCCCCTTCCCTCCGAAATGTAAAAATAAAAATAAAAAATGGAGATAAATTTATCTAAGATTGAAGATGATCTATATCTTAAAAATATTATTAATGAGTGGAATAAAAATTTATCCTCTAATAATCAAAGTATTATTTTAGATAGTTTAGTTTCTATTTATAAAGTTATTTTACATGTTAAGAAAGACGAAAAGTTATTTAGGAAATTTAAGAATCAATTTCTTTCTATTTCTAAGATAGTTTATAATCAGATTTATACTTCTGTTACTTTAATAAGATTGTATGTAGTTAAAATAGCAAACTTAATGGATTATAAAGATTTAATAAGTGATATTATGAATTATATTAAAATAGAAAGTGATATAGAATGTTTAAGAGAGTATTTGGAATTTATTAAAAAATATGGATATATAGGTTATATAGATGAGATTTTAGGTATTTTAGATAAGGAAAAGCCTTTTATAGTTAATTTAAAAGGTTTAGAGGTTATTTTGTATTTGTCGTTAAATTATAGGAATAATTCGAAATATATTAATAAAGCTTTTGAGTTTTTACTTAATTATTATGAGAATAAAATTCCTAAATGGGAACATTTTTTTATTAATTTTTTTGAATCATTTTTAGATATTTTAAAGTATATTGAGCAAAATAAAGAAAAATTAAATAATGTTTTTGTTTTTGAGTTTTGTAATTATTTTATCTATAAAGTGTTAAATTTTATTGATTTATTTATAAAAGATTTAAATGATGAGAATAAGATTCAGATAATAAATTTAATTCTTTTAGATTTAGCTTTTTGTTTAAGAATAATTAAAAATTTACTTGAAAATAATAGAAATTTACAAAATTATATTAATGATAAAATTGAAGAAGAAAGATATTTTTCTAATGTAAATTTTAGTGAGATAGTTTATAACATTTATTTTAATTTAGATGCTTTTAATAATCAGAATTTAAAGTATTACTTTTTGAGTAATTTTGTTAATAGTAAGGATATTTTTAGAGATTATTTAATTTTTGTTAAAGGTGAAAATAATGTACTTAATTTTACTACCAAACTTATTAAAGATTTTATTGATACTCAAAATGATAGATTAAAAAATATAGTACTTGATTTTATTTATGAATTTGACTTAATTTTAAGTGATTCTGATTTACAAGATTTAGTTAGAAATTTGTTTATTTATAATGATAACATTATTTTAAAGATACTTGATATAATTGGTAAAAATAATTTTAAAGTTGTTTATGATTCTTTGTTAAAGTTAATTAATAGTAGGAATATGGAGATAGTGGATAAGGTAAAAGATATTTTAAAAAGGGATATAAAGGAGTGAGTTAATTGCGTAAAAACTTAAATTTACTTTTAACTAATGATGATGGGGTTAATGCTGATGGAATAGTTTCTTTGTATAAGGTTTTTAGTGAGGATTTAGATAATTTTATGAATAAGATAGTGGTTATAGCCCCTGATGGAGAAAGAAGTGTTAGTGGCCATTCTATTACTTATAAAATTCCTGTTAAGATAAAAAATCTTTATTCTAATGGCAAATTAGATATTTTTGAGGCTACTGGTTCTCCTGCTGATTGCGTTATTATTGGTAGTAATTATATTTTAGAGCAAGTTGATTTAGTTGTTTCAGGCATAAATAGGGGTCCTAATTTGGGGTATGATTTAAGTATATCAGGTACTGTTTCTGCTGCTATTGAAGCTTTTGTTAATAATATTAAATCCATTTCAGTTAGTTTATTTCAATATAATGATCCGGATTATTCTTTTGTTTCTTTATTTATTTACAAATTTATAAAATATTATAAAGATATAATGGATTCTAATTTATTTGATAAAGTATTTTTAAATATAAATTTTCCAGCATTTGATAAATTAAAAGCTGATAGCTTACCTATAATTACTATCCATGATTTTTATCGTCATAAAGCTGAATTAGAACCTCGGTTAGATCCTAAAGAAAATAGGTACTTCTGGATTTATTGGAAACTACATCCTGCTAATTTTGATGTTTCTGTTATTGATAATATCCAAAAGTATTTAGAAAATTATGATAATACTAATGACATATTTATAACTGATATCCAGGCAGTTTTTAATGGATATATATCTATTTCTCCTTTAACTTTTGATTTTAATTTATTTAATATTAAAAATCATAACTATATGGAGGTATTTAAAGTTTTAAAAGATATAGCTAAGAAGACATTTAGAGAAACTTTTGAGGAATATTCTAATAATAAAAATGACATAAAAAAAAAGATCAAGTAAAGAAAGGAGTTAATATAAAATGAATTTTATATATAGCAAAATTTTTAAACTAAGTTTAGTATTTATTTATTTTTTGGTAGTTTTAATTAATTTAGTATTTAGTAAGGATTATTTATTAACAGATATTGGAAATGGGATAGAGCAAATAGAAGTGGAATTTATAAAGCCTTATCCTATAAAGATTCAAGATACGGTAGATTTTAAAGTTTATATAATTAAATTAAAGGATAATAAGGTAGATGTGGCGGCAGGGATGAGTGGAAGCCCTGTTTTTAAAGATGATAAATTAGTTGGAGCTTTATTTGCTGGCTATGATTTTCAAAAGGAACCTATTGCTTTTGTTATGCCCATTGAATATATGGAGCAACTTAAAAATTATCCTAATTTTAATCTTAATCTTGATAATCTTAAGTTAAAGTATATGTTTTTATATAATATACCTTACTTTGATAAATTTAGTAAAGAAGTTTTGAGTAATGATTTTAAAAATAATTTGGATGACGAATTATTGATTAATTTTAGTAATTTTCAAACTAAATTAAATAAGAGTTATTTAGTACTTGATAATTCTATGGAATTATATAATGAAAAAATTGGATTATATAATAGTAAATACAAGGATAATGAAAATAAACTAAGTAATGGAGAAAGTATAAGTGTAGCATTGGTTGATGGGGATATTAAGATATATGGTACAGGTACATTAACTAAGGTGAATCAGGATGGAACATTTTTAGCGTTTGGGCATCCGATGCTTGGGGTTGGCAATATTAAAGCTCCTGTTTATAAATCTAAGGTTATTACTGTTATAAATAGATATAATGAATCTTTTAAGTTGTCTTATATTCCAGATGATTCTAAATTAATAGGTAGTATAGTATTTGATGGACCGTTTGGGGTTCTTGGAAAATCAAATGAGAAACCTGATATGATTCCTTTAAATATTTCCATATTGTTTAATGGAAAATCACTTAAGAATTATAATTGTCAAGTTATTAATAATTCAAAATTTATTCCTTATTTATCTGTTTTAGCTTTATATATAACTTCTTCTAAATATATTCAGGATAATCAAGCTTTACCCTTTGAGCTTAATTTTAAGATTGTTTTTGAGAATAATAAGGAACAAAACATATATTTACCTTCTATAAGTGGAAATTATAATATGATTTTAGGTAGCTTAATTAAATATTTAGGTTTTATTAGTTCTATTCCAAGTAAAAATAATAAGATAAAATATATAAATGTTTCTTTAAATGTTGCTCCTTTAAATATTGGTATAATTAACAATATTTATATTAATAGTTTTAGGGATAATGTTGTTGAATTTAATTTCAATTATTTTAATCCATTAACGTCGGTTCAGGGTAATGAAAAGCTGGAAATGTATTTACCTTCTGAAGATAGTAATGGTACAATTTATTTAGGATTAGGTGGAGGATATCATCTTTATGAGATATTTGATAAATTAGGGATAACGATTTTACCTCCTAAAGATTTTGAACAGTTTATTAGTTATGCTAATGTTTTTATTAATTCTAATCCTAAGAGTATAGTTGGAGTTATTTCTACTAATTTATGGG
>JAPYWL010000074.1 GCA_028276365.1 Deltaproteobacteria bacterium | reverse complement strand
TAGATTTCGTAAAAGTTTTAAAAGATTTAAATATAAAGGGTTTAATAATAATAGAAAGCCCGAATTTAGAAGAAGATGCTACTCTCCTTAAAAACTTATACTATTCTAATATTTCTCTAAGCAATATCCCCTAATTTTTATATTTTTATTTTTAAAAATTAGTAGTATCTAAGATTTTTTGAATATTTTTTATTATTTCTTTAGAAGCATAAGCGGTATCATATTTAAAACTTAAAACTCCACTTACATAAATTTGAATAATATTAGATATTTTAGGATAAAGTGGATGTATAGTTCTACTTTTTGAATATTCTAAAGATTTTAAAACCACGTCACTATAAGGAAAACTATTTTTTATTTCATTATCTTCAAATAAATCTGCTTTAGTAGGTATATCCCCCCTTTTTAAAAATAACTCTTTCATACCATTATTAACGACAAAATCAATAAACTTAAAAGCTTCTGTTTTGTTTTTAGAGTAAGCTGAAACAGCCAAAGCCCATCCACCTACCGTAGGAGCTGGGGGATTCCCCGGTAATACACTTACTCCATACTTATCCTTCATATCCTTATTTTCCTCAAGTAATTTTATAGCATATGGCCAATTCCTTGCAAATATTACCTTTCCCATTGAAAAAGCTAACCTAGACTCCTCCTCCTCATAATTAATCACATTCTTAGGGGTAACCCCTTCCTCTAGCAAACTCTTTAAATAATCTAAAACCTCTTTTAATTCATTCTCCTTTACTTTTACATAATACTTATTATTAGAATCTATATCAATTAATTCATAACCAAATCCTCTTAATACTTCATAAAAATCACAAACTAATCCTTCATACTGTTTCCCTTGAAAAACAAAACCCACTAAATCATTATTATTATATAATTCTTTTTCCATTTTTAGGATATATTTAGCTTGTTCTTTTAGTTCATAATAAGTTTTAGGGGGAGATAATTTATATTTAGAAAGCAAGTCTTTTCTATAATAAAGTAATCCAGCATCAGCTTTAATAGGAACTGCATAATACTGCCCCTTATAAGCTAATGAATCCACATAATTCTTAAATATATTATTCTTTAAAAAATACTCCTTAGGATTAACAAAAGAATTAAGGTTTTCAAGCCAATTAGCACTGGCGAATTTCCCTAACCATACCACATCTAAATAAACCACATCGTAACTCTGTTCTTTCGTTAAAAAAGAAATAGAATACATCATTTCCCTACTATCAGTAGTAGGTGGTCCCACTACTACCCTTACCTTTATCCCTGTTTTATCCTCAAATTCCTTTATTATAGTATCCCAGCCACTCAATCCCCCACCTAATAATATACTAATCTCTTTTTTAACTGTATTGGCTATAACAATATCTTTAATTAAAAACAATAAATAAACTATTTCAAAAACTATAAATAAATAATTTATTTTGTTTAATTTTATCATATAGCTTAGCTAATAAATAAATTAGAAAATCAAACTAAAATCCCTTTTATGAAAAAAGCAAAAAAAATAGACAAAATAAAAAAGGGGGCAAACTAGTGCCCCCTTTAATTTAAATCTTACGCTTCGTTAACTGCTACTACTTTTGTCCAAATTTAACTCTTGCTCCTACCCATAATTGATTACCTTTCCAATCTGGATTATCTATAGTAAGTACCCCTCTATTATTTAGGAAGTTCTTACCATCAAAATTCAAGAATCTATAATTTGCAAAGAAATTAACATCTTCTGATACTTTCCAGTCAAATCCTACTCTTAATGCATTACTATCATATGACATATTTTTTCCTTGGAAATTAGGATCATCCTGTTCTAGGAAATATTTTCCATCACTTGTTACAGCGGTATAAGCTATGTGCCATGTCCATTTTTCATTTGCAAAGAACCTAAATAATACATCATATGCTCTTATATTGTAATCTATATTATCCCAAGGATTTGTAACTACACCATCATTGGGGATTTTCCTTTGTACATCAGTATTATAGTATTGTGCAGTGAAATCATATTTCCCACTTTGGAACTTATAATTAAATCCTACATTAAATGTGTTTATAGTTCCTTTTTTGAATACATCAGTAGCAACAGTTACATCACCAGTAGTTCCGAATATAGGTTCATAGAATCCCCACTTAACTTGAGTACCACCAATAAGAGGATCATTATCCATTGTAGCATCTTTTTGAGTTAATCCTTCATACATAGCCCATCCTAAGAATGCATCACTAAATTTATATTGTACATTTACTCTTACACCTTGTCTATTATTTGGATAAGATTTTGCATCATGTGCTGTATATGTTAATTGATCACTATTTAAAACTGGTTGATAAACGGGATATGGTAATTGTCCCCAATATAAATTATCATAATATCCTACTCCTACAACTGGAAATGGATTAGCAACTGCAAAGAAATTAGTTATTCCTATAAATGGACTATAATCTGGATCTACTGATAAGTATTCTATATTAAATAATCCGCTTTTAGCATTTAGTTTCCAATTTTCTTGATATTCTTTTAATGTAGTATTACCCCAAGAACCACAAATTCTTGCTGCAAACATTGAGCCACTTGTTGATAATCCTAATTCTTTTACTGGTAAATATCTTGAAGATGCAAACTTACCACTAAATGCAAATCTATCATTTATATTATATCTAAATGATGCTCCTATAGTAGATTGATATTGAGGACCTACTGGTGTAATACCACCAGCTAACCCATATTTACCACCAAACATTGGATCATTTAATGTAGGGTTATCAGGAGTTAACCAAGACCAAGCTCCTCCGAAAAACGCTCCAGTATTTATACTAAAAGCAAATCCTGGATTGAATTCTTCTTGAGAATCCTCTATAACATTATACATTAATTTAAAATATCCCTTTTGGAATTTGAAGTTTATAGCATAACCAAATACTCTTTGTGTTAGATTATAAGTATTTGGAGTTGGAGCTGTTTGATCTTGTCCATCAAACTGAGAAACCTTTCCTGTATATAATTCATGTTCTAATTCTGCTCCAAATAATGATTTATTTGGTTTATGATATATATTAAACCCATATGCAGCAAAATATGGTTTAGAATCCCATAGATATGGATTAGGTCCTCCTGCAAATACAAATCCTTCTGTTAAATTTGGATTAAATCCTCCTAAAGTTACCATTAAACTCTTTTCTTTATTCCATAATTTCACTGTTTCAAATCTTATTAAATTATTATCAGCTAATAATTGTTGAGTTGCTGTTGTAGGCCCAATCCAACTTCCCTCACCTGTAAGCATTTGTAATCCATTTACAGCATTAACTATATAATTTTGAGCACCTAAGCCCATAAATAATAAATTATTCCCACTTAATAAGGCATCTATCATCCAATCTTCACTTAATTTCCCTTTTAGCTTTAAATATCCTACATCCAAGCTACCTTCTGCAGTTGATATTGGTAAATTATTCCATGATCTTGTAAATAAATAATTATTCCATGGCTTTATATCTCCATTATTCCATCCCACTAATGCTGTAGAATATGGTAGAGTTGATTCAAATGTAAATATCCTTGTACTTGCTGGCCATCCAACTGTAGTTGTGTTACCTACAACTATATTATTTATTTGATCTGCTTTTACATTTTGATTAACATAAGCCATTTCATACCAACCATGAACTGTTAATCTCTCTAATTTAGATAATCTTTTATCGAGCTCTCCTACTTTCTTTTCTAATGCATCTACTCTTACATTTAATTCTTCTATGTATTGTCTGTTTTCATCTACCATTCTTTTAACTGCTGCTAAATCATCTTTGGTAACAAATTGATTAAAATCTGGTAATGAAGATTCTAATTGCTCTAATTTAGCTACGACTCTTGATAAAGCCATTGCCATTTCATATCTTGATGCAGCTCTTTTTCCTCTGTATAATCCATCAGGGTACCCTTCTAATACCCCTTTAGCTTTTAGTGTTTGTACTGCACTCGATGCCCAGTGGCTTTCTGGGACATCAGGAAATGGTGCAGCAAATGTGGTCGTTAACGCTACCATTGATAGTAGCGCTGCCAATAATAGCAACCGCCACATAACCTTTTACCTCCTTTTTGTTTTTTTTTTGTTTTTTTTTAAGGAGGTAAATAAGGGGTTAGCAATAAGTTTTTCCTTCGTTTCCCTTACCGCTTTCTCCCTTTTTACCCCCTTACTAATCTTATTTTACATACCTCCTATTTATCCTCCTTAAACTAAATCAATTAAAAAAATATACTTTTTTATTGATAAAAGTCAATAAAATTTCATTTTTACATTTCATACTACCTAAACTATATAAAAATTAATACTAAAAAAATACCCTCTATATTCTAAAACAAAATAATAAACATTTTTAAAAAGCTTATTTTTCTGTATAATTTTTACCTTTTTTAAAAATTTATTTCTTCTTTTATTGAATAATCTTTTAAAAGCTAATTTATCAATCTCTAAAAAAACATCTATTTTTAAAATCTTTCTTAATTTTAAATTATGTAATTCTAAATCAAAATTACTTACTAAATTAATCAAAAATTCAAAAATATATAAATAAAATTCAATTTTATTTTTAGAATATAAAGATATAAAGGGATCATATAATTTCTTTATCTCTTTTTTATTTAAATATGGTGGATTACTAAAAATTATTAAATTTAAATTATTAATAATCAAAAATCTTGATAATTTATAAAGATCAATGAAAAAAAATCTATCTGAATTTATCAAATAAAAGATATTACTAAAGTTAGAATTAGAAAAATTTAATTTAAAATTAATATTTGCTAACTTAATAGCATTAAAGCTAACATCACTTCCTATAAATATATTTCCACTAAAAGCTTTAAAAAAATTTAAAAAATTTAATATAATATTTCCAGATCCTACACCTAACTCTAAAAATAAAAATCTATCCTTGTTAAAATCGTATTTACTTTTTAGATAATCAAAAGAATAAAATAATAATTCTTCCGTTTCCTGACGAGGTACTAAACAATCTTCATTTATAATTAACTTTAGCTCCCCAAATTTTACCTTTCCTAAAATATACTCTAAAGGATATTTATTTACTATAACTTTTTTTATAATCTTTTCTAAATC
>JAPYWL010000004.1 GCA_028276365.1 Deltaproteobacteria bacterium | reverse complement strand
TTTTTTGGTTTCAATTGGTTTGAATTGCTTTGAATTGGTTCCTTTTGGTTTCCCCTGGTTCCTTTTTTGTTCTTCTGCTTTCTTATTTACATAATATACTTCCAGCACCGCAAATATTATAATCGTTTTACTTCCTTTGACTTCCTTTGACTTCAATCCGTTTTAATTGATTTCAATTGATTTCAATTGATTTCAATTGATTTCAATTGGGTTCAATTGGGTTCATTTGGGTTCATTTGGGTTCATTTGGGTTCATTTGGGTTCAATTGGGTTCTATTGGGTTCAATTGGGTTCAATTGGGTTCAATTGGGTTCAATTGGGTTCAATTGGGTTCTATTGGGTTCTATTGGGTTCTATTGGGTTCTATTGGGTTCAATTAGCTTCAATTAGCTTCAATTAGGTTCAATTGGCTTCATTTGCTTTCATTTAGCTTCAATTGGCTTCATTTGGCTTCATTTGGCTTCATTTGGTTTCGTTTGGTTTCTATTGACTTCAATTGCTTTCAATTGGTTTCCTTTGGTTCCATTTGGCTTCAATTGACTTCAATCGGTTCCCTTTTGTTCCCCCTGGCTCCCTTTAGCTCCCCTAATTAAAAACCCTCAAAAAAAAAGAGGATTTTTTTTATAAACAGATAATTATTTTATATCGACACCCAAAAATCAACACTTTAAAGGAGGGATTTTCATGAATCCTACTAACCTCAAACATCACAAAAATAACCTAAAATCCAAAACACTACTTGCTATTATCTTCTCCCTCATCTTCACTATGTTCTTCCTTTCCTTTCAATGTAATATCTTTAACAGCGGTGGTTCCGGCGGTATCTTTATTCCTACTCCTCCCAGCGGACCCTCCCTCTCTAACCCAGCTCTCTCTATCGATAATACCAAACGATCATTTTCTTCTATCTTTGACGGAAACTATTATTACTTACTTGGTAAATACGATGCTGCTACCGCTAGTAAATTAATTATTCATAGAATATCTTCCAATTTCTCCTCTATTTTTTCTACATCCTTCGCCTTTACTCTATCAAGTAATGACCAAACTGTTTCTCCTACTAATATTTTAGATAATTCCTCTGAATTGATTATTTCAGCTGATATCCACAACCTTAATGTTGGCACCCAATATGACTCCGCTATCCTCAAAATCAATAAATCCTCCCTCTCTCTTAAACAGCGTTTATTCTTCAATAATACTGAATTCCCCAGAATTATCTTTGATAACCCTTATTTCTACTTATCTCTCAGAGCAGATACTCCTTCTTCCCAAGGTTATCTCCTCGTTTTAGATAATAACTTTAATATTCTCTCACAATATCAAACTGACAACACCTCTACTGGTTTTCCTGATGATATTTATCTCTCTTCTTCTTCACCTAATAACTTAGTAGGGGTTTTAGTAAATGGTAATTCCAGTGGTATCGTTTTAAATACTGGTATCTTCATTATGTCTAAATCTACTCTTACATCCGCTACCAAAATCCCTACCAACTATATACCCTTCAATACTGAATACCTTAGATTCCAAAGTCCGCTAATTTCTACCGAATCAGGTAATGATTACGTTTATTTTGCCGACGGCCTTAACTCTAACACTATTTACATTAATAAAATCTCTGTTCCTCCTGGAGTTATTGCTTCTAAACAAATCTCTCTTTCCTCCTCCTCTATTAACAATATTAACATCTCCAAAATTAATAATCATATTATTGTCGGTATCTCCAAAACTGAATCTTCTATCAAGAAACTACTCTTTCTTATTTTTGACACCTCCTTAAACCCTATTCAATACTTTGAATTAGATACTAATAATAACCAATTATTTATGTATCAATACCAAAAATATCATGAAACCCCTGACAATGGTTTTATTCTCACCGGCGATCTTAATCCTTCTTCTTATAAAATTTTCTTCCTTAAATTTAATAACCTATTTAATCTCACTGAAAACAACATCTTTAATGTCGTCAATAATCCTACTACTGTTAATATAACCTCTACTTCTTACACTTTACCTACTATAAATACTATTACATTATCTCCTTCTTCCTTAACTCCTTCTACTACTCTTTATACTGTTCAATCCTATACTTGGACTAGCAATCTTAGCACCAATCCCTAATTAGTATTTTATATTGCTTTTGTAGAACCAAAATAAATTATATAACAATATATTCCTATAATAAAGAAAATGTAAAAATAAAATAATAAAGAAAATATAAAAAATTAGCTAAAAGAAATTACTTAATTTCTATTCTCCATACCCTATTCTTTTTAATTCCAATGCCGGGTTTCCTATCACTGTAATCTTCACTTTCCCATCCGTACTATGATATTGAGCGTCAATATTAACGGCATAATTAATTTTATAAACTATTGTCAAACTTACATCTGTATCATCTATTATTTTGTATGCCTTATTATTTATCTCTCTTGGCACTTTAAATACTGGTGTCATCTTCACCCTGTGATATATATACTTTCTATTCTCTATCATCATCTCCCTATCCCTTATCCTTACTTCATACACCTCTTCTATCACTCCATACCCTATTAGCCTCTTTACTAACGGATATGTCACTCCCCTTATCTTCTCCCTTATTCCCTCATCATATATTTCTCCATTTACTGATGGAAACTTCCCAGCTACTTGACTCATTAAGTATTCTTTGTTAGGGTTAGCAAACGGATACCTCACTCTTTCTTTAAATAACCCAAAATCACTCTCATCTCCATAAGAAGGATTACTTAATAATTTTCCCTGATTATCTCCAGGTTCATATAGTACTATATCCGGATTATTTATATCATCTAATTTCAGTTTTATTCTATTACAATCTGATATATTTACACCAATAGAGATATTAGAAGTATAAGGGGATATTCCTAAATCAATAGGGAAGAATGGGCTGAATTTTTCATTTCCCCATATCAGCTCTCCTTTATTCTCTATGGCATCGTTTATCATCCACACATTATATCTCATATTCCTAAACGTCGGCGATATATACTTTGTCCTTAACATCTTCATCTCCTGACCCTTATACCACCTATTATATGAATACATCATCAATAATATTATCCAACTAAAAAATACTAACAAAAATAACGCTAAACTTATCATTATCCCCGCTCTTTCCCATCTCTTTCCTCTCACTCTCTCACCCCCTCTTCTATCTCCCAATTAGTCCCAGTTAGTTTTAACTATTTCTTTTGTATCATACTCACTTTATATGCCAACTTCTTTTCCCTTGTCTTTGAATACCTCAAATTATACACATACAACTCTACATTGTATAATCTATAATCATTCACATCTATATAACTCACCCTTTGTTCTATCTCCTTTGGCATCTCAAATTCCCTCTTCCTCCCATCTCCATACACTATATAATACTTCTTCCCTCCTTCTCCATTTATAACCTCATTCTTATACAAATAATATCTTATCTCTTTTCCTTCCTCTTCCTTAAATTTTAACACCACTTTATCATTATCTATCGCTATATCTACGCTCTCCGCATTATCCGATGTCTTACTTATCGCTTGCCCTATTATATTTACTTTACCATATAACTCCCTTAAATACTCACTTTCCCTATACATCCTATTTGCTTTTATTATTATCACTACTAACACACTTAATAACATTGAAAATATCCCAACACTCACTATCAACTCTGCTAACGTCATCCCTCTTCTTGTAATCCTATTAGCTACCTTATCCATCTTTATTACCTTAAAACCCATTTCCTCTACTTCTTCTTATGTCTTTTTTTATACCTACTTCCTTTAATCCCCATCTACTGCTAATGATACACTATCTCTTGGTTCAACTGGTCTAGTGTTAAAAAACGGTGGCTGTAAACCATTAAAAAGCGGTCTATAATAATAACTATATACAGGCAGTTTTATTATTTTTTTTCTTGTTGAATACTTTGTCTTATAACTATACTCTACTTTTATATATGTTTTTACCGCTTTATTTTGACTATCTTTTACTATACTATTCTCATTTTTCCTTTCAGTTATATATGAAAAATTTATATCTTTTATCTCCGATTGTTTATCAAAGTTCTTTAAATCGTTATTTATTTCCCCCTTTATACTATCTTCCATTCCATTTAAATGAGTAACTAATTCTTGAGCTACTTGCGCGGGATTATTCTCATTACTAACATTAGCAGGTATTCTTAACAACTCTACTGGTACTATTTCACTTATACTTTCATCTATGATATAACTAATCTGATTTTGTTCTTCTGCCTTCTTATTTACATAATATACTTCCATTACCGCAAATATTATAAACGTTATTATCGAAGTCGCTATTATTACCTCTACTAAACTAAATCCCTTCTTCCTTTTTATCCCCATTATCATATGTAACTCTTTTACTCTCTTTTTTCCCAATATTCCCATACTTTTACCTCCCTCCTTTTCTCCCTTAAGTCCTTTTCATTCACCTATTTAATTTTAAAAAACTTTTTAAATATTTATTAAATTTATCTTAAATATTTGTTAAAATTAATACTTTTTAAAACAGGTATTAATCTATTGGAATAATCAAAGAATAAATAATTATCAAAAATGAATACTTTTTAATTTATAATAAACAGGTCCAGAAGGTAATAATACACTTTGGAATAAAGTTATTTCTTTAGGTCTAAACTCAATATCAGGTAACTTAAAGTTAGTAATTATATCAATTTCTTTAGGTTTTAATTTATTTCTTATTCTTCCAATAGTTAAATGAGGAATAAATTCCTCCTTTATATCCATATAATCTCTAAATTCCTGTAAAATTTGATTATAGATATAAAAGAAAAATTGATAATTATCAGGTTTTAAATACAAAACCCTATAATTAAAATTATAAACTTTATTATCTATTGAAATTATAGGGATATCAGTTACATCAATCTTAAGGTTCTCAAATTTATTTATTAAAATTAATTTATCTATTTTTTTAAAGAAAGCAAAAGTAATATGTAAATTCTCAGTATTAACCCATTTTATAGCTTCATACTTAAAGTATTTCTTTAGCTCAAATAAGGATATAGTTATATAGTTTTTAACTTCAAAAGGTAAATCTAAAGCTATAAAAGCTCTTATAAATTCAGTCATATTAAATTATATTCAGTCATATTTAAATATTTATAAATTTAGACAAAAAAACATTAAAAACCTCCTTATATTAAAATACAAAAAATTAAAAAGAAAAAAAAAAAATATGAAGAAAATATTAATAAAGGCAAATAAAAAATTACTAAAAAGTGAAGCATATGATAATTCAAGACTTACTTTTAAAAGAAGATACAATAGTAGCAATATCAACAGCCTTAAAAAACGCACCAATCGGAATAATAAGAATAAGTGGAAATAAATCATTTGACATAATCTCCCAAATTTTTAAACCTAAAAACAAAAAAAAAATAAACTTTAATAAAGGATATAGAATTTATTATGGATACATTATAAACGATAATAATGAAATAATAGATGAAGTTTTAGTAAGTATATTTAGGAAACCATATAGTTATACAGGAGAAGATATGGTAGAAATAAGCGCACACGGAAACATCATTATACTTAATAAAATAGTAGAATTAATAAAATCAAAAGGAGCAAGATTAGCTAAAGGCGGAGAATTCACCCTAAGAGCAGTCCTAAACCAAAAAATGGATCTAACTCAAGCATTCGCTATTAAAGATATAATAGAAGCTAATACCGAAAAACAATTAGAAATAGCTTTTAAAAACCTTAACGGAAAATTATCTAATAAAATAAATGAAATTAAAGAAAAATTAATCTATTGGATCCCATGGATAGAAGCTTTAGTTGATTTTCCTGAAGAAGATATCCCACCCATTGATTATAACTTATTCATAAATGATTTAATAAGCATAAAACAAAGTATAATTAGAATGCTACAAAATTATGAAAAACTTAAGATATATAAAGAGGGCATAGATACAGTAATAATAGGAAAACCCAATGTAGGAAAATCCACCTTTTTCAATTACCTATACGGTCAAGAACGTGTAATAACAAGCGACATCCCAGGTACAACCAGAGATATCATAAGTGAATACATCAATTTTAATGGATTTCTACTAAAAATATATGATACCGCAGGCTTTAGAAAAACCCAAGACAAAATAGAAGAAATCGGTATCCAAAAAGCATTACAAATAATCAAAAACGCTAAACTCGTATTCTTCCTAACTGAAATAAATTCCATTGACCTCAATGATAAAGAATTACTATCTAATTTAAATGAAAATCAATACTTGATAATAATAATTAATAAAATCGATAAAATTGAATCAAAAGATTTAAATAAAGCAATAGAAAATAATACATCCCTAATAAAAGAAATTCTATACAACTTGAATATAAAAAATTATAAAATAATTTTTGCCTCAATAAAAGAAAACATTAATTTAGATCAAATAAACAAAGCTATTACTGAATTCTTTGAAACTAATGAAAATTTAGAAGATAATTTCTATATAACTGATATATTCCAAAAAGAACTACTACAAGAAGTATTAAATTATTTAGATAAAGCTATTTTTGAATATCAAAATAATAATCCCGTAGAACTAATTTTAGTAAATTTAAGATTAGCATTAGAAAAAATACTAAATCTTTTGGGAACAGATATAACTGAGCTTGTTATAAATAATATGCTTAATAGATTTTGTATCGGAAAGTAATATCTATAAAAATTCTTCTTTAATTAATTTTTCTTATCTATAAATAAACAAATCTTCATAAAGTTAGCAATTTTATTAAAATTTAACAATTAAGAAAAAATTTTTTAATATTTTTTTAACGAAAATCTTTATACTTATCAATGGAATAAAACAACCTAACAAACTTATCAAAAATTATAAAAAAATGTATTAAAAATTTATAAATAAGAGAAAAAGGGGTATTATGAGATTTTATAAAGCTCAAAATGGATTCTCCTTATACTTATGGCTAACTTTATTTACTTTATTTATCTCATTCTTTAGTATCATTTTATTCAATTATGTTTCCTCAGATATAAGAACAACTAAAGAGTTAATAAAAAAAGCTAAAAGAAGCTCAGATATCAAAAGCTTAATACTTATAGCTACAAATATCTATAGACAAGATTATAGAAACTACACAGGTAATATCCCCTATAAAGGAAAAAATTATCAATACCAAATAAAAAATATAGATGGATCTCATATTTACGTTAAAATATTAGAAAACAATAATCTCTTAGCTAAAGCAATTGTTCAGTATAAAATTAATTTAGGAAACATTAATAAACTATATACTAAATCTAATAATAATTACTATTTTAATGCTACCTCTTATTACAATAATGCTACATCCTTAGCAGATGAAATCAACATAGAAGTTTATAGTAACAAAATATTTAAAGAACTCTTCCTAAAATATAATACTCAACTTTATGAAGTACAAATAGATGAATATTCTAACTCAATTACAAGCTCCAGATCTATTACAGATGAAGAATTAACAAAACAATATACAGAAAAACTATATAGAGTAGATTTAGATCCTATAAATTACTATGATAACTTCTTAATAAAAGTAATTCAAGAATTATATTCCCCCCCCTCTCAAAATGTAGAACTAAATAATAAAGGAGTATTAATAGTTAAAAAACAAAATGATAATAATCCCAATATAAATTTTAATATTGAAAATAATAATCAAAAAATAGATATATTTTATAATAATAATTATGATTCTAGTTTTATTTTAGTAAGAGAACCTCAAACCTTTGATTTTGATAAAAATAATAGCTCTTTAATAACAAATGATAGAGTTCTTGCTAATAACTTAGAAAAGAAGATTAGAGATCCACGAAGTGATAGAAATATTAATTTTACCCTTAATCCAGATAATGGATATGTGTATAAAGTTTTAAAAAGGGGAAATAATTATATTATATATAAAACAAGGAATTCTTTAATATACATATTAGTTTTTGCTAACCCCATAATAGGATCAGATAGTAATTTATCTTCAGATAATGGAATAATAAAAGAAAAAATTTATTTAATAACCCCTCAAAACTATTTTACTACTATAAAAGGTCATATACTTTATGAAGAAACAGCTAATAAAGTAAATATAGGTAATAATATAGATCCTACAAAAATTAACAAAGATAATATACCAGTAACTAATAACAATAACCTATTTACTTTAGTAACAGAAAATATTATATTAGATGGTAGTAATTTTAATTCATCAAATACTTCATTAATCTTATGCGGTAAATACGTAGCAATGTATAACGATAATTCTACTTTATCACTAATTGGTAACAGAAATCTAAAAAATGTTTATGTATATGGAAGCATACATTCATCAATACCTGGACCAAATACTTTAAACGAATATTATATTAATGATAAAAGATTATCCTTTATTGATCCTATTGATCTTCTTAACATACATACAGATAGAATTATAGCTATTGATTTTAATTATTAGTAATTTCTATCATTAATAAATCATTAATAAGTTTAATTCTAAAGTTTTAGGTATTGATTTTTAGGGAGGTTTTTTATAGTATCTTTATAAATATAAAAATGAAATGTTAAACGATCAAGAGAGATTAAATTTTTTAATGATATTTAGGACTTTAATAGAAAGTGGGATTCCGTTAGGTTATTCTTTAGAAATTTGTATTCAAACATTTAAAAAATATCAAAAAGAATTTACTAATTTAAAAAAAATGGTATTATCAGGAACAAATTTATCAACCGCTTTCCAAAAAACAAAAATATTAGATGGAATTGAATTATCAATTTTTAAAATAGGAGAACAAACAGAGAACTTACCTTATGTAATAAAAAAAATAGAATCTATATTACAAAAAAAGATAGAAACCAAAAATAATTTAATAAAATCCCTAATATACCCGTCTCTATTTTTAATAGTAATTTCTGGTATATTATTAATTTTTAAAAATCTGATAATTCCATCGTTTAGAAGTTTATATGCAGATTTAGGTATCTCTGAGCCTTTCGCTTTTAAATTACTTAGTATTTTAACATCTATATTTGATATAAGGTTGCTTTTTTTATTATTTATTATAAGTTTAATAGCTTACTTTATTTTAAAAAATTTGCTAACCTTTAATAAAAAAGAAATTTATAACTATATATTTAAAATCCCTGTAATAGGGAATGCTATATATAATTCTTATTTAAGTTTGGTATTAAATTTATGGGCAGTTAGTTTAGAAAGCGGACTTAATTTTTTAAACACTTTTTTAATCTTAAGAAATGAAACAGTAGAGCCATTTGCTACTTTTTTTTCAAAATTATATGATAAAGCTAAAAAAGGGGAATTAATAGAAATACTTAATTATAATGATGCATTTAAACCCATGTATATTAAGCAAATAAATTCTGGGTTAGAAAGTGGAGAATTACCTAAAACTTTAAAAAAACTAGCAGAGTTAGCAGAACTAGAAGCTAATACTTCTTTTGATACAATTAATAAACTATTAGAGCCTATAATGTCAGCATTAGCAGGATTAGTTGCTGGCGTTATTGCTTTATCCATTTTTTCTCCCATCATGTTCCTAATTAGAAACTTATAATAAATAAAATAATAAATATGAAAATTTTTTTTCATCTTACTAAATTATCACTCTTTTCTACTTTAGTATTTCTTTTCTTTTTTATTATATATTTTTATGATTACTTTTCAAATATAACATTTGAGTATTTTTATAACAAAAATCTAAAGAATTACCAAAAATCCAAAGATACAAAAATAATAGGAATCTATTTTTCATATGACACATTTTATCATTTAAATAGAAGATACCTAAAAGAATTCTATTTTTTAAAAAAATTTTTAGCTTTAAACAATATAAAATATATAATTATAACCGATAGAAGTTTAAATTTATTAGACAGTTTTGATATAGATTTACTTATAGTAAATGATTGTAGAATACTACCAATTAATGTTATTTTGAAATTTAAAGATTACTTAGACAGCAATGGAAAAATATTATTTACTTACCAAAGTCTAATTTATAACAAATTCTACCAAAAAAATCATTATAAAATATATGATTTATTTAATATAGCCAATATTGAGTTTAATAACATTGAATACAATTATTTTAAAATAAGTAAAAACTATACAAATTATTTTAAAGACTACCCCAAAGAAATTTTACTCTCAAGAAAATACACAATCAATTTACAATTATTATATAATTATGAAATTTTAGCATATTTAGAAGATAACACTCCATTTTTAGTTAAAATTAACGATAATATATACTTTTTAGCAGAAAATACCTTTACAATTGAAAATTATTCTAATCCTTATATATATAATTTTAATATTGATTTACTTAATTTAATTCTAAAGCTAAATTTAAAAAAAATTAATCCTGAAAGTTTTAATATATTTTTAATCATAAAACCTTATGAATTAGCTTTTAGCAATAATTTCATATTTAATTCATCTCTAAAAAAACGAAAAAACTTAAATTTAAATCATTTCCTTAACAAGTATCTTGAAAAACAAAAATTAAATATTAAAAATTTGTATAATACTCAAAATTTGATTAAATCTAAAAAAAACTTATACATAACAATAGGAATAGAAGATATAGATTTAGATAAAATGAAATATTTTAACTTAGTAGGTTTAAGCGGATCAAATCAATTAGGAAATTTTAAAAATATCTTTGAAGATTTTATAAATACAAATCTAGTAATAAATGAATTAGAAAATGGAAATAAAATAATTAGCAATAACAAAGATAACATTATATTATTTATAAAACTGAATAAACAAAAAGGTATCCAAGCAATATTTTCTACCCATTTTAAAGAACTATATTTAAAAGATAATATTTTGATTTTATTAATTGATATGGATAATTATATACAGGATGTAGTAATAAGCGAGATGCCAGATAGTTTTAGTTTAGAAGCACTAAAAGCTCAAGCAATAGCAGCAAGAACCTATGCTTTCAAAAGTCTTAAATATAAACGACATAAAAATTATAATCTCTGTAATAAACCTCACTGTCAAGCATTTAACGGACAATATAATGAAACATTTAAAAGCTACTTAGCCTCTATCTTTACACATAACTTGATAATAACATATAAAGATATTCCTATAGATGCTTTATATCACTCTACCTGTGGAGGATTAACAGCAAATAGTCAAGATGTATTTAATAATTCTATCCCTTATTTAAAATCAGTTAAAGATTATCAGGATAATATAGATAATGCTTATTGTAAAGATTCTAAACTCTTTAAATGGAAAATAGAACTCAATAAAAATGAACTAAATTCAATATTATCAAAAACCATTCCCTATTTTTTATCACAAAAATATGAAGGAAATATTTATGATATTATACTTGAAAAAAATCAAAGCCAAAGAATTAATAAATTAACTATAATTTCTAAAAAAGGAAACAATTTTTATAAATATACCGTATATAAAGATGATTCAATATATTTATTTTCAAAAGATATGTATTATCCTTTATTACCATCCAATTTTATAGAAAAAATAATAAAAACAAAAGATAAATTTATATTTGAAGGTAGAGGTTTTGGACATGGGGTAGGTATGTGCCAATTCGGTGCTAATTACTTAGGTAATCACTTTGATTACTCGTTTATATTAAAGCATTATTATAAAGGAGTAGAAATAAAAGAGATAGAATAATAAAATATGTTAAAAGAAATAGAGTTTAACAGAATAGAATCAAAAATAAATAAAAATTCCCTCGAATATAAAGAAAATTTTGAATATATGAAATCTAAAGTACAAGAATATTATGAAATATTAGAAAAAATCAAATCAGGAGGAAGTGAGGAAGCTAAAAGAAAACATAAACAACGAAATAAATTATTAGTAAGAGAAAGAATAGAATTATTAATAGATAAGGGTACAAAATTTTTAGAACTATCTCCATTAGCAGCTTATAATGTATATGAAGATGAAGTGCCTGCTGCAGGAATAATTACAGGAATAGGAGTAGTAGAAAACAGAGAAGTAATGATAATAGCAAATGATGCTACAGTAAAAGGAGGAACTTATTATCCTTTAACAGTTAAAAAACACATAAGAGCACAAGAAATAGCATTAGAAAATAACTTACCTTGTATATATTTAGTTGATTCAGGGGGAGCATTTTTACCTCTACAAGATCAAGTTTTCCCTGATAAAGAACATTTTGGAAGAATATTTTATAATCAAGCCAGAATGTCAGCTAATAAGATTCCTCAAATAGCAGTAGTTATGGGTAGCTGTACAGCAGGTGGAGCTTATGTACCTGCTATGAGTGATGAAGTAGTTATAGTAAGAAATCAAGGCACTATATTTTTAGGAGGTCCTCCATTAGTTAAAGCTGCTACAGGTGAAGAAGTTAGTGCTGAAGAATTAGGTGGTGGAGAAGTACATACTAAAATATCAGGAGTAGCAGATTACCTTGCTCATAATGATGAACACGCTATAATGATAACCAGAAGCATTATAAGAAATCTTGGTAAAATAGAGAAATATGAATATCCTCAAGAAGAACCTGAAGACCCTTATTATGACCCTGAAGAAATTTACGGAATTATTCCTAAAGATTTAAGAAAACCATTTGATATTAGAGAATTAATAGCAAGGATAGTAGATGGTAGCTATTTTCATGAATTTAAACCACTATATGGTCCTACCTTAGTTACTGGATTTGCAAGAATTTGGGGATACTTAGTAGGTATTGTAGCTAATAATGGAGTCTTATTTTCACAATCTGCTTTAAAAGGAGCTCATTTCATACAATTATGTAATAGTAGAAAAATCCCCATTGTATTTTTACAAAATATAACAGGGTTTATGGTAGGTAAGCAATATGAACATGGAGGAATAGCTAAAGACGGAGCTAAAATGATTAATGCTGTTGCTAATTCCAATGTTCCTAAATTCACGATAATAGTAGGTAACTCATTTGGAGCAGGTAATTACGCTATGTCCGGTAGAGCTTATAATCCAAGATTCTTATTTATGTATCCAACTGCTAAAATATCAGTTATGGGAGGAGAACAAGCAGCTCTAACTCTATTAACTGTTAAAATTCAGCAACTAAAAGCTAAAGGCTTAGAAATGTCTGAAAAAGAACAAGAAGAATTTAAAAATAAAATAATGGAAAAATATGAACAAGAAGGAAGTGCTTATTATAGTACTGCTAGACTTTGGGATGATGGAATCATTGATCCCATTCAAACCAGAAATATCTTAGCTAAATTAATCTCTATATCCCTTAATAGCCCATTTAAAGATACTAATTACGCCATATTTAGAATGTAATATTTTTTTAACTTAATTACTTAAGTTTTAAAATTATTTTATAACTTTTAAGATAATGTTTAAGGATAACATTATTTCATTAGAAAGAAAAATTCTTAACCTAATATCTTTACCTTTAAAAATAGTTTTAGAAACAATTAAACAAGATGAAGAGTTAAATTATTTTGATTTTAAAATAATAATTTCAGATAAAATAAACTTTAGCTATAATAAAGAAAAAGAAAAAGATAAAGATAAAGAAAAATCAAAAGACATACCAATTGAAATATTAAAAAATGAAATAGAAAAATTCACTGAAATCCTAAACGATAACAAAATAAGAGTAATAAACATAAAAAAAGAAGAAAATATCTTAAAAATTTATATAGCTAAAGAAATTTATGAACTTTTAAATTAATAAATAAATTAATAAACAAGCTCTAATTTTAAATGGAGGTTTAAAGATGATAAAATCCAACATCTCCTTAAATTATTTAAGGAAACTATTTATAAAAGTAAAGAATGTCTTATTAGTTGCTCATCCTTCTCCAGATATCGACTGCTTATCAGCAATGAAAGTTATAAAAAAAATCCTAAATGATTACTTCTATAAAAAAGTTACTCTTTATTCAAAAGATCCACTAAATAAAAATTTTATAGAAATTTTTAATTTTAAAGAAAATGAGTTTATAAATAAATTAGAAGATACTATTTCTAAATTTGATTGTATTATAGCTATTGAAACTGGTAATTATAAAAGGTTTTTAGAAGCACTTAATTTAGAAAATAATAATTATCAAGAAATCTTAAAAGATAAAATAATTTTAAACTTTGATCATCATGCTTCTAATGATCTATTTGGTAGTTATTATTATGTAGATACGGATGCATGTTCAATTAATGAAGCCTTATATGATATCATAGTTGATACTGAAATAAACATAGATGAAGAAATAGCAAAATATATAGTAATGGGTATAATCTCAGATACAGGTGGCTTAAAATATTCTTCTTTAACCTCAAAATCTCTAAAAATCCTTTCTGAATTAAGAAATTTAGTTAATTGGAGTGAAATATTTTATAAAATCAATAAGAAATCTATTAACGAATATAAAATATTATCAGTTTTTTATGATAGATTAAAAATCGAGGAAAAAATAGCATATTCTTATATACTAAAATCTGATTTAGAAAAATTTAATTTGAATTTAGAAGATGTAAATAACATAATAGAAAATGTAGATTATTTAAGTGAAGTGGAAATTTATTTTAGTGTTATAGAACTCCAAGAAAATAAAACAAAAGTTAGTTTAAGGTCAAGAAATATTCCAATAAGGAAAATAGCAGAGGATTTTGGAGGAGGAGGACATAACTTAGCCGCAGGATTTAGAATTAAAAAAGATCCTTTCCAAACTATTGATACTTTATTACCTATACTTAAAGATACTCTAAAAAACGGGGTTTTTTAAATACTTAGTTTCACTAAAAATACAATAAACAAAATACATAACAATAATGATATTATTAAAAAATTGTATTTTAAATGTTTAGTTTTATTCAAAATACAATAAACAAAATATATAACAATAATATAAATTATGTATTATTCTTTATTACCATCTAATTTTATAGAAAAAATAATAAAAACAAAAGGTAAATTTATATTTGAAGGTAGAGGTTTTGGAAATACAGTAGGTATGTACCAATTCGGTGCTAATTACTTAAAATACCATAAAAAATTTTATATTTCATTTTATATTTCAAATGCTTAGTTTTACTAAAAGTAAAATAAATTAAATATACAAAAGTAAAGATACTAATAAAAAGAGGAGTGATGTAAATGCTTAGTTTTACTGAAAATAAAATAAATGAAATATATAACAAAAGGACCCAAAAAGTTAAAAACCAATTGAATATCATAGGTTCAGATGCTTTTATAACAAACAATAGAAATAATTTCTATTATTTATCTAATTTTAGCGGAAGCACAGGTATATTAGTAATTACCCCTAATGAAAATTATTTAATAGTAGATGGTAGATATACTTTAAGAGCTAAAAATGAAGCAGTAAATACTACTATAATAGAAGCTAATGACAAAAATAGACTTACTAATACAGTAATAAACCTATTAAAAGAATTAAAAGTATCAAAATTAGCAGTAGAAGCCAATAATTTAACACTTAGTAGTTACTTAGTTTATCAAGAACATTTTAAAATAATTCCTACTTACTTTCTCGTTGAAAATATAAGAGCTATTAAAGAAGAACACGAAATCTCATTAATTAAAAGAGCTATGGAAATAACTCAAGTGGTATTAAAAGAAGTTGAAGAATTATTAAAAAACAATATATCAAAAATTAAGGAATCCGAAGTAGCTTTCTATATAAAAAAGAGAATAACTGAATTAGGTGGAGGTTTAGCTTTTGAGCCTATTGTAGCTTTTGGAAATAATAGTGCTTATCCTCATTATACCCCTAAAGATACTATTTTACAAGAAAACGATTTTATTATAATAGATATGGGTGCTACTTATTTAGGGTATCATAGTGATATAACTAGGTCTTTTTGTTTTGGAAATAACCCTAAATTTAAAGAATTATATAATATAGTTTTAGAGGCTCAACTAAATTCTATAGATTTTTTAAAAGCTGGAGTACCTGCTAAAGAAGTATTTTTTAAAGCAGTAGAAATATTTAAGAAATATAATTTAGAGAATTATTTTACTCATGGGTTAGGCCATGGAGTAGGTTTAGAAATCCATGAATTACCTTCTTTATCTTCCGTTTCTAATGATTATTTAAATATATCAAATGTAATAACAATTGAACCTGGGATTTATATAGAAAATATAGGTGGCATTAGAATTGAAGACTTAATCCTAATTAAAGAAAATTCTATTGAACTCATTAGTAATTACCCTAAATAAATTTATAAATTATATCAATATAAAATAAAACTTCAAAACATAACAAATCAATAGAAATTAGCAAAATAAAAAAATTACCAAAATTTAGAAATTAAATAGAATTTTTCATTATAAAAAATAATACCTTACTTTTTATTATTTAGATTAACTTTTTACTTGAGATTAACTTTCAAATAAATTAAAGCCAAGATTAATCCCAATTTAAGTCTTTCCATTACTCCCAAAAATCATATTTATTTATATTTTGAATTTTATAAATTTAAGATTATCAATAAACACAGATTGAAGATTATATAGATTAGTGTATTTTCTATGAAGATCTAAATCATCTTTTATTGGGAAATTATTTAGCTCATTTAAAACTTTAGCTTCAAAATACTTTAATAACTCGTTTTTTAAATTATTTTCGTTTATATTAATATTTTTTAATTTTACCTTTTGAATAGCCATTATTAGCTCTACAGTTAATATTTTAAAAGCTAATTTAATAGCTTTTAATAAATTTTTAGTAGATAATTCAGAGTGAGTTATAAAATCTTCCTGATTCAAACTAACAGGATAATTATTAACACTTACATAATTAGTATATGTTTTTAGTTCTGCTAAAAGATGAGAAGTTAAATAATGAGAGATCATAAAGCCAGAACTTAAACCAGATTTGGTAGTTAAAAAATCAGGATTTAGTAAATGATTCTGTCTTTCATAAGAGATGTTAGATAATTGAAATATATGTAATTTTAAATGATCACTGAAAGTAGAAATAGTATTTCCATGAAAATTACCCGCGGAGTAAAAATTATCTCCTATTACTAAAGGATTATCACTAACAGTATTAAGTTCATTATCTATTATTTTTTTAGAAATATCTAAAACGAGTAAAAAAGATTCCAAAATTTGAGGATAACATCTATAACTATATGGAGCCTGTAAGTAATAATCTTTATATAATTCACTTAAAAAATCTTTTAATAACTTATTAATATCTTTTAAAACACATAAAAAAAAACTATTTTTTCTAGTTTTAGATATATTCAAATTAAAATGATCATAATTAACATTATTAGCAATTAAAGATATTGTAAAAACTAAATTAGAATAGTTAATTAATTTTTCTAATAAAAATACTCCAAAAGAGAACAAAGATAAAGAGAAAGCTACACCATTTATAAACGCAAGAGCCTCTTTAGGTTTAAATTCATAAACTTTAAAATCTTTATAATTTTTTAGATTTTTTATTTTATTAGCTTTAATAAAAGAAGCAGCAATAGAAGCTAATGGGATTAAATCCCCACTACCACCTACTGACCCATAAGCAGGAATAAACGAAATATATCCCTTCTCTATAAATTCTTTTATATATTCTATAAGTTCTAAACTAACTCCACTATAACCCAATGCTAACTGCTTTAACCTTATTAAAACAGTAGTACTAGAAAAAATATCATCAATTTCTACTCCATAGCCAGAAAAATGAGAATATATTAAATTATTTTGTAGTTCTTTTAAATCCTGTTTATCTATTATCTTATCATAAAGCTTACCAAACCCCGTATTAATGCCATATACTTTTTTATCTTCATTTAATACCTTTTGAACTTTATTATAAGAATTAATTATATTTTGTTTTTCTTTACTTGAGATTTTTATTTTTAACTTCGGAATTTTATAAAATTGAAAATAGTTATTAAATATTTGTTTTAAGACCCTATAGTTTAGAGATTGTAATTGTATTTCTAATTTATTTTCTTTTTGCTCCTGTTTTTTTAATATCTTTTTAAGCATAAAATTTTTTATATCTTTTATAAAGCTTCTAAAAATTTATACTTAATCCTGCTATTTGCTTTATAAAATCATTTGCTAAATCATTAATAATATAATACACTTCATTTTTAAAATTATGATACTGTTCAGGATTTTTAATTAAACTTATAATTAATTGAAAATTTTTATTGTTTATTAAATTAATTTGTTTCCTACCTTTAAATATATTGCCATTATAGATAAAAAAGTAATAGATATTAATAAAATTGTTTTCAATAGATACATATAATCCTAAAGGATTTCTACAACCTAATTTAAGAATTCCCATAATTTCTCTTTCAATAGCTATTTCTAAAAAAGTTTTAATATCATTAATCCTAAATAAAATTTGGTTTAAAAATGAGTTTTTACGAGTTTGTAAAGCAATAACTCCCTGCCCAACAGCAGGTACAACTTCTTCAATTGAAAACTCATAAGATATAAAATATTCAAGATTTAAACGCTTAATAGAAGCTTTTGCTAAAACTATAGCATCATAATCTCCTAAATTATTTAACTTTTTTATCCTGGTATCAACATTTCCAGTTATATCTTTAAATATTAAATCAGGTCTAAGTAATTTCAATTGTTCCTTTCTTCTTAAAGATGAAGTACCAATAACTTTATAAGGTTCTAAATCCCAAAAAGATTTGTTATCTTTAGAAATTAAAATATCATTTACTTCTTCTCTTTTTAATACAGCAGCTATATTTGTATATTCATTAATATTATAAGGCATATCCTTTAAGCTATTAACAGCTATATCAATTTCTTCATTAACCAATGCCTCCTCTAATTCCTTTACAAATGAATTATTAGTATAAATCTTTTTATCCCCACTGGTTTTTATAATTTTAACATAAAAATCAAAATCTGGAAAAAATAACTTTAATAAATCAAGCACTTTATAAGTTTGAATTAATGCCAATTTTGATCCTCTACTACCTAATATTATTTGCCTCTTAAATATCCCTGTATTATTAGTTAATAGCATATAATCTTTATGTACCTTCGAAATTTTATAAATCAATTTCTTTATATACCTATCTATAAGATCTATACTACTTATTTTCTTGTTATTATTCTCAATTAATATTTCTTGTTTTATATCTTGCATTTGTTCATAAAAAGTTAATAACTTTTTATCTAAGGTTCTGGAAATAATGTAGTTATAAAATTGCTTAAGCCTTTCTTTAATAAAAAACTCAATAATTTCATTTAAATTATTTGAAACATTTAAGGAATCATTAGTAAAATCAAGTTCCTTTAATTTATCTAAATCAAATAACTTAAAATTTGATAATGTACAAATAGAAGGATCAACACTTCTGGGAACACCTAAATCAAAGATAATAACATCTTTAGTTATATCCCTTAAATATTCGTATTCTAAGAAGAAATTTTTAGAATTAACTATAATAAAGTCGATTTTGTTTTTCATCTTTTCAAAGACTAATTTAATTTCATTTTTTTTATAAAAACTAAAAATAGAATATTCTTTTAAACTTTGTTTAAGATTTTCATAATAATCAGAAACAATAACAATTTCCTGAATTTTATTAAAAATAAACTCATCACTTACTATAAGTTTTATTATCTGTTTAGAAACACTACCTAAACCAATAAACAATAAATTTACTTTACTATAATTACATTTTCTAATAAAATTTATAATAAAATTAGCAAAACTATTTCTAAGATTATTAAACTTAGATCTTATATTAACATCAAACTCTTTAGAATAGTTTAAAATTTTATTAATCAAAATTTCTAAAAAACTACTTAATAAATTAAGTTCCCTACAGTAACTATAATATTGCTTAATTTGTCTAATAATATCAGTTTCACCAAAAATTTGAGATTCTAAACCACAAGATATCCTTAATAAATTTTCCACAGCTTCCAAACCTCTTCTTATTACTAAGTAATTTTTTAAACCATCTAAATTAAGCTTCTTTAATAAATTATCAATATCTAAACTCAATAAAAAATTATTAAAACTGAATTTATCAATATTTTCAAAAACTTCTAAATTTTCTTTATACACTTGATTTACATTTAAATCAAGAAATAAACTCGTTCTATTACAAGTAGATAAAATAAATATACCATTAATTATTGTTTTAAGAAAATCATCCTGAATAATAGAATTTTTTAAAGATATTAAATTATTTTTATCAAAAAGCAATTTCTCTCTTACTTCAATCGGAGCAATTTTATAATTTATCTCTATATTTATCAAATTTATCAAACTAAAATATTCTAAGTTTTGCTTAAACATAATATTTAATTAAAAATTTTTTAATCCTAAATTCTTTTTTATTCTTAAAATATTTTTAAAAATAACTCTTGCTAATTTATTATTAAGATTATGATTAGGATTAATTAAAACAAAAGTAGCTTTAATATTTTTTATTTGCATAGTAAAAATATCACCCATAAAATCTATTATCTTATGATAAGCTATTTCATTATTAAAATAAAAAAAATCACTACTTTTATTAATACTTAGAATTAAAGTATTCTTAAAATCAGCACCATTTGCTAAGTTATTATTTTTCAAAAATTCATAATCATTAATATACCCAAAAGTCTTAGCCGGATAAATACTCATACCCTCATCATAATAAGCTAAAAAATACCTGTTCCTTTTTAAATCTCTTTGAATACAATAAATTTTTAAAATATCACTTTCAAATATCTTATAATTTAAATTCAAATTAATATTATCTAAAGTAATATTTTTTAATTTTAAAGTTTTAGCCTTTTTATCTAAAATAAAAAAATTATTTTCTAAAACTTTATTAAAATAGAAAATACTGCCATCTAAAATAGGAACTTCTAAACCTAAAACCTCTATTAATACATTATCTATTTTATTTAAAAACAATGAAGCTAAAAGATGCTCTACTGTTTTAACCAAACTTAAATCTGTGCTAGCCAGAGTATTAATCACTTTAAAAGGATTTAATTTTAAATATTCTTTTCCTTTCTTAAAAACAATACCTTTATTATAAGGATGTAGAATAATTTTAGATTTTATACCTGTATGAATCCCCTTACCTAATAAAATAACTTTAGTTTTCAAAGTAAGCTGATATTTTTTTTTAACAATAAGAAAATCATCATCTGAAACTTCTTTTAAAGATAATCTAAACAATTATAATCACTCACTTACCCAACAAATACTTTTTAATACCCAAAAAAATACTTTGAAATACCATTAATTGACTCTACATTATATTAATTTCTAAAAAATATATCCTTAAAGATAGCAACTTTCCTTAAGATCAAAATAAATAAAATTAAAATAAATTTAAAATAAATTTAAATTCATATTACCAAGTAATTTAGCTATAGCGTTATTACCAGCTTCCTTAGATTTATTTAGAGCATCATTTAAAGCAACAACTAACAAATCCTCTAATAATGTCTTATCATCTTTTAACAACTCATCATCAATACTGATAGAAATAACCTCTTGTAATCCACTAACAACTACTTTAACTTTTCCATTACCAGCTTGTCCTTCATATTTTTCATTAGCCATTTCCTGCTGTAATTTATTAGCCATATTCTGTACCTGATTTAATAAATTCTTATTAAACTGCATAACTTTTTTATCTCTAAAGTGTATATAAACACTTTAGGCTGAGGTATTTATTAACCGCCTTAAAACAGATATGGATACCCCTCAGCAGGCGGTACTTATCCATATCTATACCCTATTTTCTATAACTTTTGCTCTTTTTAAAACTATTCCTCTATATTTATACCCCTTTTCCTTTAAATCTGTTATAATTCCATTAGGAACACTTGGATTTCTAGAATATGCCTCAACTTTGTGCTCAATTATATTAACCTTAGTACTACCTACAATAACTTCTATCTCTTCTAAGTCAAAAGCATTAAGTAATTCTCCCCTAATCTTTGATATATTAGGATTATAATCAATTGAAGCTAAATATCTATCTAAAAGAGAAATGAGATCAATTATATCATTCTTAGCAATATCTTCCCAAAAAGCCATATTAATTGATTTAGAAGCTCTAATCTTTGACTTCAATTCTTGTAATTTAAAAATTATTTTAGTAGCTTTATCATTAATATTATAATCCTTATAATTTTCTAAAAACTTTAGTTTAGAAATAATATTATCTACTTTAAACATAAAAATCTCAAGATTTTCAGGATCCAATTTCTTTGACTTACCTAAATCATTATCAAAACCTTGATCTATAGTATTATTATTAGCCCTCAAATCAAATTCACTATCCTTTTCCCCTTTATTAATTGGCAAATTTAAATAACTACTTTCAATACTATCCACCTTTTTATTTAATTCTGAAACATATGAATTTAATTTTTCCATTACTTTTTGTTCAAAATTAGATAACTTTTGATCAATTATCTCTTCTATCTTCTTTTCTAAAATTTTATCAAGATTACTTCCTCCTTCATTAACTTTATCCAAATCCTTTACTTCATTTAAATCCTTTTTATAACTATCATTATCTAAATCAATTCCTTTATTAATTTTACTAGAAGCAAATAAATATTTCTTAACAACAAAGTATCCCGCAAACAACGTAATTAAAAGGAAAAATAAAAGAAAAATAAAAATGATAATAAATTTATTCTCGTAAATAAAAGAAATCAAATTATTATTAGAATTCCGATTTAAGTTATTATTTTTAACATTACTAAAGGTATTAAATGTAGGCAAATTAGTAGTATTATCACTAGTATTATCACTTTTGTTATATATATCAGTAGATAAATTTTTTTCAGTATTATATAAAGTATTCTCAGTATTATACAAGGTATCAGTACTATAAATACTATCATTTACCAGATTTTTAGACTGATAATATTTAATATCTTTTTTAAAAATAACCTCATAAGGTAGATATCTTGGTTCATTAAAAGAAGTCCCAAAAACTAATCTATATTTCTCTATTATATCTCTTTTATCATTTTCATTTAAATTTTCCCAAGAAGGAATACTTATAGTAATAGAATTTTCAACATTTTTCAAAAAAATTATTAAATACTTATAAGTTAGATTAGACCAAGAATAATAATCTACATTGTTAGGTTGGATATCATCAAAATTAAATCCGATAGCTTTTTTTATTAAGTAAAGCTTAGTAAAAGTATCCTCATCCCTACTTATAAAAGTCTTTGTATTTAGAATATATGAAACAAAATTTATTTTTACCTCTTGATCCTCAGGTTTTATAACATATCCACTATTAATATCCACAAATAACTTCAAAGAATTAGGATAATAAAAAACAAAATAATTACCCTCCTCATAAAAATAAACAACTTTAACCTCATAAGAATAAGAAATTCCAAAACTAAAACAAAATAATAATAAAAAAAATACAACCTTATTAACTATTTTCTTACCAAATCTAAAAAAATTAAATCTAAAAAAATTAAAAACTTTCATTAAAAATTAGTTTTCTAATTTAACTTTAGATAACTCTTTTTTTAAGATAATAGGTATTTCTTGAATAGTATCACTAATAATAGCTCCCGCTTGCTTTAATGCACTTATTTTATATTCAGGTTTCCCAGATTTCCCCATAATAATAGCCCCAGCATGCCCCATCCTCTTACCTTCAGGCGAATTCTTACCCGCAATAAAACAAACTACAGGTTTATTATTCTCCACTAACTTTTTAACAATTGGTGCAGCTTCTTCTTCATCAGTCCCCCCAATTTCTCCAACCATAACAACAGCTTTTGTTTCAGAATCATTTAAAAACATCTCCAAAGCTTCCTTAAATCTTAAACCAATTAATGGATCCCCCCCTAAACCTATTGCTGTAGTTTGCCCTAATTTATGATCTTTTAATAATTTTAAAATCTCATAAGAAATAGTACCACTCCTTGAAACTAAACCAACTATCCCAGGCTCTAATACATTATTAGGAATAATCCCTAATTTAGTTTGTCCAGCAGTAGCAATACCTGGACAATTTGGACCTATCATTATTGAATCAGATCTCTTTAAATAATAATGAACTTTTAACATATCATGCTGCTTAATACCTTCTGTTATTACCACAATTATTTTTATACCATTTAATATAGCTTCTATTATACTATTAGGAGCTAATTTAGGAGGCACAAAAATAACAGTTGCATCTATCTTCCCCTTTTCTCTTACAGCTTCAGAAACCGTATTATAAACAGGAATTCCTAAAAACTCCTGGCCCCCCTTATAAGGAGTAACACCCGCTACTATATTAGCTTTATAATCTAACATTTGCTTAGTATGAAAACTACCTTCCTTCCCTGTTATCCCTTGAACTATTATTCTTGTATCCTTATTAACTAATATACCCATTTCTTCACTCCTTCCTAAATAAAATAGATTTTAATTGCTATTAAAAGAATTCTACACAAAAAAAATTAAAACCTTCTATAAAAATACTTAAAATTTCTTATTAATTAGTAGTATTTTCCCAGGGAAAAGTATTATAATCAACAGTTGTAGTATTTATAGTTTTTTCCGTAGTTTTTGAATTTAAAGTCTGTTCATTTTCATGTGTTTTACTATCATAAGTAATTTCATTATTATTTACATTTCTATTGGTATCTAAAGTAGTAGCAGTTTTTTTAAGTATCTTAGATTTAATATTCTTAATTTTATCAGATGGTTTATGATATTTATAAGCTAATTCAATAGTATATTTAAATAATAAAGCAGGTAAAGTAGCTCCATAAACCTGATTTAATTTAGAATAATCATCATTACCAACCCAAACAACACAAGTAAAATCATCAGTAAATCCAACAAACCAAGCATCCCTATGATCACTTGTAGTACCAGTTTTACCATAAACATCAATTCCTGATATTTTGGCATTAGTACCTGTACCTCTATCAACAACTTGCTTCATTAAATACTTCATCTTTTGAGCAATATCATAAGGAATAACCTGATTCTCTAATTTAGAATTATTAGAATTTATAAAAATAATTCCTCCATATTTATCTAAAACTTTTTCAATAAAAACAGGCTCAATATATTGACCATTATTAGCAATAGTAGAAACAGCAACAGCCATTTCTAAAGGAGACACAACTGAAGACCCCAAAGCAGTAGATAAATAAGGTTCTAACTTAGATTTTATCCCCATCTTATAAGCTATCTCTATAACCTTATTAATTCCTACTGAATTAGCTAAATAAACTGCTACAGTATTCCTAGAAAATGCAAAAGCATCAGCTAAAGTAAGTGTTCCCCAATATTTACCATCCCAATTAACAGGAGAATACGGCTTACCATCAGAACCAATATATGTATAAACTTTATCATCAACAATAGAGTTAATATCAAAGCCATTCATTAAAGCAGCAGTATAAACAAATATCTTAAAAGTAGATCCTGGCTGCCTAAAAGCCTGATAAAACCTATTAAATTGATCATTAATTCTATATTCATAACCACCAATGACAGAGATAACTCTACCCGTGTAATTCTCTATCAATACAACTGCTGCCTGATGAACATTATACAAATCTCGATTTTTATCTATTTCTTTTTTCACCATCTTTTCAACAGCTTCCTGTAGCTTAGGATCTAAAGCTATATATACTTTTAATCCTTGAGTTTTAAGATCTTCATAATTTATTTTATTATTAGTTAGTTTTTGAAAATTTTGAATAACAAAATTAGTATAATAAGGATAAAGAATATTTTGTTCTTCCAATTTTTCCTTCTTTAGATTAATAGGGTAATTAATATATTCATCGTACTGCTGCTTAGAAATGTAATTTAACTCAAGTAATTTTCTTAAAACATATAATTGTCTTTCCTTAGCTACTTTAAAATTAATATAAGGATTATAAGAAGAGGGAGCAGGAAGAAGCCCAATAATTAATGCCGCTTCAGGATAATTCAAATCTTTAGAACTTTTAGCAAAATAAACTCTAGAAGCAGCTTCAATCCCATAAGCCCCTTCCCCAAAATAAACCAAATTTAAATATAATTCCATTATCTCATCCTTAGAGAAATATTTCTCTAATTCATTAGCTATTAATGCTTCTTTTATTTTCCTTTTGATACTAATCTCTGGACTTAAAAACAAAATCCTAGCCAACTGTTGAGTAATAGTACTAGACCCTTGAGTTATTTCCTTATTCATTAATATACTAATAATCCCCCTAATTACAGCAATAATATCTACACCTTTATGATAATAAAATCTCTCATCTTCAGCTGCCACCAAACAATTCTTAACAGTAATAGGAATATCCTTAATACTAACCCAATATCTATTCTCTATAAATAATTTTGCTACTTTAGTACCATCTGAAGCAAAAATTTCAGAAGTCATAACAGGTACCCTATTTCTTATAGAACTAACATCAGGCAACTCTTTCTTTGCTTCCATTATAATACCTACTAGAAATGAAATCCCAAACAATAAAATTAATAAAACCAATAAAATTAAAAACTTAACAAAATTTACAAAAATATTATAAATAAAAACTAAAAATTTACCCATTTTTTATTTTATCTAAAAAAACTGGTATAAGCTTATTAAAATTTCTCCTACAATATTTTATAGATAAATTAACATAAATAGATAAAATAATTTTATCATCCAAATCAGAATATAAAGTTTCCAAAAAAAATAAAATCAACAAAGCTTTCTCTAATTCATTTAAAATACTAAAATCAGTATATCTTACCATGTTCCAAATCTTTAAATCAATATCCACTTTATTAATCATATATCTATTTAGTAAATTCTTAAAGTAATTATCTAAAAATTCAAAAACAAAATCACTTTTATAAAAAATAATCTGAAATAAATTTATAATAGCTAATTCCCTTTGATATTTTCTAGAAAAATTAATTAATTCACTCATTTTTTACTTTTTTAGAATTTATTTTATTTCTTTTACTAAATTAACAAAGCAGATTAATAGAATTCAGCTAATTTTAACATTAAATTTACTTTGAACAGAATTAATCAAATCTTGAATTTCTTTTTCTGATCTTTCTACTAATAAAATTTTTATTTCAACTTCATTATTGCCAATAAGTTTAGCAGAAACACTCTCAGTTAATAATAAATTAAAATGTACATCATATAAAATTTTCTCATAATTATCTAAGTCAGATATTATAGAAACTAATTTAATATTAGAAATATTCGATTTTAGATTATTATAATAATCTATAAAATCTTCATAAGAATAACAAAATGCAGGTAATTTAAATTCCTTTTTCAAATTAGCATCTGTAAAAGATTTATCACTAGGTTTATCACTAAATTTATCATTGCCAATTTTAGATAAATCCTGTAATTGCTGATTACTTAAATTAGATTCATTTAATAAAACTTTAACCCCAGCAATAGTAGTTTTATTTTTTCCAGTTTTTTTAGAATAATATAAAGCTTCATCCGCTTCTTTTATTAGAGATTCTACATCTAATGCATGATCAGGATAAGTAGCTAATCCAATAGAAATAGTAATAATAGTAGGAACCCCTTCGAATTTTTTAGAAGAAACATTCATTCGTATTCTCTCAGCAATTTGAAAAGCTTTTTCTGAATCAGTATTTGGTAAAATTAATCCAATTTCTTCCCCACCATACCTAAAAGGTATATCAAAATCTGCTCTAGAGGACTCTTTAAAAACCTTAGCAACAACTCTTAAAACCTCATCACCTACTTGATGCCCATAAGTATCATTAAATTTCTTAAAATTATCTATATCACATAAAATAAAAGATAACTTGGATTTAGTTTGATTAGCTTTAGAAATTTCTTCTTCTAATTTTTGTAGCATATAACGTCTATTATAAAGACGAGTTAGTTCATCTAATATAGCTGCCTCCTTAAACCTGGTAGACATAATATCATTAGCAAATTCTTCAACTATATCACTCAATAAATCCTTTTTCTGTTTTATATTTTCAAAAAACGCACTTTCTTCTTTACCATCAGCTAATAAAATTAACGCTTGTAAAGCTCCTCTAGAAACAGCAGGTATAATTACTTTTACTCCTAATTTTTTAAAATTAATTAAATTTTTACCCCCAAAATATTCGCTCATAGTAGGATCTTCTTGAATTTGATAAATACTAAATGGTTTATTAGCACCTTCATTTAACCACGTAGAATATTTAGTAAAAACATAGAATGCAACAGGTAAATCCTCTGAAATATTATTTACATAACTATATAGTGTATTATCTTTCTTACTATCAACAATATAGATTCCAATTTTAGGAACTTCTAAAAACTTAGCTAAAAAATCATACGCATAACCTGTTAATAATTCCAAATTCTCCGCTTTTTTAGATACCTTTTCTATATAACTAGCTTTTTGCTCCCGTAAATATCTCTTATACCTACTTTCTTTATAACTTTTAGAATAAAAATATACACCTATTATCACAACTAATAAACCTAACAAAACAGCAATTAAAATATATACCTTTTGTTTCTTTATTACCTGAATATTGCTATATATATTTTTTATTTCTTCATCCATGGTATCTTTAAAATAATTATTAATTATTTCTTCTGCATTTTTATAATTTCTTAATTTAAATAATATTTTTACCTTTAGTTTAAGATAATCATTATCATTAGGTTTTATATTTAATGATTTATCGATATAATTTAAAGCTTGTGGAAATTCATTTTTATTATAATAAGATAACGCTAATAGATAATATATATTTTCATCATTTAAATTACTAAGCTCAGAATAAAAATAATCTATAGCTTCATCAAATTTATTTTGTTTTATTAACAACTCAAAATATAATTTTTTAAAATTAATATTATTAGACTGTATATTTAATATCCTTTCAATAATTTTACTAGCATTTTCTAAGTCATTCTTATCTAAATAAATCTTAGATAAATAATATAAAGAAGGTAAATAATTGGCATAATATTTTAAAGATTCTTTAAAATTTCTTTCAGCAGTAGCTAAGTCCCCTAAATTATAAAAAGCCCATCCTTTATAATAATACGCTTTATAATCATAATAATCTATATTATCATTTATCCAATTAGCTTTTTCTATTATCTGATAAAATATATCTTTTCTCTTATCTTCAGGAAAATTATTTATATTCCTTATTAAAATCTCTATCAAAAGATATAAAGCTTCCCTATTTTTTGGATTCTTATTCTCTAACAAATATTTTACTACTTTAAAAGCTTCCTGATCATTTCCTTTATTAAAATACTCAGCTGCTATATTATAAAGCTCATAATCACTTTTATTTTCCATTTCTTTTATATCTATTGCATAAACTCTAAAACTCAAAAAATTCAAAACAAAATTTACTAAAAATAATATTATCAACAATTTAAATATATTTAATTTTTTTTTAATACCCTTCATAACTCTAATTCCCTCTTTATGAATTCTATAAACCCTTCAAAATCCCTTATAAATATACTCTCTTTATTAACTATTTGATTAGCTTCCATTTCTTTATTACTACTATCTAAATTGTCATTTTTTTTTTAGAATCATCTACTAAAACAATTTCATTAATATTATATTTATTCAAAAGATAATTTTTAATTTTTTCTTTAGAGATCTTTATAAGATTTTTATAAGTTTGATTAATTTTTTTAGAACTATCAAAATAAAATACCAAAGAATTATTAATAAAAATAACTTTATCAGCAGCTTTAATAGCACTCTGTAAGTTTTTATCCAAAATCAAATTTAAAATATTATTTTTTATATCAACTTCTAAATTTTTAACTTCTTCCTTTGTATCCTCATTTGTATATTCTTTTGTATATTCTTTTCCTATATTTTCATTAAAAATTATTTCTTTACTTTCTTGTGTATTCACTTGATTAATTAAAATATTATTACTTATTAAAATATTATTACTTTTAGTATCTTCTAAATTTGTAATAATTTTTTCTTTATTTTGATAATCAGTATCCAAAGATTTAAACTCAGAATCTCTACTACTTTCTTCGCTACTCTTATTTTTTAAGTATTTACTAAGGTTAAAAATAAATGATAATGTCTGAACCTCAAAAAGATAATAATCATTATCATTTTTATAAAAATTTAAAACAGAATTAAGATTCCTTAATAATTCGTAAATTAATCTTATATCAAATTTATTTATTATAAATTTATAAAATTTAATTTGATCTTTAGTTAAATCTTTTTCAATAACTTCAGAATTAAAATAATAATAGATAATTTCTTTTAACTCAGTATTTAAATTATATAAAAAGTTATAAATATTAACAGCGTTAGTTCTTATTATATTAATAATACTAACAACTTCCTTAAAATTACCGTCTAAAATATAATAAATATAATTTTTAATCAATTCAAAAGAATAGATAGAAAATATTTTAAAAATATCTTCTAAAGTGATTTTATCAGATATATTTTTAACTTGTTCTAATATACTAATAGAATCTCTAACTGATCCTTTAGATACTTTAGAAATATACATTAAAGCTTGATCATCTATATTAATCCCCTCTTTTTGACAAATATTTTTTAAATGATTAAATATTAAATGATAATCAACTCTTTTGAATTCTACTTGCTGACACCTTGATAGAATAGTAATTGGTACTTTATGTATATCAGTAGTAGCTAAGATAAAAACTACGTTTTTAGGTGGTTCTTCTAAAGTCTTTAATAAAGCATTAAAAGCTTCTATGGTCAACATATGTACCTCATCTATAATATAAACTTTATACCTACCTTTTAAAGGAGATAATTTAGCATTATCTCTTATTTCTCTTATTTCATTTATCCCTCTATTGGAAGCAGCATCTATTTCAATAACATCAGGAAAAGAAAAATTCATTATTGCTTTACAATTATAACATTCATCACAAGGCTCAAAACCATTTAAATTTAAACAATTTAAAGCCTTTGCTAAAATCCTAGCTACTGTTGTTTTTCCTGTACCCCTTGTACCATTAAATATATAAGCATGAAATACCTCTTTCTTTAATATAGAATTAGTTAATATTTTAATACTAACATCTTGACCAATAACTTCTCCAAACTTAGATGGCCTATACTTTCTATATAAACTAATATAATTAACTAACATAACCTAAAATACATCTATAATACTCTATTTTATAACACTTTATTTAATTTATAATTATCTTTTAAATGTTGTATTGATACCTTTGTATAAATCTGAGTAGTGCTTAAACTTGAATGACCTAATAATTCCTTAATACTAACTATATCAGCACCATTACTAAGCATAACAGTAGCAAAAGTATGCCTTAAAACATGAGGTGTTATATTAAAACTCTTCATTACTAATTTAGATAATTTCTTAAATAAAATCTGAATCATTCTTGGTGTTATTCTTTTTTTTCTTAAGCTAATAAACAAATACTCGTTATCCTTAATAAAATCCTTCCTTATAGTTAAATATTCATTTATTAGATCCTTTAATTCATCAGAAAATATAACAATCCTTTCTTTATTACCTTTTCCTAAAACTTTAATAGTATTACTTTCAAAATCTATTTCATTAATTTTTATATTAACCAATTCAGATACTCTAACCCCTGTAAAAAATAAAAAATATATAATTAATCTATTCCTTACTTTTAAAAAATTCTTTTTAAAAGTACTTAATTTTTTATTACTATCTATAAACAAATCAATATTTAATATGAATTGTTTTAAATCACTAATACTAATAGCTTTGGGTAAAGTTTTTGGAGTTTTTAACATTTCTATTAAATTGCTTATGTTTTTATTAGTTAATCCATTTTTAAAAGCAAATAAAAAAAATTTTTTTATAGCAGATAACTTCCTATTTATTCCTCTATTACTCTGATTTTTCTCCAATTTTAATATAGATACATATTTTTGAATTATCTTTAATATCCTATCTTCAGATAAATCCAGTAAATTAATCAAATTTATAACCTCATTTTCTACAAATTCTTGGAATTTTAGAACATCAAGTATATACTCTTTAATAGTTCTACTACCTAAACCTTTTGAAACTAAATAATATTTAAAATCCTCAATGATATTTACTTTCGTATTCATTTAAAAAATCCATTGAAAGAAAAAATAAATAGTAAATAAAATAAACTAATTTTGTTGATTAGAATTAGCGTATTTATTTTTAAGTATTAATTCTATTACATGAAGTACTTCTTCAATCTCAAAGGGCTTAGGAATATAAAATTCAGCTCCCTTCCTCCAACTTTCTATAACAGCACTATCTTCGGTTTTTGCAGTTAACATTATAACTGGAATATCCTTAGTTTCCTCATCTTCCTTTAATTTCTTAAGAACTTCAAAACCATCCATCTGGGGCATCATTATATCAAGTATTATTATATTTGGTTTTTCTTGTTTAGCTTTCTCTAAACCATCTTTCCCATTATATGCACTAACCGTTACAAAACCTTCATGTTTTAAAATATTAGAAATAAGATCTACTAAATTCTCCTCATCATCAATTATTAATATTTTTTCACCTTTCCCTATCCTAGTCATAAAACCTCCTCCTTAAATATGTTAAAATTAAATTTACCCCTAAAAATAATCCTTACATTAATAATATTTTATTAAAACCAATAAAAACCTTTTTATATCCAAAATATATTCAAAATATATAAAAAAATCTAAAAAATTTATCCTTTTCTTTCTAAGTTTTTCTTGCTAATTTTTTCTTTACTAATCTTTTTTCAATAATATCAATACTATCTTTTATTTTTTCCAAATTTTCAAGTAAAAATTCTATTTCCTCTTTTTTCTTATCAAGTTTTTTAACCAAAGTATTTTTTCAGGAACCCCCAGATTTCTGATATTTTATCGGTTCAAAATATAAAAAATATGAAATAACTTAAATACTTACCAAATCCTCAGGCAACCTAAACTTAAAACTTAATAGTAGTATAAGTAATAAAATAGAACGTATTAGTAATAAAATAAGGTAATAATCCTAAAATTATTAACAAAATAGAAACACCAAAAAGAGAAACATAATACAAAAAAGAATTTTTTAAAGAAAAATCTAAAGAAGATAAGTTATTAGCTAAACTAAATTCTTTTTCAACGTATAATTCTTTAGCTATTCTATAATAATAATATAGTGAAGCAACTGAAAATATAATTGCAATTATAACTAAAATAGGGTTAAATTTATAAGAAAAAGCTAAGACAAAAAACTTAGCAATAAAACCAACAGTAGGAGGTAACCCGGCAGTAGAAAGTAATCCCACAATTAACAAAAACGATAAAGCTTTATTATTAGCTAAAACTCCTTTTAGTTTTAACATATCAGTAGTATCATATTTTTCTTCTAAATATAATAAAACTCCCAAAATTAAAATAGTAGATAAAATATACTGAAAAATATAAAAATTAACTAAAGACAAAACATAAATTTTTTGTTCAATATTAAAAGAGAATCCAGTAAATGGAATTAAAATAAAACCCATATTAAAAACAGTAGAATAAGCTATAATTTTTTTTATATCATTTTCATTTAAAGCCCAAAATACCCCCATAACCATAGATAAAACCGCCAATACACTCAATAAAATCTTAAAATATCCATCCTGAATATAACTTAACATATTTATTAAAGCTAAAACCACAGAATACTTAGGAAATGTAGAAATAAGTAATAAATAAGGAATTCTACTAGCATAATAAGCGTCTTGAATCCAAAAAGAAAATGGAAATACAGCTAATTTTAAAATAATACCAATTAAAATAAATAAAAACCCTAACTTTAAAGAAATTAAATTAAAATTATTTAAATTAGCAGAATATAAAAAGCTCCCGTTAAATATATAAAATATCAAAATACCTAAAATAATGCTAATAGTGGAAATAGAGCCAATTAAAAAATACTTAATACTACCTTCTAAAGATATTTTATTCTTATTATCAAGTGCTATAACAAAATAAGAAGGAATAGCAACCAACTCAAAGCCTATTAAAAAAGTTAATAAGTCTTTAGCACTAACTAAAACAAATGAACCCAATAAAACAGTTAAAAATAAAGGTAAATATTCTAATTTGAAATATCTATGCTCATATTTATCTGTATAAAAATATATAGAAACAATAAAAGCTAAAATAATAGCTACAATAGATAACAATATTTTACTAACTATCTCAAAAGAACTTACCCCATAAACCATAATATTATTTAAAATTAAAGATAAATCAATAAGCTCACTTCCACTTACTATAAAATATAATTGAAAAATCAAGGAAGCAATTGTAAAAAATATAGAAAATATAAAAACCAACAGAAAAGCATTCCTTAATTCCTTAATATTTTTAGCAATTGAAATTATTAAAATATTAAAAATAATAGAAATAGTTAAAATAGCCTCTGGAAATAACTTAAATAATATATCCATAAATAATTCAACTCCTTCTATTATCTTTCTATAACCCTATAATTTGCTTTATTTTAATTAAATTAGATAAATCCATTATTAATCTGGGATAAATACCTAATACTAATATAAATAAAGCTAAAATAGTTAAATGTAATTTTTCATCCCAATGAGCATCCTTTAATTCATAGTAATTAGGATTTATTCTTTTATATAAAACTTTTTCAAGTAAATTAATAACATAAACAGTAGTAATAAAAATAGCACCTAATGAAACTAAAAGAAAGATAATTTTGAGATTATTAGAATAAATAGCTTTTAAAGAAGCAGATATACCAATTAGCTCAGAAACAAATCCACTTAATCCAGGTAACCCTAAATTAGCCATAGAAGCAAAAATTAGTATAGATCCAATAAATGGCATCACTCTTAAAAGCCCTCCATAATTATCTAATATCCTCGTATTAGTTCTATATTGAAAAGACCCAGCAACTGAAAACATAACCGCAGAAATTAAACCGTGAGAAACCATCTGAAATATAGCTGCACTTACTCCTAAATCATTATTAGCACCAAGCCCCATAAAAATTACTCCCATATGACTTATACTAGAATAAGCTATTAAATATTTAAAATCTATTTGTCTATAAGCATTAAAAGCTCCCCAAAACATATTTATTAATCCCCAAAATATAATTACTAAAGATAAACTATTTAAAGCTTCATTAAAAAATACAAAAGGGATTCTAAGAATCCCATAGGTTCCCATCTTAAGTAATATACCTGCTAAAATCATACTAATAGAACTAGGAGCAGCAGAGTGCCCATCAGGTAACCAAGTATGAAATGGTACTAATGCAGCCTCTATCCCAAAAGCTACAAAAAATAAAATAAATAAAATCTTAGCTAAATCAGTATCTACTAAATATCCCTTCACCTTAATTATATTTTCATAATCACTAAAATTCCAATTATTAAATAAATCATTAGGAAATACTAAAGAATGTAATATAAAAAATCCCAACATTACTAATATTCCACCTAACTGAAGATAAATAAATAATTTCATAGCAGCATATTTAGGCTCAACTTTTCTAAAAGGAGTTAATCCTAAACTACCCCAATTGGCAATTAAAAAATACATAGGAACACTTGCTAACTCGTAAAACAATACAAAAAGTATCATATTTTGAGTTAAAAATAAACCAGCAGTCCCCAACATAACCAAAAACGCTAAAACATAAAAATCTTTTTCCCTTTCTTTAATATGAGTAGCCAAAGGAAAAGCAAAAGTTATTAAACCATTTAATAATATTAAACTATAGTTAAAATTATCTATTCTAAACCTATAATCTAACCCAAATAAATTTAAATTAAAAGTAAATAAAGTAATGTCAGGGTTATAATAAAAAGAAAGTGCTAAAAATATAGAAAAAGCCCCTATTAAACTACCTATTATTATAGAATAACATCTAACATACTTTTCTTTTATAAAAAATAATAATAATGGTAAAACTAAATGAGCTAAAATCAAAATTAACACGCCTATAGAATAAAAACTATTACTCATAATTTACACTCCACTTTTATATGTATTTTTTTAAATTATTTTTTTAAAATATTCTTTCTATTTCCAAACAGTCCTTTTAAAAATCAACTTAAAAGTATTTTAAAAACTTCTATATATTAATTAACTACTCTTAAAAAAAATTTACATTTTTTTAAATAAAATTTAACATTTTATTAATAATTTAATTCTAAAATAAAATGATAGTAAGAGCCGAATTTATATAGAGGTGTAATTTTCTTATGGATAGTACAAATATAAATAGAATGAAAACAACGCAAGCCTCATTTACCGGAAAAACTCAAGACATAGCTAAAAAAAATGAATCCCAAAATACTATTAAAGACACTATATCCCAACAAGCAGAAAAAAAAGAACAACTACAAAAAGAATTAACTCAAACTCAACAACAAGAACAACTAAAACAAGAACAATTAAAACAAGATCAAATAAGAAAATCTCAATTATCCAATATTAACCTATTAAAAAATAAAAACCAAACTCAACAAAAAGATTCTATTCCTCTTTATAAACAAGAACTACAATCCTTAAAAGGAGTTTTAAAAGACTGGTTATCTTCAATGCTAAATCCTAACTCCAACTTCGCTTTAATGAATAAAGTAAAAGCCGATGAAAATACTACCCAACGATTTGTTATGACCTGGTTAAATGCAGATAACAAAGCAATAGAAAACTTAGAAAAAATCCTAAATACCCAATTGATAATGAATCCTCAAAATGCTGAAATCTTTGTAAAATTACAATTAGTTAAATTAGTAAAAGATGCCAAAAAAATGGTAGAAGATTTTAACGATAATAAACTAAAAAATGTACCTAAAGGAGAAGCAGAAGAAAACCAATTCTCATCAATTGCAGCAGGAATGATGTCAGTAGCCTTTAATAAACTCAAAAAAAAGAAGAAAAAAGATTATACAGATATAAGAGAAGATATTAAAAAAGAATTAAAAGCAAGAGGTATATCAGATCTTAACGAACAACCATACTATGAAAACATAAGCAGAGCAAGGAAATTATTAAAAGAAGCAGAAAAAGAACTATATGACGCTATTAAAAATGGAGCTGATGAGCAAACTACTAATAAAATTATTGAAAAAATAGCTGACCTATTTTCTCTATTAGCTGAACTATATACAGCTAAATAAAAAATATTAAAAAAATATATACAGGAGGAAACATGAACACTAAAAATTACAAAACAAAATACTATCTATATTTTTCTATTTTTACTTTCATAATTAGTATATTAACCTTTAGCTTATTCATTTTATTAAATTTAAATATTGCTTATTCAGCGTCAATAACCTATATCCCTGAAGAATACCAACAAAACAACTATCCTAATAACACAGACAATATACCCCCTCCTAAAAATTTAAAAAATAAATCAAAAAATTTTATTAAAAATAATATTAAAAAAAATTCCACAGAAAATAATAATTCTCTAAAAAATTCTTCTCAAAATTATTTATTAAATTCATATAAAAATACTTCAAAAAATTATCTAAATAATAATAAAACTAATACCATAAACTACCCATATAATAATTATAACAATACAATAATAACAAATAAAAAGTATCATAACCTAAAGCTAAATATAAAAAATTTAAATAATGAAAATATACCATCTAATATAAAAATAATAGGTTTAAAAGAAAATAATAATAAAAATTACCTATCTTCATATTATGCTCAAAGCTTACTTGAAGAAGATTATTTAAAAATATTTATTTCTCCAATTAATAACAACTACCAAGAACTACAAATAGAAGGCTACTTAACTCAAGATACTAACTTAACAATAACCTTAACCCCCAAAAAATTCGATATTATATTCAATATAACAGATATATATCCAAATAAAATAAAGAATTTTGATTACAATATTACTGTCAATTCTATTGATTTTACCAAATTAACAAAAAAAGAAGACAATAAATTAACTCTAACTTTAATAGAAAATCCTCCTAGCAAAAACTTAAAATTAAATGATTTATCGGAATATAAAAACGATAATAATTTTTTAATTCCCAAAAGCTTTAATTTGTCAATATCCTCAAAGGGATATAAAGATGAAACAATATCGTTTAAAATAAATCCACACGCTTTAACCTTTCCAACTTATTCTAAAACATTTATACTCGAAAAAAAATTCTATATAGAGCATATCATACCTTATATATATTTAGCATTACTAATATTTCCAAGTATAGCATTAGCAATATTAGCATATTATAACAGAAATAAAATAAGAGAATCAATAAATGAAATACTAAATAAAAATAAAAATAAATCAGAAAAAGTAAGAAGATTAAAAGATACAATAATAAAAATTGAACAACTAAATAATACATCAAGCAATGTTAGCAATTTAAATAATTTATTAAATGAAGATAATCCTAAAGTTTCTGATTATGTTTTATTAGAAAAATTAGGAGTAGGGGCAACAGCAGTAGTATATAAAGCAATTAACACAAAAACAAAAAACTTAGTAGCTCTAAAACTTATCCATAAACACATTCTAAATGAAGATATTATAAAAGAAAGAGTAGAAAATGAAATAGAGATAAATAAATTACTTTCACATCCAAACATCGTTAAATTAATAGATTATAATTTAGACGATAATCTCCCATATATAGCTTTTGAATATGTAGAAGGCAAAAGCTTAGATAAAATCTTAAAAGAAAAGAAGAAACTAAACATATATGAAACTATGAATATATGGATGCAATTATTAGAAGCCTTAGATTATGCCCACCAAAAAGGAATCGTTCACAGAGATCTAAAACCAGAAAATATATTATTAAAATTAACAAACGATAATTTAGAAACAACAACCGTTAAAATCACAGATTTTGGAATCTCAAAAATAATTAACAAAACTTTAAACATAACCCAGGATTTCGTAGGTACTCCTTGGTATATGTCACCTGAACAAATTAAAGGGCAAAAAGTAGATCAAAGAAGCGATATATACTCCTTAGGAATAATAATTTTCCAATTATTAACAGGAAAACTACCATTTGGAGAAAGTGATAACATATACGCAGTATTTAAAGCTCATATGTTAGATAACCCCGTAGATAGTCATATATTAGAAGGAAATACAACCTATATACCCAAAGATATTGAAAAAATAATAAGAAAAATGTTAGAAAAAAACCCCAAAAAAAGATACCAAAATATAAGCGAAATCATTAACGATCTAAAACCACAATTTCTTAAATATTCCACCACCAAAACAACTATAACATAAAATTTAATTAATAATACTTATAATAGAACAAATAATAATTTAAGAAATCTAAATAATCTTTAACTTCAGTTATCTCAAAAAAATAGGGAATTTTAAGAGAATATAAATCAAGTTTCTTCAAAAAATCTATAAAATTTAATTCTTTAAAATCACGAGATAATAAAATATTATTAAACTCTCTATTAATTCTAAAAAAACTAAAACCTATATACAAAGTAATATATTCCCTAAAACTTACCTCATTTTTATATATATCATTTACTTTAGAAATTTTAATTAACTTATTTTTATACTTAAAGGTAAAACAATCTTTAAATTCAAAATGAGTATATGTTTTTTTATCCTGTGAAATTCTTTTATCAGAAACAAATATGAGATTATTCACTTTATTATTAACTAAAACCTCTAAAACAATATCTAAGTAATTATAAAATTTACCAATAAAAGAATCACAGTTTAATATAAAAAATAAGTCACTATTAAGTATATAAGATTTTAACTTATCAATAGTTTTAATATGTCCTAATAAGTTAGGTTCAAATAAAAAATTAATTATTCCCTTTTTTATATATTCTTCATAAAAAGAACTTATATAACTAAATATCTCAAAAGCTTTATAATGTAAATTAACATAAATTTTTAAAGACTTTATATTTATATTCCTTAAGCTCAGTAAATTATGTAAGTGTAAATCTATTAGTTTCTTATTATAAATAGGAATTAATGGTTTAGGTAGTTCTTTATATAATTCATACGAATTCCTAAACCTACTTGAATAACCTGCGCTAAATATAATAACAAATAATCTCATAACTATTTTTCTTTATTTCTCTACTTTTTTTATATCAATAACTAACATATCTTGAAAAATAACAAATATATTTCTTACTTCCTTTACTATATAATTTTTTGAATAATCAATAGTATTTTTAAGTTGTAAAAAATATTTCTTTTTAGTAAAAACTAAATAAGTATTTTCTTTTATATCCCCTAAGATATTTGGAAAATCTTGTAAATAATTTATATCTATACTTATAGTTCTTTCTTTTTTATTAAAATATAAATTATAAAAACTAACACCAGCAATATCACCTACTGTAATTATTTCTTTATTCCTTGAATTCTTAATAATCTCTATGAAATCTTTACTTAAAACTTTAAAATTAATATCATCTAAAATAGAATGATAAAATAAAATAACTTTAATAAATGTAAAAACAAATAGTAAAAAAGAAGCATAAGATTTTAAATAATTAAAATATAAAATAAAAGCAATCAAAATTGTAAAAAACAAATTTAAATAAATAAGATTAAAAATAATTTTATCCTTATTAAGAAAAATCAAATCATTTAACTTAAAATCCAAAACTAATAAAATAATAGAAAACGAAATAGAAAGTATAAAAAAAACTCCTAAATTCAATTTAGAATTGAATTGATAATTATTTTCTATAATTTCCTTAATGAAAGCAATAATTAATAAAGAAAGAGGTAAAAATATTGGCATAATATAATGATAAACTTTCCCTTTAGATAAACTATAAAAAACAAAAATAAAAACAAAAATAAAAATTAAATAAAGGTAATGTTCATTATATTTTTTCAAACTTATCTTATTTAAATTGACCAAAATCAAAGAAATCAATTCCCAAATAGGAATTATATTAACAATAATAACAATAAAATAAAAATAAATTGGATTTAGATGCATATTTGAAGCACCAGTAAATCTACCAAAATTATGTAAAAATAAAAAATTTTTAATAAATTTTCCATTAGTAAATAAATAAACAAGTATAAACCAAGTATAACCTAAAATAATATGCCCTATCCAACCTAATATTACTTTTCTATTAAAAAATACATGAAAAATCTGTTTTAAATTATATTTATTATATAATAAGAAAATCAAGATTGGTCCAAGAATAACAATATAAGATACAATCCCTTTACTAAAATTAGCTAAACCTAAAAAAATTAAAAATAAATTTAAATAAAAATAATTACTAGTTTGATAAAATCTATGAAATGTGTAATAAGAAATTAAAATAAAAAAAGTAAATAAGGGTTCAGTTACAAATGCTTTAGCTTCAACAAAAATATTTACAAATGATACAAACACAACTACACTAAAATACCTATAAAAAATATTTTCAAATAAAATATTAGCAAACTTAAAAACAATGATACTAGATAAAAATAAAGAAAAAACAGAAACCAATCTATAAATAACTTCAATATCCAAATTCAATTTACCCAATAACATATAAAATATATTCGCAATATAATAAAGCAAAGCAGGTTTATCATATCTTATATCTCCATTATAATAAGGAACAATCCAATTATATAAATTATTTTTAAAATACATATAATAAGTAGCAAAAGCATTTCTACTTTCATCTGGATAAGTAAAATATAACAAATTAATTCCCTTTAATAAAAACAAAAAAATTATACTCCAAAAAACCAAACTAAATAAAAAATAGTTATTTAAGGTAATCCTAAAAATTGTTTATATTCTCCTTCCCCTAAAGAAAATTATACAAAGAATATCTTTCTAAAAATTGAAAAAAAATAAAAAATTCTATTTATTCTAAGTATTGTTTAACAAATTCTATTATTTTATTAGCAATATTTTTAGCATTCTCAGCAATTTCTTTTTTATATACTTTAAAAGGCGGCTGTAACATATTAGCTCCAGGATATCTAGAAGTAATATAATGTTTATCTAATTCCATACTTAGGTTAAATAGCTCTTTATTAACTGTTATTTTTTTTGATAATTCTTCTAATAAGGAAAAAGCAGAATGCCTAAAAGATTCAAGATTATTTTTTTTTAGTAAAGCTTTCAAAACTTTAACAGTAGCTTCTTGATAACAAAAACACGCCCATTCATAATAATTATTATTATAACAAAAATCAGCTACCTCCAAATCTCTTAACCCTTGTTCATACCACGCTAAATATGCTTCTTTAGATTTACTATTAAATTTTTTTTCTTTCACTAAAATCACCTACCAATAATAAACGCTTAGCCAGGAATTATTTTTATATAAACTTTCCTAATTCTAGGACCATCAAATTCACAAAAAAATATCCCCTGCCATGAACCTAATATAACCTTAGAATTCTCTACAATTAGTGTTAAACTATTACCAATTAAAGTAGATTTTATATGAGCATCTGAATTACCCTCAACGTGATAATAATCATAATCTAGAGGTACATTTCTTTTATAATATTCCAAAATATCCTTCTTAACCATAGGATCTGAATTCTCATTTATAAGTATAGCTGCAGTAGTATGAGGCACAAAAATAACAGCTATCCCATTTTTAATTCCACTCTGTTCTATCTTCTCTAATACTAAATCAGTTATATCTATTAAATCTTCTCTTAATTTAGTACTTATTTTTAACTCTATTAACATACTCGATTCCCGCTTTTTTATTTATTCATTAATTAATTAAATAATCCTTTTAAAAGCAAATATTAAAATATATATTAAAGAGCCAACTTATAAATAGAATTAAGATTCCTATACTTTTCATTATAACCTAACCCATAACCAACTAAAAATTCGGTCCCCTCAATATCAAAATAATAAAAATCTGGCTTAACTATACTATTAGGATACTGTTTTAATACTAAACTAACAATAAATATAGACTTAGCTCCCCTAATCCTTAGAGCTTCTTTTATAAAATTAACCTCATATCCCGTATGAATAACAGTAGCACATACTATCACATTTTTATTATTAACAGGTAAAAATATATCTTTTTTTATAGCTAACTCCTTAATATTATCATATTCAAATATCTTTTCTAAAAATATATAATCAAATATCAAATTATGCCTAATTTGCTTAGATAAATCAACACTAAAAGGTATACCCTCCTTCATCACCGTTATAAAATACCACTCATCTTCATAATTCTCATCTAAAAAACTATTCAACTTATTAGCAATATAAGATACTCCTTTCTGAATTTCCTCTTCTGAAATTAATTTTAATAATTTAAAACTCATAAATTATAAATTATTTAATCAATATTTAAACTATGATTACTATTTATTTTTCATTTTTTAGAAAAATAATCAGTTAAGTTAATTAAAACAGAATTAGGATAATAATGATTTAGTATTTGAACATAACTATATCCAGCTTTAGCCATATAATTTGCTCCATATTGACACATACCTACTCCATGCCCATTACCTTTACCCTCAAAAATTACCCAATCCTTCTCAATACTTACTTTATCTATAAACGGACTTTTTATTCTATAATTCAATAACTTCCTTAACTCCCAATTATATATACTATAATTAACAAAAGTATTATTCACAGTTTGGTAAATAAAAGTAGTTTTAAATGAATTAACAGAAATAGAATTAATTGAATAAACTTCTCTTTTAGTATATTTTTTTAACAAATCCTTTATTTCATATAAACTAATTTTAGAAACCCAAGTATTTCCAGGATAATAACATTTAACAGAAGATAAATAATAATCTTCTTTAGATACTGTTTTAGCAAAGGGTAAATATCCATCAATAGTAAATCCTCCACAATTAGAATGATATAAAGCCCAAATAGGTTCGTTATTAAAAACTAAGATCATACCTTTAGTAGAATCCACTGCTAAATTAGTAGTATCTTTTTCATAATCAATCCCATAATAAGCTTGATCCAAAACAGTAGAATAAACATCAAAAATCTCATTTTTAGATCTCCTAGTTAACATCATTTTAATAGCATAAGTTCTTGCAGCAATAGCTTGTGCTTTTAAAGCCTCTATACTCCAGGTATATGGCATCTCTGATGGTACAACCGCTTTTAAATAATCCTCTAAACTAACATAATTAATTAAATAATATTTATGATCTTTAAAAATTATTCTCATTATTCCTCTATATTTCCTATTTTTATACTCAATAAAATCATTCGATAAAACTAAAACATCACTTATATCCTCAAAATTAATATAATACTTATTCTCAGAATAATAATAATCTAAATAAGGATAATTATAAACTATTGATAAAAAATTAAACAAATTATTAGAGCCTTGATAAATAGAAGGATATTTCTTTAAAGAATATCTTAAACTTATATTACTCCCCTTTAAATCAATCCTATCTTTAATATACCCACTATCTATTAATACTCTAATAACATCATAGCTTTCTTGATTTAACAATGACATGAAATTCGATCTATAAACATTATAACCATATGAAGAAATTACTAAATAAAAGTAAAAAACTATAAAATTAACAATAAAAAAAATCAAAATCCTTATATACATAATAAATAATTTTTAATCTTGTAATATAAGTTTAACTTTTCTTTTAATACGTTGAATAGCATTATCTACTGATTTAATGCTTTTACCTATTTTATCTGCAATTTCTTTATAACTGTATCCTAAGCTCCTGTATTTTAAAATTTCCTTTTCAATAGGAGTTAATTTTTTTAATATTTTTTCTCGTTTATCTTTATAATCAAAATTAACAGAAGCTATTTCATCAGAAGATAAATAACTAGATATAGAAGGTATATTAGAAGATATTTTAGAGTGCTCTAAATATTCTTCCAATCTTCTTTCAGCAAACTCCTGATCCTTATTTAAAGTAGATTCCAAAGAAAAAGCTCCCTTTAAAATCTTATGCTTGTTCCTATTTAAAGCTTTAATATAAGTATAAATATGTCTTTGAATACAAACACTAGCAAAAGAATAAAAACTACCTTTATTTTTATCAAAATCTGTTATAGCACTCAAAAAACCTAAATAGGCTTCTTGTAAAATATCATCCCTTTCTTGAGGATTAGATATATAGAATAATAAACTCTTAGATAATATAACATTTTTATATCTTTTAATTAAAATATCCAAAGCTTCTTTAAATCCTTTTTTATACAACTCTACTAACTCCTCATCTTTTAGATCTTTTAGCTTATTTTCTTCAAAAAAATCCTGTTTTATCTGATTTAGTAACTTATCTTCTAAATCATTTGTTAAATAAGCATTATTATTAGATTCCTCTATTTGTTTATCAACACTATTAATTTCATTTTCAATATTAGTTTTATTTTCGATTGCTTTTATTTTTAACTTATCAGTATAATTACTTTCTATTTTAATTTTATTCTTTTTTTCTATAGTAGTTTTTTCGTTTTTTTTGGATTTTTTATTCATATATATTTTTATCCTTTATTAATAATTAATTTTTGATCAAAAGATTTTTTTTCATCATATTCAAAATATTCATCCATTCTAACTACATCAACATTATTATATAAAGCAAATTCATAAGTATTTTCCATTTCAATAACTTTAGTAGGACAAACCTGCTCACATAATCCACAAAATATACAAGCACTAACATTTATCTCAAATTTATCAACAATAGTTCTCCCTAATTCATCTTGAATTACTTCCATTCTTATAGCTTTAACAGGACAAACCATAGAGCAGTAGCCACACGCAATACAAACTCCACTCTCACAGCTTAAACATCTAATCCCATCTTCCAAAGCATAATCGTCCAAAATTACACTATTTTTTACATATTCAGGTAATCTAGCCATAAAACTCCCCCTTTTTTATAAAAATAAAAATTAACTAACCTTTAAGACCTCAGATTTCCTTAGAACCTTGTGAACATTTAAAGGCCCTAAAACTTTTTGTACTTCAAAATCTAAAACTGGAGGTAATTCATTAGTTAAATACATATGAATTTTTTCAGCAGTTCTATTACCACTTGCTAAAGCCACTATAGCAGGTTGAGGTCCATAACAAGCTTCACCCGCAGCAAATACTTTAGGTCTTGGGCTTTGTCCAAATTTATATACAAATCCATTTGCCATAACATCAAACCCATCTACTACTATTTCTCCCCTTAAACCTACAATATCCTTAGGAGCAAATGGAATTTCTATATCCCTTGAAACAGCTAAAATAATAGTATCACATTCTATAACAAACTCTTCATTAGTTTTAATTAATTTTTTCCTACCATTACTAAGCACAGGTCCCCATAGACACTTAGCTACTTTCAATCCTTTTATATTATTATTCTCATCAATAACTACTTCAGTAGGCATAACTGAACAAATAAAAGTTATATTATCATCTTCTTCTGCTTCTACTTTTTCTTCTTCAGCTACAGGTAAATCCTCATAAGGCAATAAATCTACAATAAATACTTCATCAGAAAAAACTTTTTTACAAGTTCTAGCAGCATCAATACCTGTTCCCCCACCACCAATAACTACTACCTTTTTACCGATTTTATAACTCCTTATACCTAAATTCCAATCTTCTAAAAACCATTCAGCTTGAATTAATTCAACTTTATCAGCATTTTTTAAATTAAGTTTTCTAGGTTTAGTAGCACCTGCTGCAATAACTACTGCATCATAATTATCCTCTAATTCACTAAATAATATCCCACTACCTTTTTCTAAATAATTTATAGACTCATTTAAGTCCTTTATATCATTATAAGATACTAATTTAAATTTTTCTTTTTGTTCTTCGGAAATAATAGTAGCATTATAAAAAATTCTACCATTCTTCGTAAAAGTAACTAAATTCTCATATTCTTTGTTCATAATATCCTTATCTAATCTAAAAAAAGCTACACCAGAATAGAGATATCCACCACAAAAATTATATTTTTCAAATAAATCAACTTTATGCCCATATCTAAGTAATCTATGAGCACAAGCTATACCCGCAGGTCCTCCACCAATAACTGCTACCCTTTTATTACTTTCTTTACCTACTATAGTAAAATTATATCTTCCCTTATTTTCTAAGTTAACTTTTAGATTATATTCACTGATAGCTTTTTTAATTAATCTAATAGCAATAGGCTTATGATCTTGAACACTCCTACTACAAGTAGTTTCACACGGAGCAGTACAAAGATTCCCAAAACACATAGCAGTAGGATTCTGTGCTCTTTCTATATTTAAAGCTTCTAAAAACTTTCCTTCACCAGCTAAGACTACATATCCCCTAGCATCAACATTAGCAGGACACCCCCTAACACACGGCGGTAAATTAAAAGATCTATACATATTTTCACTTCTGTTATAAATAGTTTCTAAAGTATTAAAAGCTCTAACTCTTACTTTTCCACGCCACCTGGAAAAAACCTCTTTAACTTTTATAGGATAATTATAAGTATAAATTGGCTCTTTAAAAAAATATCTAGAAGTAATTTTAAGCCCATCTATCAATCTCCTTAAAGAATCAGCTAAATAATTTAAAGAACTCAACATTAATAAATCACCTCAATTCCTAACTCCCTATTTAATTATTCCAGTTTCTTATTTAATTATTCTAAAAGTAATTTCTAAAAACCTCTTTATTAAGTACTATACTTCTTTAAGTACTATATTTCTTATAAAAAATAGGTACATTTTTATATTTACTAGATAAACTAATTTTTTTAATAGCAGTTAAATAAATAATAACTAAAAAGAAAATCCAATTAAATAAAGGTAAAATAAAATTATTGTTAAATAAATTTAAAGACAAAACCAAATCAAAAGAAGAAAACATAATATTAATTAGTGTAATAGGAATAAAAGCTTTCCAAGCTAAATTCATTAAATGATCCATCCTTATCCTTGGATAAGTCCATCTAAATAGCATTATTAAAGTCAAAACAATAAAAGCTTTCAAAAATAGCCATATAACATTACTATTAGCTAGTATTATTAATTGAAAAATATTGTTTGGTAAATAATTAGATAGAATATTTAAAAAAGCAACAGGAATTAAAGAATCTCCACCTAAAAATAAAATAGAAATTATAATACTATTAAAGAATAAGTAACCATATTCAGCTAAATAAAATAAAGAAAAAGCCATAGAAGAATACTCAGTAACAAAACCAGCAACTAATTCGCTTTCCGCTTCTGGTAAATCAAATGGTGCTCTATTATTTTCCGCTACCATAGACCATAAGAAAATAATAAACATTAAAGGCTGATAAAATATTAACCACCCTATCTTATCTTGAACTTCTATTATTTTAACAACTTCAAAACTACCTACAAATATAATAACTGATAAAAAAGATAACAACAAAGGAATTTCATAGCTAAGCATTTGAGCAACTGTTCTTAAACCACCTAACAAAGAATATTTATTATTAGAAGCCCACGCAGCTAATATTAACGAAATCACCATATAACTTGATATAGCAAATATAAATAATAAACCTATATTTAAATCTTTAAGCATAATAAAATCCCTACTAAAAGGTACTACTCCGAATACAATCATAACCGTAGAAAAAGCTAAAATAGGAGATAATAAAAATAAATAAGGATAAGAAGTTTCTGGTATCATTATCTCTTTTTGGATTAATTTAATAACATCAGCAATAGGCTGTAAAATCCCTCCTAAAAATATATTTTTACTCCCTATATCAAGTAAAAAAGGTAAATTAACAACAGTAGGCCCCATCCTACCCTGAATCTTAGCTGAAAACTTCCTCTCCCACCAAATCTGAACAATAACACTACCCATTAAAACCGTTAATATAAACAAAATCCCAACAATAGAATACACAACATAACCAAACCAATTAAAGTTAGCAGGAATAATTAAAAACGTTTTTAGTAAAGAAATAACACCCAATTTATCTAAAATAAAAACTAAAATAAATGCTATAATTAATAAAAAAACAGCTACAACAAAATAAAAAACAATAAAAAATAAAGTAAACCTAAGAAAACTAAATATTTGATTGAATGGATTCATTATTATTTACACCTACCTTTACAGTATCTATTTTTAATTTCTGAATTACTTTATTAAAAATTTCAACTTCATTAATTCCATAAAAATCGTATAATTCTTTAATAGAACCATGCTCAACAAAATAATCCCCCCATCCAATTCTTAAAACATTCATTTTTTTATCATAAAAATTATCATTATAATATTCTAAAACAGCACTTCCAAAACCACCCGCTAATACATTATCTTCTAAAGTTAATACCAAATCATAATCTATTAAATCATTTAAAACATTACTATCTAAAGGTTTAATACTTATACAATTATACCATTTACAATAAATATCATTTTCTTCTAACAATTTTATAAGTTTAGGAATAAATCTATTTAATCTTCCAGTAGCTAAAATAGCTACTTTTTTAGAATCTTTTTTATGTTCCTTTGTTTCATAATTTAAAACCCACTTATATAGATCAATAGTAGAAAACTTATCTAATGGATAAATACCTTCAACATTATCTCTGGGATATCTTATAGCAGTAGGTTTATCCAATTTTTGCAATACTGTATAAATAATATTTCTTAATTCTAACTCATTAGAAGGAACAAAGATTTGGAAATTAGGTATCATTCTTAAATAAGATAAATCAAATACTCCATGATGAGTAGGTCCATCTTCTCCTACAATCCCTCCTCTATCCAATACAAATAAAACTGGAATATTTTGTAAAGCCACATCATGAATTAACATATCAAAAGCTCTTTGTAAGAAAGTAGAATAAATACATACAACAGGTTTTAATCCTTTTAAAGCTAATGTACTAGCAAAGATAACAGCATGTTCTTCTGCTATCCCTACATCAAAAAACCTATCAGGAAAAGATTTTGAAAAATTAATTAATCCCGTTCCAGAAGGCATAGCAGCAGTAATAGCAACTATCTTTTCATCTTCCTTAGCTAATTCTACAATAGCTTCCCCAAAAACCTCAGTATACGTTTTTATTTTTTTATCTTCTGAATTTGTAGATTTTTCTACTTTCAATCCCTCATCAGTAGAAAAATATATAAAATTAGAGATTTTTAACTTTCCTTTAGCTACTCCATGCAATTTCTCTTGATGTTCTTGTGCCTCTTTTGAACCTTTCCCTTTCTCAGTTAGTACATGAATAATAACTGGTTTTTCTAATTTTTTAGCAAAAGAAAATACTTCATCTAATAACCTAATATTATGTCCATCAACAGGCCCAATATACTGTATTCCAAATTCCTCAAAAATAACTCCAACAATTGAAGGAGAAATAATCTTAGTAAAACCTTCTTCTATCCAACTTTTTGTATCAATTAAAAAATTTTTTATTAAACTATTAACAAGTAATATATTTATAATTTCATCTAATTTTTTTTCAACTTTAATTAAAAAAGGATTATTCCTAAGTTTTTTTAAATAAATGGAAAAAGCACCTACATTGGGAGCAATAGAAAACTCATTATCATTAAGAACTATTATTAACTTAGAAGGGTATTGTGCTATATTATTAATAGCTTCAAAAGTAACTCCACAGGTTAAAGCAGCATCACCTATAACAGAAACTACATTATAATCTTGTTTTAGAATATCTCTAGCTTTAGCGTATCCCAAAGCAGCACTTAATCCTGTACCCGCATGTCCAGCCCCATAATGATCAAATTTACTTTCTTCTATCTTAGAAAATCCTGATATCCCCTTAAAAGTCCTTAAAGTATGAAATCTTTCTTTTCTATCAGTTAATATCTTATAAACATAACTTTGATGAGAAGTATCAAATACTATTTTATCTAATTCAGGATTAAAATTCCTTAATAAAGAAATACTTAACTCAACTATTCCTAAATTACTTCCATAATGTCCTCCATTATGATAAACCACTTCAGTTATAAAATCTCTTATTTCCTTTGCTAATATCTCTAACTGATTATAATTAAAATCATTCAAATTCTTATAATTAGCATATTTTAAATATTTAGTATTTTCAAAATTAATTTGAGAATTAATTTGATTCATATCACTTTCAACTCCCTTAAACTATTAATTTTATTATTTATATCCTCAATAATGGAATTAGGTACAAATTTAGAGATATCTCCTTTAAAATAAGCTATTTCTTTAACAAGTGAAGAACTTAGATACATATAAGCATAATTAGTCATAAAAAATATAGTTTCAATTTCATTATCAAAGCTACTATTAACTATATATTGCTGGAATTCATATTCAAAATCTGAAATAGCCCTTATTCCTTTTATTATATACTTTAAATTATTTTTTCTTAAATAATCTACCAATAATCCTTCATATACATCTACTTCACAGTTTAATAAATTAAATTCTTTTAAAGATTTTTCTATTAAAATTTTTCTTTCAAATATATTAAATAATCCTTGCTTTTTAGGATTAATCATAACTAAAATAATAAGCTTATCAAATAAATTAATACCTCTTTTAATTATATCAATATGCCCTAAGGTTATAGGATCAAAACTACCAGGATAAACCGCTATTTTTTTCATTAGCTATTATTTATTATCCAGAAATAAGAAATTCATCATCAGAGGATATTCTCTTTGTTTCTTTCTTAGATTCTGAAGTCTGTTGTTGAACCTGCTTTTCTTTAGTACCTCCTTGATTCTCTAACCTATTTTGTATCTCTTGAACTCTTCTTATTTCCTCAGGAGTTAATTGTCTAACAGTTAAAGGATATTCTATTACTTTTTCATCATTAAGATAAACTTCAACTTTATAATCTCCAAATTCATCAAACATCATATCTCTAAATAAATTTACCATTAACTGAGGAATATTATAACTCTTTAATTCAAAATCCTGTTTTCCTGTAGATACTAATAAATTTCCAGATGGCTTAATTAACTTAATTTCTTGAGTAAAACTACCTTCTCCATTAGACCATCCATTAGCAATATAAAATGAAACTGGTGCGTTAGGAAAAGGTAATTCATAAAATACGTAAGAAAATACTGGTGGTTTATCTTCAGTTTCTATTTCCAAGCATGGAATAGAAAATTGTAATACTGGTTTTTTCATAATTTACCCCCTTTATCAATTAACTTATTACTTCTCTATTTCCATTACTTATTTTATTTTTTAGGTTTTCATTTAATAAATCTAAACTCTCATCTTTAAGAGCTACTAATTTATTTAAACACCCATCCATATTCTCCTTTAAAAACAATGTATATTTTTTAAAAAATACTTGATAATAATCTTCTTCTACATTAAAACTACTTTCTATTTCACTTAATTTTTCTAATAGAATTGTTAAATAATACTTTGTTTCCTTTACTAAATCATTTCTTAAATTTTTTATGTGAGTTATATCATTTTGAATTTTATCTAAGATTTTTTTAATCTCATTTTCAATAGTTAATTGAGTTAATTGAGCTTTTTTGATTATATTCTCTGATTCCAGTTTAGCCGATTGTATTATTTCATTTGCCATTTTCTTGGAAGTAATTAATGACTCTTGAATAGTATTCTCAAGTTTTTTATAATGTTCTAATTCTTTAGTTAAGTATTCTACTTTATTTTTTAGCTCTATATTTTCTTTCCATATTTTAGTATAATAGATATTAAGTTGTTCTAAAAATTCATCTACTTCATCTTTATTATATCCCTTAAAAGAAGTACTAAATTTAATACGAGCTATATCAGCAGGAGTTAAAATAGCAAAATCATTATTAAAAGAATCTTTCATTTTATAAGACACCTCTATAAATGAAAAATAATTTAAATATTATACAGTTAATCTCCATCTACCTTTTTGTATTCTTCTTTTAATTATTTTTCTTCCACTTTTAGTAGCCATCCTTGACAAAAACCCATGTTTTTTCTTCATCTTTCTATTATTAGGTTGATAAGTCCTTTTAGTCATAACTTACTTCCCCCTTCTTTTTTTATTTTTATTATTCTATTTAGCTAATAATTCTATTGCATTATTTAATTGAGTATCCTTATCAGATCCAAAATCAAGGGGATTAGAATCATTAAATTCAACTTTATAATCTAAACTAACTTTATCTTTAGAAATATCTCTATTTGATAAAGTATAATATTTAGCAATGGTTAATTTTAAAACTCCGCCATCCATAAGATTAAATAAAGTTTGAACACTATTTTTACCATATGAAGGTAGTCCAACTATTTTTACCTCCTTTTTTAAATCCTTTAGAGATTGAGCTAAAATTTCAGCAGCACTTGCAGTATAATTATTAACTAAAATAACAACATCAGCATCTATTTTTTCCTTAGAATTAGTATAATATTCTTTTTCTATCCTATCTTTAGACTTAAGATAAACAGCTAATTTTCCGTTCTCTACAAAATAAGATGCTATATTGACTGCTTCATCTAATAAGCCCCCACCATTATTTCTTAAATCAATTATAATTTTCTTAGGTCTATTTAATTTATTATAAGATTGTAAGAATTCCTTAGAAGTATCTTTATTAAAACTACTTATTCTTATATATCCTATTTCCATTCCATTCTTAGTTATTAATTTTTCTTTTGTGCTTTTTATATGAATAATATCTCTAATTATTTTAAAATTAATTAAATCTTTTCCTCTTCTTATAGTTAAATTAACAGGCGTTCCTTTAGGACCTCTTATCATAGATTGAACAGTATCAACTGAATAATCCTTAACATTTTTATCATCAACTTCAACAATCTTATCTCCAGGTTTTAATCCAGCTCTATAAGCTGGCGTATCTTCAAAAACATCTATAATAGTAATTTCCCCATCTTTATCTTTAACAGCAGACATAGCAACTCCAATCCCACTAAAATTACCACCACTAATTCCTTCATTAAAAACCTTATACTCTTTAGGCCCCATATAATTAGTATAAGGATCTAACGTAGAACAATAAGTATTTAAAACAAATTTAAAATATCCCGGATAAGTTCTTAAATACTTATTTAAAGTACTATAAATTTCAATCTGATTTTGTTTTAAATTACTTTTACCTAAACTCTTAGAAATATCTATGTTTTGATCTTTAATTTGATTATAAATCTCATTAACCTTAGTTTCAAATTCACTAAGATAATCCTTTAAATTATCAGAATTTAATAAAGAAACATTAACATTATATCCTAAATAATTTAAATTATTTTTAACTTTAATTAATGTTTTATTTAATTTATCTTTAATACTAAAATCTTCAGGAAAATATTTATAAGAATAAGCAATAACTTGCCTAAAAAGTTCAAAATCAGCTCTACCTATATCTACTTCCTGGTTAATTGTTTTTTCATTATTACTCTCTAAATTACCTTCACTTTTTATCTTCATTAAATTAAATACAAATAAAATCCCAAAAATTAGCAAAATAATACTTAAATAGAATATAATATTTCTTAGTTTTTTTAACATATATTTCCCCTCTATTTCCTATCTTACTTTTTCTTACTTTTATTTTTAATTACTTACACCTTAACAGTATTATTTTTTAAAATATCAGAAAATTCTTTAATTTTATTAATAACATTATGAATAACCCAATCAGGAGTAGATGCTCCAGCAGTTATACCTACTTTATCATCATAATTAAACCAATTTATATCTAAATCTTTCTCATTTTCTATATGATAAGTCCTATCACAATACTGTTTAGCTATTTCAAATAGTTTTTTAGTATTAGAACTACTTTTTCCTCCAATAACAATCATTATATCAACATTAGGAGCTAATTTATGTACAGCCTCCTGATTTTCATCAGTAGCATAACATATAGTTTTAAAATATCTAACTTCAGGAATAAAGCTAATTAACTTAGAAACTATTTTTTGAACTTTTTCTATTTTCTCAGTAGTTTGAGAAACAACAGCTATCTTTTTTATCTTAGAAAAATCAATTTGATTTAATTCTTCTTCATTTTTTATAATAAAATAAGGTACGTTATTATCAATATAACCAGTAACCCCAATTATCTCAGGATGATCAGCTTTCCCTATAATTAAAATCGGATATCCTTCCCTTGACATTTTTTCTACTATCTTATGAACCTTAGTAACATAAGGGCATGTCCCATTTATCACTTTTAAATTAAGTTTTTTAATTTCCTCTAAAATATCTTTTCTTACTCCATGGGTTCTAATAACAACAGTATTTATTTTTTTTTCTTTTAATTTTTGTTTTAATTCTTCAAGGTTATTAACATAAGTTATACCTTTTTGGTTAAAATAGGTTATAACATCGTTATTATGGATAATAGGGCCAAAAGTAATAGCATCAATTAAATTTTGATCAACTAATTTTTGAGTTTCATTAACTGTTCTTTTAACTCCAAAACAAAATCCCATTTTTTCAGCTAATATAATTTCCATAACACACTCCCTAATATTACTTATCTTAATTTCCAAAAGTTTTTTCCTATTTAAGATTACTTATTTCTTTTTAGTAAGCTAATAAATTAACTTCTACTTAATAATTTAATTATAATCCTCTTTTATATAGAAAAGAGTAAATAGCTTGTAAAACTTCACCTAAACCTTTAGTGATAGGGTTTCTTGCTTTATCATCAAGTTTAACTAAGCTATCTACAAATTCCTTTTCTCTTAATTCATATTCTCTTTTTATTTGTTGTACTTTAGCTAAAACAGCAGCTTCCTTTTCAGGATCCACTTTACTTGCTTCTTCTAAATAATTTATTATATTTAACAATTCATTATTATCTAACCAAATACCCTCACACCTATCACACGAGTCTATATAGATATTAGAAGTATACATATATCTATATTTACTCATCTCAATGTTACACTTAGGACATTTAAGAATAAGATCTTTAGCAAAATTCTGGTCATTTGAAACTGTTTCACTCGTTTCATTTTGCACTTTTAAAGCATTTAATTTATTATAAAAACTATCTACAGTTTGTTTATCTAAGGATACAGCAGCAGCCAATTCCTGTTTATCAAACCATATCCCTCCACAAGAATTACATACATCCAATTCTATACCCTCTAATACCATATTTTGGAGCAAAACTTCTTTAGAATTAATTAAACATCTAGGACAAAACATTTATAAATCACCTCTTTAACTAAAATATAATCAAACTATACTCCTTTATTAAACAATACTCATTTAGCGCTTTAGCACATTAATAAAGTTTTTTTATTATAAAATAGGTATTTGTAGATAATTCTAAGCTATATAAGTTGCTTGTTTATTTTTATAAAAAAAATACTAATTTTTATTAATTTTAAATTCTTATTTTATCATTTATTATCTCTTTATTATCTCTTTTATAATTTTTATAATTTTATAAGATCAATTAATTTAAAATTAGAATGTATCAGGATAGGATAAACCTACTAAAATAATAGCTAACATAACTAACCACCACCAACCCATTTTTTTCACCCCCTAATTTTTTACTATATATATTATATTATTTAATGGACACTTTTATATTCTATTTATAAATCTAAAATCCTTTTCAAAATTAAAAGAAGCAATATAAAAGAATAAAAGCTAAATATAATATTTAAAAAAACTTACTTTTTAGTAGCTAAAAAGTTAATAATATCAGCTGCTAAGTTAGCAGCATATTCTCCTCCATATCCTCCACTACCTTCTAAGGAAACAACTAAAACATACTCAGGTTTATTATAATCAAAATAGGAAACAAACCATGTATTATTTAATCCTTTAGGGTTATTAGAATTAGTAGGTACTTCAGCAGTGCCAGTTTTACCAGCTACTACATATTTTTTCACTTTATATTTAACAATACTAGCAGTACCAAAATCAATTGCATTCCTCATTGATTGTCTTATTATTTTTAATTTTTTTTCATTTATATTAAGTTTTATAACTTTAGGTTTATAATCCAAATTAATAAAAGGGGTTACTTTATACCCTGTAGCAATAGAATTAACAACAACAGCCATCTGAATAGGGGTAACCAAAACCATTCCTTGACCAATAGAACTATTAACATCATCCCCTTTAGTCCATTCTTCTTTTAAATATTTCATTTTAAACTCTTTAGTAGGTATAAAACCTTTTGCTTCATAAGGTAAATCAATACCTGTTAAATTATTTAATCCCAACATGAAACAATATTTTGATAATTTATCAATTCCTAGTAAATAACCAAGTTTATAATAGAAAACATCACAGGAATATGCTAAAGCAGAATAAATATCTAAATACCCATGTCCTGATTGATTAAAACAATAAAAAGGATGACTACCTACATAAAAAACCCCTGGGCAATATATCTTTGTTTTATCGTTAATAATATTTTCACTTAAAGCAGCTAAAGAAGTTATAATTTTAAAAGTAGAAGCTGGAGGATATTCCCCTGAAATAGCTCTATTTAAAAAATAAGAAAAACCTGGGTATTTCTTTAGTATATAATTATAATCAGGCTTTAAAGTATTTGGATCATAAGATGGATAACTAACTAAAGATAAAATCTCACCATTAGTTTTCATTAAAACAACAGAACCTCCTACTGGCTGATTATTTTTTATACTTAAATTATCACATAATTTTTTTAATTCATTATAAATATATAATTGAATATCAATATCAATAGTGGTTTTAAGGTAAAAATTATTAACAGGTTCTGATTTATCCAAAACTTTATAAGGAGTGCCATCAGGCTTTATTTGATATTTAATAACCCCTAATTTTCCTCTTAATAAATTATCATACTGCTTTTCTAAGCCATCCTTTCCAGTATAATCATAGTAAATTAACTCTGGATTATTTTTAATTTCTTCATAAGAAGGCATATTAACAAATCCCGTTATAAAAGCAGCAGCAGATTTATAAGGATAATATCTATTATAAAAAATCTCAACATTAACACCATATAAATAATATAAATTCTCAGTTATAAATGAAATATCATTAATATTTGGATTTTTTTTTAAAATAACTTTATCCAAATATGATTTAGCAATTTCTTGCTGAATATCTTTATTAAAGTATTTACTTAGATTATCTATGATATTCATTCTAGTATTTCTGTTTAGCAATTGTAGTTTAGATTTTTGTAAAGTTATATAAAATTCTGATTTATTTTGAACTATTTCCTTTAAATTTCTATCTAAAATTAAAGATCTATTAGGTGAAGTATAGATAGTTATAGTGGTAAATTGGTATAATTTTTGTTTAAATAAATCGTGTTTTAGAAAATGTATTTTTAATAAATTATAAAATACCCAAAGATACCCTAAAATAAATATAATAAAGAGGTACCTCATTAAAAAATATAAAAATTAGATTGAATTGATTAACTGTCTTCTAAGTTGCCCACAAGCAGCGTTAATATCTCTTCCTAAGCTCCATCTAACATTTACCTCAAAATATTTCTTTATATAATTATAAAATTGAATTATAGATTCATTATCTGATTGTTCTAATAAAACATTATCTAAATAAATATTACCTATTGAATTATAAGGAATCAAATTAATAAATACTTTAAAATTATAATTTTTTAGAATATTTACCAATTCTTTAGCATCTTCTAAGGTGTCTGTTATGTTTTTAAGTAAAATATATTCAATAGTTATCCTTCGCTTAGTTTTCAAAAAATAATATTCAGCAGCTTTTAATATTTGAGGTATTTTATATTTTTTAGCTAAGGGGATTAATTTTTGTCTTTTATTTTCAAAGGGAGAGTGTAATGAAATAGCAAGTTTTACTCTAAATTTTTCTTCTGCTAATTCATAAATCTTATCAACTACTCCCGAAGTAGAAACAGTTATATTTCTATTACTTATATTAAAAGCTTTATCATGGGTAAAAATATCCAAAGATTTAATAAGGTTTTCATAATTAAATAAAGGTTCTCCCATACCCATATAAACTATATTCGTAATTCTCATTTTTTCTCTCATATATATATACTTCTGAATTAAAAATAACTGATCAATTATTTCAGCTAAATTCAAATTTCTTTTAAGCCCATTAATACCTGAAGCACAAAATATACACCTAACATTACAACCTACCTGAGTAGATAAACAAACAGTGTATCTTTGGGGATGTTTCATTAAAACACTTTCTATATACTCATTATCAGATGTCTTAAATAAAAACTTAATTGAATCATTGTATTTAGATAATTTTGTATCATATATCTTTAGTGAATTTATTTCAAAATTATTTTTTAAGAATTCTCTAAAATTTTTGGATAAATCAGAAAAATTATCTATTTTATCCTCATATTTCTTATAAATCCAATTAAAAATCTGATCAACTCTATAATTAAAAAAATCTTCCTTTAGATTACTCTTATCTTTAGCTAATATATTCTTTAACAAATCTTTTAATTGACTATAAGTATAATTTTTTAGATAATAATCCATATTAAAAATCTCCCCTATTTATATTTACCCTTATATATATTTAAACAATCCTCAAATAATTACCTTTACAAAGATATAAAAAAAAATTATTACATAATATAATAAAAATAATATTTTTTAACATTTTTCTATTTTTTTTAACTTTTTTAACAATCTTATTAAAAATAGCTAAAAAAAATTTTTATAAATATAATAAGGATTAAAATCCTAATAAAGAAGGAGGTGTAAAAAAAATGATTAATTTTAATTATTCAAATTTTTCTATAACCTCTGGATTTTCAACTTTCTCCTTTAGTTCTATAACTACATCAAATATAACATTTAATTATCTTTTTGATAATTATAATATTTCAAATAACTCATTAAATAACCCATTTATTAGTGGATTAATAGGAGGATTAACAGGAGGATTAATAGGTGCTTTATTAGGAACAGCTATTCCTTTAATGAATAACTTTTCAAATCCATTAAATAGTCCCTTTAGTTTTCCATTTAATAATAATGCTCCATTTAATAATAATATGATTCAAAACCCTATAAATCCAATGCTACTATTAAGCTTACTATTATTATTACTAACACTTGTTAATAATAACAACATGAGCGGATTTTCTGGTATGAATGGATTCCCTGGTATGGGTGGATTTCCTGGTATGGGTGGATTTCCTGGTATGAGTGGATTTCCTGGTATGAGTGGATTTCCTGGTATAGGTGGATTCCCTGGTATGGGTGGATTTCCTGGTATGAGTGGATTTCCTGGTATAGGTGGATTCCCTGGTATGGGTGAATTCCCTCTTACCCCTAATTCAGGTAATATAGGTTTTAGAAATTTCATTCCTCAAAATCAATTAGATAGAATAATTTTACAAGCAGCTCAAAGATACAATTTAGATCCAGCTTTATTAAAAGCAGTAATAAAACAAGAAAGTGGTTTTAATCCCAATGCTAGATCCCATGTAGGAGCAATGGGATTAATGCAATTAATGCCAGAAACTGCAAGATCTTTAGGAGTATCAAATCCTTTTGATCCTGTACAAAACGTAATGGGTGGAGCCAAATATTTAAGACAAATGTTAGATATGTTTGGAGGTAGAGTAGAATTAGCATTAGCTGCATATAATGCAGGTCCCGGTAATGTTAAAAAATATGGTGGAATTCCTCCATTTGCTGAAACTCAAAATTATGTAAGAAGAATTATGGTTTATTATCAACAATATAAGTCAGAAATGAGATACATAGCTTAAAATTTACAAACTTTAATAATTTATCATTTTTTAACAATTTTTCTATCTCTAAAAATAAATAAATTTAAACTAAAAGTAGCTAATAAGTTAGTTAAAATAACAACAATTAAAGCTAGTGTAAAATATTTAGGGATAAAAGAAATAGCAATAATACTAAATTCTCCTCTTATTAAAGATAAGATAGATACAAAATTCAAATTTTTTGAACTTATTCCAAAATTCTTTGCCCCAATATAAGTAGTTAATAACTTTAAAAATAATAAAAAAATTAAAATAAACAAAATATGATAATCATAAAAAATCAAAGTTTTCTCTTTCATAATAGAATCTAAAAAGAATAAAAACATAAAAGAAAACAAAGCTAAATCCTTAAATCCATCTATCTTGCTCCTTACTTTATCTGCTAAATATTGATTAATTGATATTCCTAAAACAAAAGAAGAAATAAAATAAGGTAAATAGAAAACCTTGTAAAATAACCAAGTAAAAAATAAAACTATACCAATAACCAAAAATATCCCCAAATCACTATTTAGTATTAATTCTATATTTTTTTTATACTTTTCAAATATATTTAGCAAAAAGATAATAATAATTAAAAATAAAATAGCGCCAACTAAAAATAAATACAGATTAAAATTTTTAATACTTATAAAACTAAGTATTACTATAAGAACAAAATCCTCAAACAATAAAACCCCTAATAAAAAATCAGCTTGCTTACTGTATAATAATTTATAATTTTCTAATTTCTTTACAATAATAGCTGTACTAGAAGGATAAATAACTAAACTTAAAACCAAACTGATAAAAAAATCCTTTAAAATTAAAAAAAATAATACAAATGAAACAACCAAATTAACTAAATCCAATAAAGAAGGAATTAAAGATTTCATTAAAATCTTATAAATCTTATTAAAACTATATCCTAAACCTAAATAAAAGAAAAGAAAAATAAAGGCATTATCATAAAAAAACGATAAATTACTTTTTATGTTATTAAAAAAAACAATATTAGAATTCTCTTTAAATAGATAAATAAAAGCAATACCAAGAATAATAGCCAAAAATATAGAAAAAAATACATAAGATACTCTAAAGTAGTAAGAAAAAATAAACAAAAGTATAAAAAATAAACCTATTAAAATGTATTCCATAAATTTAGGATATTCTAATTATTCAAATTATTCCAATTCTCTAAGTTAGCTAACTTATTAATACAATTTCCCAAAAATACAAGTAAAAAAGAAAATTAACTATAAAATATTTATCTAAGAAATTGATTAAGCATAGTTTTTAGGTTAGTGGATTCTTTTCTCTTACCAATTATCAAGGCACAATTTATGCCATATTTACTAGAATTTATTTCTTTATAATATGTTCCAGGAATAACAACACTATCCTCAGGAACATAAGAATAATAAATTTCTCCAGTATTTATATCAATAATTTTAGTAGAAGAGGTAATAACCACATTAGCTGCTAAAACAGCACCTCTTTTAATAACCGCTCCTTCTACTATTATAGATCTTGATCCTATAAAGCAATTATCTTCAATAATAACAGGTAAAGCAGAAGGAGGTTCCAATACGCCACCTATCCCTACTCCTCCTGCTAAATGAACATTTCTTCCTACGTAAGCACAAGAACCCACAGTTACCCAAGTATCAACCATAGTATTAGCACCTACATAAGCTCCTATATTAATAAAACTAGGCATAACTACTACATTTGGTTCTAAATAGCTACCATATCTTACAATAGCCCCTGGTACTACTCTTACGTCTTTATAAGTCCTTTTTAATGGAATCTTATCCCTATATTTTATACCCCTAAAATCTATATTCCTAATTTTAAATACCATAAAATATAACAATATTGCTTTCTTTACATATTCATTAACTATCCATTGATTATCAACATTTTCTACAACCCTTATTTTCCCTTTATCAAGCAAATCTACCACTCTTTTTATTTCTTTTTTATGCTTAAATAAAATATCTTTATTATTTTCTTTTTCTTCCCATAAATAATTAATTAACTCTTCTAATTTTTTAATTTCTTTCATCATAATTAAAAAACAATTTTTCTAGTTCTTTTATTTTATGATATTTTATTTTTTTAGGAATAGATATTATTAAAGAGTAGAAATAAGTTTTAGCAGTGTGTTCAATAGTTTTTGTAATATCAATTAATTTATCTAAGTCATTACCAAAAACAACTAATCCATGATTAAATAAAATAACAGGGAAATACCCTTCTTTTTTTATTTTTTGAATAACTTTAGTAGCCAAATTTAAAGTAGAAGGAGTTTCATAAGGCACATATAAAATCTTGGGAACCTTTAAATAAGATTCAGCCATTATCTTTGTTTCTATTTTCTTATTCAAAACAGCAAAAACAGTACAATAAAAAGGATGTGTATGAATTACATAATTTACATTATCCAAGTTTTTATATATTTCTAAATGCAAATTTATTTCAGATGTTTGTTTTAATCCGTAAATTAAATTATTATTTAGATCAATTAGACTTAATTCAAATGGTTTTAATTTATCCTTAGGTTTTAAAGAATTTATAGAACTTGGAGTAGATAGTATATACTTATTACCTTTATATTCTATTAAAGTGCTAACATTTCCTGAGGTATTAGGAAAATAATTATCTCCCAATTCTCTAATTACCTTTAAAACATACTCTGAATAGTTGTTATAAATAAATTCTATATCTTCTTTATTTAAAATACTGTTTTTATTTAAAATATTATTACTCATTAAATAATAATGCTTCTTTTTAAATTAATATTAATAATTTACGCTTTATTCTTTAATTTACACCTTAGCTTCATCGGTTAATTTAGATTGGGAATGCTTAGAAGCTAATTTTTGTAGTTCATTTTTAGCTTCCTCACTATCAAGTAATGATCCTTTATTAGATACATATACTGCAATAATTAATAATACCAAACTTACTAAAATAGCAGAAATTTTAAATTCTAAAGATACTTCATTACCAACAGCTATTAAAGGAGCAATTAATAGAGCTACTAAGTTTATTACTTTAATTAATGGGTTAATAGCGGGTCCAGTAGTATCCTTTAAAGGATCTCCAACAGTATCTCCAACTACTGCAGCCTTATGATATTCAGTACCTTTACCCCCTAAGAATCCTTCTTCTATTTTCTTTTTAGCATTATCCCATAATCCTCCAGCATTAGCCATATAAACAGCTAATAACTGGCCTACTAATATAACTCCACCTAAAAATGCACCTAAAGCTTCTGCATTGAATAAGAAACCTACTAAAATAGGAGAAAATACTCCTAAAATTCCAGGACCAATTAGTTCTTTTTGAGCAGCAGCAGTAGCTATACTAACACATTTCCCATATTCAGGTTTAGCCTGTCCTTCTTTTAATCCAGAAATTTCTCTAAATTGTCTTCTAACTTCTTCAACTATCTTAAAAGCACTTCTACCAACAGCATTTATAGTAAAACTAGCAAAGAAAAATGGTATAGCACCACCAAAAAGTAATCCTAAAAATACTAATGGCTGATCAATCCTTATACCAGCAGTTAAGTTAGCTGAACTAACATAAGATACAAATAGAGAAACAGCAGCAAATACTGCAGTAGCTATTGCTAAACCTTTTGTTAATGCCTTAGTAGTATTCCCGACTGCATCTAATTTAGCTATTATTTCTTGAGGTCTTTTAGTATCAAGTTTATTAGCAATTCCAGACATTTCAAATACTCCATTAGCATTATCACTAATAGGACCATATGTATCCATTGCTAATATATAACCAGTAGTAGTAAGTAATCCTACTCCTGCTAAAGAAATAGCATACATTTGTAAATATAAATTATTATCAGGTAAGAAAAGTAGATAAGATAAAGCAATAACGAATATAATAGCTAATATAGCCCAAGCACTACTTTGATAACCATGTGCCATACCACTTAATATTAAAGTAGCAGTACCTGTTTTAGAAGAATAAGAAGTTTCAGTTACAGGTAATTTATCAATATGAGTATAATAATCAGTTATATATAAAGTAATAGCAGCTAAAACAACTCCTAAGGAAATAGCTAAGAAGAATCTAAAATCATGTCCAAACCAGTTAGCCCACTCAGGAGTAGTAGGCAAAGTAGGGATTAAGAAATTAATAAAGAAAGCTCCAATTAATGTAGCAATTAAAGAAACCCAGAACCCAAAATTTATAGGTCTCATCGGATTAGTATCATCTTCCTTAGGATTAAGAGCTAAAACTCCAATAATAGCAGTAATAGCACCTAAAGCCCTTACCAATAACGGATAAAATACTAATAAAAGTATCCATTTATCTACATTTTGATTATTTTGTAATAAAATATTTTTAAAATTTTGATCTATAAATACAACAACACCTAATACAATGGAAGCGACTAAAGTAACTGCATAGCTCTCAAAAACGTCAGCTACCATACCTGCACAATCTCCTACATTATCACCAACATTATCAGCAATAACTGCAGGATTTCTTGGGTCATCTTCAGGAATCCCAGCTTCTACTTTACCGACTATATCAGCTCCAACATCAGCAGCTTTAGTATAAATACCTCCACCAACCCGCATAAATAAAGCACCTAATGATCCCCCAAAACCAAAACCAATAAAAACTTTAACTGCCTCTTCTTTATATATAAAAAATAGTAAAACAGCACCTAAAAGAGCCAATCCAACAGTAGCCATTCCAGCAACACTACCAGCCCTAAAAGCTATCTTCATTGCCTGTACATAACTATTAATAGCAGCATAAGCTGTTCTTTGATTAGCCCTTACTGCTAAATACATCCCTAAAAATCCAGCAATATAAGAAAAACCTACACCTAACAGAAAAGCAAAACTAACACCTAATGCTAAAAATGAGTTATTAAAAATTGAATTATATAAGAAAAATAAAGCAATAGCTAAAATAATAACAAAAATAGACATAGTACTAAGTTGTTTATTAAGATAAGCTTGAGCCCCCTCTTGGATAGCAGATGCTACTTGTTGCATTTCAGGAGTTCCTGAATCTTTTTTCATTACATTATAAAATGTACCTAATCCAAAAACGATACTTATTAACGCAGCTATAAGTATTATAAGTAAATAAAAATATTCATTAGAAGTTAAAGTAGGTAAAGTTATAGTAGTTTCAGTTGTTAAAAATAAAACGTTATTCACTTTTATTTATTTTTTTTCCCTAAATTTTTTTAATTTAGGGAGCAAGGAATAATTTTTATTCCGCTATCCTTGCTTAGCGGTATTTCCAAATGTATTATTAATATTCTTTAAACAATTTTATAACCCTTTTATAAAAAAACAATCAAATTTACAATAAAATTATAAAAAACAATTTTTTATATATAATATTTAAATTAATGTTAATATCTAAAATTCCATCTAAATTCAAATTTTTGTAAGTAAAGACTCCCTTTTAGATAAACTCCACTATTTACAAAATTAACTCTTTTTGAGATTCTCTTTATGTTCAAAACAATACATTACAAGACTAACATAATTCTTATTAAGCAGTATAGCCTAAATAGTTTTTTATGAAATAAGAAATCTTTTAGCATATACATTTTTTTTGATTACATTTTGGGCAAACTTCATACCTCTGAAAAACCTCATTTAAATCAATTTTTAAAATAAAACTAATTTTTATCAAGTAAAAAATAATTAAATAAACAGCATTTTTTAAATTCTTAAGATCCTGCTTTTTTATTGATTTAATAAAATACAAATTAGAATAAACTAAATTACTAAAGATAAAATCTAAATTATTTTCATTAAAATATTCACTACTTTCCAAGATAATAAAAACTTGATTTATCTTGATATTATTTAAATTTAAAATACTAAAAATCCAAGCAAAAACATCGGATAACTCTAATTTTAATCTTTCTAATTTATTTAATACTAACTCCTGGTTCTTGCTAAATAACTCCAAATTACTTTCAGAATTTATAATATAAAATAACTCTAATATGAATTCTAATAATTCTTCTAAATACCAAATAACATTAATATAATAATCTCTGTTTTTATCTTTTTCAAAAAAAGAATAATAAATATTATTTTGAAACTTAGTAAAATCAAATTTATATATTTTTAATGAATTTGTATTAAAAAAGCTATTAAATTTTTTATTACTTTTTTGATCCATTATTTTATTATTCCTCATTCATTTTTTAGTTTTATTACATTTATATTATCAAAAGAATCAAAAATAAAATGTAATAAATCTATATTATTGGTAGTAAAAATAGATTGGGTATTTTCAAATAATAAATTTAATACTTTTTTTACATTATTTTTATCTAAATAAACAAAGGGTTCATCTAAAAGCAAAATAGGGTCATAATTAAAAAATTGTTTCATTATTTTTTTTAATGAAAAAAATATAGCTAAAGATAAAAGATTGATTTGACTTAAAGAGAGAAAATATTTTACATTTATATTATTAGAATTCTTAATAAGTATTTCAAAATTATCTTTAGAAGCTCCAATTACTGATTTATAAATACTTAATTCTTTTTTTTTATTTTTCTTTAGTGCTTGAAAATAAAAATTTCTTAATACCTCTTGATTTATATTAACTTTTTCTATATCTATCTTATAGATCCCGCTAATATCATAAATAAAAGAAAATTCAAAATTAGGTAAAAGAAATTTTAAATAATTATTTATATACTCTTTTATCCTATAAAAAATCTCCATTCTTTTTAATGAAATAAAAACAGAGTAATTTACAATGCTTTCATTTAAAATATCCAACATTTCATAATCAATACTTTGATTAATTTTCAAATTATAAAGTAATTTATTTTTGTTAAATAGAGTTTTCTTGTAATTAATTAAAGAATTATAATAATCCTTGAAAAGTGAGATTAAAAACCTATCTAAGAAATCCCTTTTAACAGAAGGTTCACTATTAACTAATAATATATCTTTTAAACCAAGAAAAATAATAAAAAAAATATTTCTCAGTTCTTCATAGTTTTTTATTTTTTTTTCATTTAAAAAAAAAACTTTCTTAATTTTTGTTCATCTATTTTTTTTATTATAAGTTTTAGGTTATGTGTAATATTATCTTTAATAATATTAGCGAAGATATTAGCAAAATCAGAATCAAAATTTATAATATTTTCATTATTAATAGCTATACCTGTTAATACCAAATTGATAGCTTCCAAAATTGAAGTTTTACCTGTTGAATTATATCCAAAAATAATATTAACCCCTTTATTAAACTTAAAACTACTTTCTTTAAATAATCTATAATTAATTAACTCTAAATTTAAAATATACATAAATAACTAAAGTTATAAAAAAATTATTTATCATCAAAGAATAATTCATCAAAATCATCATCATCTTCAAAAGGTTTTGAGATTTTTTTAGAGTAAGAAGAAGGAGCTTTATAATCAGCTTGATTTTTTCTAAATTCCTTAGCTAAATTTTGTTCTTTTACCTTAGGATTAACAGTAAAGGAATCCTCTTCTTGAAATTCATCAAAACTAAGATCTTCATCAAATTCCAATTCTTGAGTATAAGTTTTTTTAGATTTTAAAGGCTCAGTTTTAGGTTCTTTATAATCCATTTTAGTTTCTGATCTTACATTTTTTGCTTCATATAAGTAATCTTTAGATTCTGCTTTATCTACTTTATATTCTTTATATTCTTCAGCCTCAGGTTTTTTATCAAGCATTTTCATATTTTCCATAATTATTTCAAAATTTTTAGCTTTAGTTCCATCATTTCTTTCAAATACTCTAGTTTGTAATCGACCTTCTACCATAACTAATCTACCTTTTTTTAGATATTTACTAGATATCTCAGCCAATTTTTCAAATCCAACAATATCAAAGTAATCAGTACCTTCAGAAATCCTATCAACAGCCAAAGTAAAAGAAACAACTGCT